>QHZQ01000709.1 GCA_003224725.1 Acidobacteriota bacterium | reverse complement strand
GGTAACGGCAGAGACCAAAGCGGGAACAAAAGATTGGCATGGAACTCTTTACGAATTCCATCGCAATACCGCTCTTAACGCTCGCCAATTCGGCATTCCCAATAGGCCCAAGGATATCGAAAACGATTACGGTGGAACCATTAGTGGGCCGGTTAGAATCCCCTGGCTCTTTTCGAGCCCTCAGAAGAACTCTTACTTTTTTCTCAATTACGAAGGGTTCAAAATTCGCGGTGGAGCATCCACGCCCACGTTGAGCATTCCATCCCTTAAGGAAAGACAGGGAGATTTTACCGATTGGGTGGACAGCAATGGGAACTTGATTCCCATTTTTGATCCAGCCACGACTCATGCCAATCCCTCTTTCAACCCCAATCTTCCGGCGGGCCCCAATAATCTGCCCTTCTTGCGTGACCAGTTTATGGGCTGCGATGGCAAGACCCCTAATGTGATTTGCCCCGATCGAATTCAGAACTCTCTGGCCAAACAATTTTTTCAGTTTCTGCCGACGCCCACCTTCTCAGGCCCACTCAACAACTATGTGGTGCCAGTGCCTATTTCTCCAACTGTTTTCGCAGACTCGCTTTTGATTGATGTGCGGGTCGATCAATACTGGCGCGACAAAGATCACTTTTATGTGACAGTTCATCATAGAGGGTCGAAACCTTCTAAAGTGTCGCAATTGCCTGCACAGCTCGCCAATGAAGGGCCCTATGAAGTGAACTACAGCTTCGTGGATCGATTGAATTGGACTCATACCTTCAGTCCCACTTTGCTGAACCACTTTGCCTTCGGTTATCTCGATACGGTCATCGGAGTGACCTCCTTTAACAAACCTTATGCCAGCACTCTGCCCCAGATTCCCGGGGCCGAAAGCCACGAATTCGCACCCATTATCACATTTAGTGACGATTTCTTTTCTTATGGGAATAACACGTCAGACGACGGCACCAGACCCGTCTATGTGGCCAATGACCTGATGACTTGGGTGCGGGGCCGGCATACTTTCAAGTTCGGCGGCGAGATGCGGAGGATGGGGACCAATGAGGCCATTCTTGGGAACGGCTCAGGGACTTTCAACTTTAACCGTCTGGGAAGTGGCTTAAACGAGATCAACAGTGGCAATCCCATTGCCAGCTTCCTGCTGGAGCAGGTCGCAGATGCTTCTTTAGGGATCCAAACCGTGCCGGACGTCCACCCACGCTTAAGAGCCTATAGCTTTCACTTCGGGGACACCTTTAAGGTTAGCTCTAAACTGAGTCTGGATTATGGCGTTCGTTGGGATCTCTTTAAGCCCAGTCTGGAAAAATTTGATAATCTCTCTTTCTTTGACCTCTTGGGACCAAATCCGGGAGCAGGTAATCGGCCTGGTCGTCTGGCTTTTGCAGGAACAAAATGGGGAGCTGCTAGCTTTGGCAGACGCTATCCTGAGTTGCTGTGGAAAAAAGCCTTTTCGCCGAGGATAGGGATTGCCTACAGCTTAACTCCGAAAACTGTGATTCGCACCGGCTACGGTATCTTCTACTCGAACCCGATCTATCCGAATTGGAGTGGGGGAATTGCCCAGGATGGGTTTAATGCCACGATCCCATTCAGCAGCAGCAATAGTGGATACACGCCGGCTTTCATTTTAAGTCGGGGGTTCCCGGTCATTCCAAACAGTCAACGGCCCCCATTTATTGATTCATCCTTCGATAACGGCAAGGACATCATGTACCGTCCCTTCGATGCCAACCGGCTTCCCTATGCTCAGCAGTGGAACCTAACGGTCGAGCACCAAGTCACCAATGATATTTTTATCAGCGCAGCCTATGTGGCCAACAAGGGGACACGTCTCCCCTCCCGCACAGCACCTCTCAACGCCCTGGATCCTAAATACCTCTCCATGGGTAATAGGCTTAATGATGAGTTTCAGTCGGGAGACACCAGTGTGGATGGCGTTGTTTTACCTTATGCCGGCTGGGTGGAACAGATGCAAGGCTGCGCGCCGACGGTCGCGCAAGCGCTGCTTCCCTACCCGCAATACTGCAGCGCTCTCCAAGGGA
>QHZQ01000064.1:8117-9261 GCA_003224725.1 Acidobacteriota bacterium | reverse complement strand
CCGTGGAAGATTCCCGCAATCGACCAGTTGCCCAAAATCAGCATCCAGTTCAGGAAGGATCCCCAAGGCTTTCATCCCTATCTGCGTGACGAACAGACCCTGTCCCGCCCCTGGGCCATTCCCGGGACGCCTGGCTTGGAACACCGGATCGGTGGCCTGGAAAAACAGCACATTACAGGCAATGTGAGCTATCAGCCGGATAACCACGAATTCATGGTGCGACTGAGGGCTGAGAAAATTGCCCGAATTGCCAATTTCATTCCTGAAGTGGAAATCTTTGGCAGACCGGAAGGGAGAGTTCTAGTGGTCGGTTGGGGCGGGACCTACGGAGCCATTACCTCAGCCGTCGAGGCCATGCAGGAGAGGGGAGAATCGGTTTCCAGCGTTCATCTGCGCCACTTGAATCCATTCCCTAAGAACCTAGGCGATGTAATCTCTCGTTTTGAGAAAGTACTCGTGCCAGAGCTGAACCTCGGGCAGTTGCAAATGCTTCTGCGAGCCCGCTACCTGGTCGATGCTGCAGGCTTTCACAAAGTTAAAGGCCGGCCTTTTAAGATTTCAGAACTTGTAGAGAAAATTGAGGAGCTGTTATAGGAAAGAGGAATCCATCGTAATGAGCGATAACGGAAATCCAACCAACAGAAAAACGTCAGGCCTGGAGCTTAAACGCCAGGATTTCGTTTCTGACCAAGAAGTACGCTGGTGCCCCGGATGTGGTGATTACTCGATTCTGGCCCAGACCCAGAAAACTCTGCCAGACTTGGGCATCCCGCGCGAGAAATTTGTGTTTGTGTCCGGCATTGGTTGTTCCAGTCGATTCCCCTATTATGTCAATACTTATGGCTTTCATGGGATTCACGGCCGGGCGCCAACCATTGCCACAGGCATCAAGGCCTCGCGACCCGAGCTTTCGGTATGGGTGATCAGCGGCGACGGAGACTCGTTGAGTATTGGCGGGAACCACTTCATGCACGTCATCCGGCGCAACGTGGACCTTAACCTCATCCTGTTTAATAACCGGATTTATGGGTTGACCAAGGGACAATATTCGCCGACCTCCGAGTTTGGAAAGAAGACAAAATCCACTCCGCAAGGGTCCATCGATTATCCGATCAATCCCTTATGTGTGGCACTGGCCAATGAA
>QHZQ01000064.1:0-8012 GCA_003224725.1 Acidobacteriota bacterium | reverse complement strand
ACCATCAACCTCGAACATGGAAAGCCGTTAATATTTGGCAAAGACCGAAACAAAGGGATGCGGTTAAAGGGACTAAAGCTGGAAGTGGTGGAGTTAGGGAACGGTATTACCGAAGCCGATTTGCTGGTTCACGACGCCCAGGCAGCGGATCCGAGTCTCGCCTTTATGTTAGCGAGAATGGACTATCCTGATTTTCCGGTTCCGGTAGGTATCTTCCGCTCTGTCCAGAAACCGACCTATGATGAATTATTAGAAGCTCAGGTGCAAGATTCCGTCAACCGTATGGGCCCCGGGAATTTGGAAAAGTTGCTCAATAGTGGTGATACGTGGGTGGTAGAGTAAGGACTCGTTGGGAGGATAAATAACCGAACTATTCCTCACCTGCTGTTTTCTTCATGAGTGATGGGGCGGGAGGGGGCTTGACACCGAGTCTCGGTTGACAATCAATGCAGTGCGTTAGCCAAGGAGCCTTATATGTTTTGTCCAGCTTGTGGTTTCGAGAATTTGCCGGGGACTGACCGTTGTGAAGACTGCATGGAACCCTTGATGAAGTTGGACGTTCCCCAGCCCAGGATGGGCTTGCAGCAAAGGCTCATGGAGGATGCAGTTTCCCACTTAGATCCCGTCCCCCCGATTAGCCTTGTGGTTGACGCTCCTGTTATCGAAGCGATTCAGTTATTGAAAGATCGCAAAGTGGGCTGTGTTCTGGCAGTGGAAGGGAAACACCTGGTTGGCATCTTCTCAGAGCGGGATCTACTCTACAAATTGGCCGGTTCTCAGAATTCTTTAGATCAGATTCGACTCAAGGATGTGATGACAGCTCATCCCGTCACGCTAGGTCTGGAGGATTCGATCCGGTTTGCCCTCCATCAAATGTCAATCGGGGGCTTTCGTCATATTCCCATTGTCAAGGAAAAGATACCTCTTGGTATCATCTCTATTAAGGACGTTCTTCGCTACATCAACCGTAGTGTTCTTCAACAAGAGTCAGAACAATCATCCAGCCACGCCAACGGATAGCCGTTCGCCTTCAAGTCACAGCCTAATGTAATCATTACTCTCCGCGCGGTTCCAATCCCCCCCTGCCTTGCGGTCATTTCCAGAGAGCGCAGATTTGCCGATACAATTGAGATGTAGCTCTTCTTTGGACTTCCAGCTCTGCTCCTAGCAGGTGTGAAGGGCCCGGCAGTTCAACGGTGTTCGTCAGACAATTGTTTTGCTTTTCGAGCATGGCAACATCGGAGTAGACTTACCCAACGCGGCTCGGCTGCTGAACCGGGTTTCCAGAATGCGGCTTTTTGCCGGGGAAACAATCTAAGATTAATGGAGGCTCTGCCCAGGTGAAGACTTACTTCCGTTCATGGTTTCTTTGGATGGCAATCCTTTCTCTGGCTGGCAAATCCGTGTTGGCTCAAACAACTGACGCGAAGGAAGCCGGCCTGAACCTGAGTCGGTTGAGCGATTCGCTTGAAACGCTTTCCCAGCAGGTCAGTCCGGCCGTAGTGCAAATCTTTTCCAGCGGCCTCGCACCTGTTACTGACGGAGAGACTGCTGGCACCGGCGTTCTGGCGCGTCAGCGCAGCATCGGCTCGGGAGTGATTCTGGATTCGGAGGGTTACATCATCACCAATGCCCACGTAGTGGAGGGCGCCCGGCGCGTGCAAGTTCTTTTGCCGACCTCTCCCGAGAGCAAATCACCCAACCGTTCCCTGTTGAAAGCCAAAGGGAAGATGTTAGAAGGGCGACTGTTAGGTCTGGACCGTGAATCCGATCTGGCGCTAGTTAAGATCGATGGGAAAGGATTTCCTTTTGTCGAGCTGGGAGATTCGGATGGTTCGAGGCAGGGACAGGTGGTGCTGGCATTTGGCGCGCCTCTTGGGTTGGCCAATTCAGTCACCATGGGCGTGGTCAGTGGCGTGGCGCGCCAACTGAAGCCGGAAGACCCTATGGTATATATCCAGACCGATACTCCCATCAATCCAGGAAACAGCGGAGGGCCGCTGGTGGACAGCAACGGGCGGGTGATCGGGATCAGCACCTTCATTCTCTCTCAGTCTGGCGGCAGCGAGGGGGTCGGGTTTGCTATCCCCAGCAACATTGTAAGGAATGTCTATAGACAGCTCAAAAAGAGTGGGAGAGTGCGGCGGGGAGTGATTGGTGTTTATGCTCAGACCATTACGCCGCTACTCGCCTCCTGCTTGGGACTCCCGCAAGCCTGGGGAGTGATTATTTCGGATGTGCTCCCCGGGGGGCCGGCCCATCAGGCTGGAATCAAGGAAGGAGACCTGGTGCTGACATTGGACAGAAAGGTCATGGAGAACGCCCGTCAGTTTAATGTGAACCTCTACCGGCATTCCGTCGGCGACAATGTGGTGGCGGAAGTCTTGCGCGACAACATGAAGTTGCAACTCGATGTGAGAGTGATGGAACGAGCCGATGATCCCGATCGCTTTGCGGAGCTGGCCGATCCCAGTGAGAACCTGGTTTCCAAACTGGGCATCCTCGGCGTCAGCATTGATCCCAAGATTTCTCAAATGCTTCTGCCCCTGCGCAAAGTAAATGGGGTGGTCGTGGCCGCCAAGCTTATGGGATCCTCTTCGGGTGGTGCGGAGCTGCAAACTGGAGACGTGATTTACTCGGTGAATCGCACTCCTGTCAAAAATGTCGCCGAGCTAACACATGCATTAAACAAGCTGGAGACCGGTAGTCCCGTCCTTTTGCAAATTGAACGGCGTGGCCAGGTGATGTACCAGGCCTTTGAGTTGGAATAGCTGAGAATTGCAGACCCAGACTCGTCCAGGATGGGCTTAAAGGTCATTCAAAAATCATTTTGTGCCAAGAATGTTTCCGGTTAAGATCCGGCCGGGCGATGGGCACTTTCAAGCAATCGGAAAGGTAACTGAACTCCGGAGCCGCCGGTGAGCCGTTTTACCAGCACCCGAATTAAGAGCGGGACTAAGAGTCACCCGGTCGCAGTTTGACAACGACATGGAGAAAAAGACACCCCTGGCGAATGAAACCAGCTTCGCGTTACCGAAGGAAGCCTTTCGCCCCCACTAGCCCGCGTGCTCGCAGGAATGTAAGGACCCCGGCGCCTGCCCATATCGGACAGTTGGCTATCCGTCATCGCTGGCTGGTGTTGTTGGCATCGTTCGCGATTCTCGCCGCAGGCGGATTTTTCGCAAACAGTCTGAAGAAGCAGTTCTTTCCGAAGGACCTGTCTTATCTCGCCTACATCGACATCTTTTTGCCTGAGGACGCGCCTTTCAATCTGGCGAACCGCACGGGCCAGCAAGTGGAGAACATCGTGCAACAGGTGTCTGCTGAAGAGAAGCGGCCGCTTGAATCCCTGAGTACCTTCGTGGGCGGCGGCGGTCCCCGCTTCTGGTATTCGCTGTCACCCGAACCACATCACCCCAACTACGCCCAGATCGTCCTGCTCTTCAAGGACAAGCACGACACCGGACATTTGCTCCCGCGGTTGCAGGAGCGGCTCTCGCGTGAAGTTGCTGGCGCCCGGATCGACGTGCGGCAACTGGAGACCGGTGACGCCGTGGGATTGCCTGTGGCCATTCGTGTTTCGGGCGAGAAAATCGAGGCGTTGCGTGCCGCCGCGGATCGTGTCAGGGCGATTCTGAAGGCCAATCCGAAAGCCGCGCGGGTGCGCGATGACTGGGGGAGGACCGGTTCAATGTGGAACTCGCCATTGACGCCGACCGCGCCAACCTCGCTGGAGTGACAAATCGCGATGTTGCCGCCGCCTCGGCCACCGGCGTGAGCGGGTATCAGGTGACGACGCTACGTGAGGGAGACAAGCAGATTCCGGTGGTAACTCGTTTGCGCATGGACGAGCGCGCCCGGCTGAACGATATCAATGATCTCTATGTATACTCCAGCAGCGGCACACAGAGGGTACCCTTGCGACAGATTTCACGGATCGAATACAGCTTGCGCAGCGAAGTCATTCGCCGGCGCAATCAGTTCCGCACCATCACAGTCTCGGCTTCGCCCGAGGAAGGTGTCCTGGCTTCGGAAATCATGGAAGAGATCCGGCCGCGCCTGCACTCCGTTGCGGCGTCGTTGCCGCCCGGCTACCGCCTGGAAATCGGTGGCGAAGAGGAAAAGCAGGTCCAGGGCTTCAGTGATCTGGCCGTTGTTCTCGCTATATCCGTGGTCGCAATTTTCCTCACCCTGGCCTTTCAGTTCAAAAACGCCATCAAACCGTTTATCGTATTCGCCGCCGTGTCTTACGGGGCCGTCGGCGCGCTGGCGGCGCTGTGGATGATGGGGGCTCCCTTTGGATTCATGGGATTCCTTGGCGTCGTCAGCCTCGTCGGTGTGATTGTCAGCCACATCATCGTTCTGTTCGACTTCATCGAAGAAAAGCACGCCGAAGGCGAGCCCTTCGAGCAGGCGGTGCTCGATGCCGGCATCATGCGCCTGCGCCCGGTGATGATTACCGTGGGCGCCACCGTCATCGCGCTATTCCCGCTGGCGGCTCACGGCGGCCCGCTCTGGGAGCCTATGTGCTACGCGCAGATCGGGGGTCTTACGGCGGCAACCTTTATTACGTTGTTGCTTGTGCCCGTGATCTACGCCATCTGCGTCCTGGATCTAAAGATCGTGAAGTGGGAAAGGCGCGACGTGGCGGAAAAGATCGATGGGACGGAATTGCGCACGCAAGGCGCCACAGTCTAGGCACGCCCATGTGGCCTTTGCGGTGGGTAATTGTTTAAGCATTGGCGTTATCCCTGAAACGACAGCCAAAGCCACCGCAGAGACGCGGAGGCGCCGAGAGCTTTCCGGTAAAGATGCCAGCAATGAATTTAGAGAAATCGGATCATCACGTTCGAACCTCGGGTGATTCCGTTTTCGTTCACCTTCTGGGTGACAATGAAAACGCCAGCACACCGGAGCTTCTCCCGATTCTCTCTGCGTCTCAGGCCTCTGCGGTTATTGGAACTGATGTTTTTAGGGTTATTTGCCTTTGCGTGACCGTCAGGTCAACACATTCGTATAATTAAGGACCTCCCGGAGTTCTCGACCGAGAAGCTTCACGAAAGGACATAAGGTTAAACTGCGTATGAAGATCCCCGCAAATAGTGACGTGCTCATTGTCGGTGCCGGCCCGGCTGGGCTCATGCTCGGCAACCAACTGGTACGGCGCGGCGTCCGCGCCCTAATTGTCGACCGTAACCCCGGCCCATCGATCCAGACGAAGGCCCTCGGCGTGCAGGCACGCACCCTCGAGATCTACTCCCACCTCGGGATTGTCGAGCGGGCGCTCGAGTTAGGCACGCGTGTTACCGGGGCGAACATATGGGTCCAAGGACAACGGGCTGCACGCGTCCCTCTCGGTGACATCGGGCAGGATCTGAGTCCGTATCCTTTTCTGCTGATCCTGGGTCAGGACGAGAACGAGCGGCTGCTCGGAGAAGCCCTGCGCGACCAGGGAATGGACGTGCAGTGGAACACCGAGCTGGTTGACCTGGTACAAACCTCCGAGCACGTCTGGGCAACGCTCAAACAGACAGACGGTTCGATGCTGGAGATCAAGGCCGATTGGGTTGCCGGTTGCGACGGCGCGCGCAGCGCGGTGCGCAGCCTGAGCCAGATCGCCTTCGCTGGTGCACCTTACGAGCACGTGTTCTTCGTGGCTGACACGCGCGTGACCGGGCCGATGGTGCCGGGCGAGCTCAACGTCTATCTCTGGCGTAGTGGCTTTCACTTGTTTTTCCCGATGGCTGGGTCCGCTCACTGGAGGGTGGCCGGGATCGTGCCGCCGGAACTACGCTCGCGAGATGATCTAGACTTCGACGCCGTGCTTCCCTCCATCCGCGAACGGGTCGGCGCTACACTCTTGTTTCAGGAATGCCGGTGGTTCTCTACCTACCGAATCCATCACCGGCGTGCCGAGCGGTTTCGCGACCGCCGCTGCTTTTTGCTGGGCGATGCGGCACACATTCACAGCCCGGTCGGCGCTCAGGGTATGAACACCGGGCTGCAGGACGCCTACAACCTGGCGTGGAAGCTCGCTCTCGTTGTGTCGGGGCGCGCCGGCGGGGGGCTGCTTGACTCGTACGAAATCGAGCGCGTTCCGGTCGCTGACCGATTGCTCAAAACGACCGACCGGGCCTTCTCGATGGTTGTCTCCGACCGATGGCTGGCGGGGCAGCTTCGCACGCGGGTGCTTCCCAAGGTCCTCGCGTTTGCGATGAGCCGTGACCGGATGCGAAAGCTGGCGTTTCGCACCATCTCTCAGATCGGTATCCGCTACCCGAGAAGTCCTCTGTCGCAGACGCTGGCGGGCTGGCCAGACGGCGCGCCCCGCGCGGGGGATCGCTTTCCGTGGTTGCGGCTCAAGCTCTCGCCGAACGGTACCACCGAGGACCTGTTCGCGAGACTCGACGATACACGCTTCAATCTCATCGTGATCGGTCAGCCTGCGCTTCCTGCCGACCCATCCGAGCTCAGCGGCTTCGTCCTCACCCACCCGGTTTCCGACGAGCCAATCAATGACCGGGAGCTCGTCCGCGCGCGGATGCCGAAACCATCGTTCTACCTGCTGCGTCCCGACGGCCACGTCGGGCTTGCCGGGACTCGCCTGGAAGACTCTGTACTGACCCGTTACCTGGCCGAGCGTCTAGGGCTTCGGAAGACGGCTCGCAGGGTCGGCTAGCAGCAGCATTAAGTCACGAGCTGAATACCCCCATTGGGGCTTTGAGCAGTGCCGTTGAAACACTGGTGCTCCTTTACAAAAAGAGGCAAGCGTCGGACGAAACCAGGCTGGCCGGAATTTTCGACAGTTTGGCTCACACTGCCTTGGAATCGTGCCGGCGACTAAAACAGTTGGTAGCTCGCATGCAGCGCTTCACCAATTTGGACCGTGCCGAGGAGCAGTCGGCTGACGTTAACGAGCTGCTTAAAGATACTATTGGTCTTTTACAATCTGAGCTGAATCAAAGGGCGGAAGTCACGTTGAATCTCAAACCGCTTCCACGACTGAAGTGCAAGCCACAACAGCTGAGTGCCGTATTTTTTTGCACCTGCTTCGAAATGCAATCGCTCATCTCGAAGAAAACGGCAAGATCAGTGTTAGCAGCGTCCAATCCGGTGCTGAAATCGCAATTCAAGTGTGCGACAGCGGTCAGGGCATAGCTGCCGAGCGCCTGCCACACCTATTCGAGCCTACTCTGACGGTGAGGGGAGGCAGGGTAACCACGTCCAACTGGGGCTTATTTACCTCGCGCAGCATCATTCTCGAACACGGTGGCCAGATCAGGATCGAAAGCACTGAGGGAAAGGGAACAACCGTGACGGTGACACTGGCGACACCTTTTCATATCAGTAGCCCCACCGTGAGGGGGACAAGGATTTTGACAGGACCGTGTGCCGTGCATGCCTATTCCACCGGCTTCTCATGGTACTCTGTTTCTTGCCGGCAACACATGCACGGGCCTGGAGTATAGGTGGTGATGTTACAGACGTCGCAATAGTAGTAAAAGTCGTAAAGTTTGCCACCCCGGATAAATTGGGATTTCACAATCTCGTAAGTAGTGGAATCGTTCATTTTTTTCAGAGTAAGCTGGAACTCATTTGTCTGAAGTCTTTTTTCCTCCTTTAGGGTTTGGGCCGCTTTACCAGTTTTCAGTGGGTAAATTCGGCCATCGGCTGACTTGAGACCCAGGAGGTCATTCCCTCCACAGCTTGCTTCTTTCAGCCCTTGGTTCAAACAGACCAATACCCCTCTAACAATTAAATTATCCTGGGCAGCCGTCGGACCATTAATCCCTGCATCGGCACTCCTTAGCAAAGGCATAGCCAAGGTCAGAAACAACAGCAACCGCAACAACGATATCTTTGGTGTCAATTTCCTTTCCTTCATCTCATCTTACCCCAGCTAAACATTATAGCACGGCCAAAGATCGGTCCGGCGAAGCCTGGAGTCCAGAGGACCCTCTCAAAGTCCCTTAACTTCAATGCATTGAGGGCAGAGCCGTTGCTGACGCGCA
>QHZQ01000711.1 GCA_003224725.1 Acidobacteriota bacterium | reverse complement strand
CCTGGGCTTGATTCTCACCAACGGGACGACCCTAGCGGTCCTCTATACTATTCTTTCTGGCGCTTCAGAGATGAGTTTCCTGCTGCTAGGATCGACGCTGGCGGTACGACTGACCATGAGCTGGCTGATAGGGGTTCGCTGGCTTGGAGATGAAATTCTGCGAAAGTATATTTGGCTCGTTCCGGCGAGGGATGTCCTGAGCTTTTTCATCTGGTGCTTGGGTATGGCCGGTAAGAAAGTGGAGTGGCGGGGAGGAAGGTTTGAGCTTCTTAACGACGGAAAAATGGAAGCCCGCCATGAAACCGAATTTGGCAGGCGTTCTCCGCGCGGCGACCAGCTCGGGTTTAACAGAACAGGGATTCTAAACCCCAAACTTCTAATCGCCGCTCGGGGACCGCCTCCCACACTCCGCCTTTGTTCTTAACTTAACAGCTATGCGAAGAGACCGTCACAGCAAGTCACCGAGACCACTGATTGGATTTCTCAATGTCCTGGTTTTTTCCTGCTGCATTTCGTCATGGCCAACGGGGTTGCCTGCTCACGAAAATTTGCTGACTCGAATTGAGAATCTCTTCGAGGGTCGCGACCATGTCGAAGATTTAAAGCAGGCAATTAGCCTGCTCGAGAATTTGCTGGCGCGCGAGCCGTCCAGTTATGAAAAGCTTTGGCGGTTGGCCAAGTACAAATATTACCTCAGTGACCGGCAAAAAGACCAGCCTGGCAAACTCAAGCTGCTCAGGGATGGAGTTGAAGCAGCCAAAAAGGCTGTGAGCCTCGAAAGCCAACGGCCGGAAGGTCACTTCTGGTTAGCCGCCAATTATGGCGGTGGCGCCGAGTTGGAGGGTCCATTCAAAAGCTTATGGCTCATTACGACGATTCGCCGTGAGTTCGAGTGGGCTTTAAGGCTGGATCCTGCTTACGAGAACGGTGGGATCTATTTGGCACTGGGCGAAATGGAGATAAGGCTGCCGAGACTCTTTGGCGGGAGCGATCGGCGCGGGCTGGCGCTACTGGAAAATGGACTCGAAGTAGGGCCCACCAACTCCGATTTGAAGCTTTTCTTGGGTGAGACTTACGCCAGGATTGGCCGAAAGGAAGATGGAAAGAGATTGCTGGAAAGTGTTATCAACCTGGCTGATCCCGCCAGAACCGTTATGGAGCAGGAAGAGCTCAGAAGCAAGGCCCGCTGGCTGTTGCATAAAATGAGGTAATTGATAATCGCAGTCCGAAGTGGTAAATTAGTCGCGCCTGAATGGAGACTTGGCCGGTTATGTGTGTACCATGCCGAAGGGCCAGGGACCCCGAAGGAAGGTGTGCAGAAATGAGTCGGATCCAAGTGCTCCCTCACCCCTGGGCCCCTCTCCCCGATGGGGGCGAGGGGAAAGAAAGCATTAGACGTAACTCCGTGGCCCCATTGGGGAGAGGGTTGGGGCGTGCATTGGAATTCTTTCACACCTCCAGGGCCGTTGAATGGGGGGTTGTGAATGGGGCTTAAGAAAGTAGTACTGGCGAAGCCGCGCGGGTTCTGCGCCGGTGTAGTTCGTGCCATTGAAATTGTCGAGCGCTCACTGGATTTGTTTCCTTTGCCGATTTATGTTTTTCACGAAATCGTCCACAATCGGTATGTCGTGGAAGATCTGAGCAAGCGGGCCGTGGTCTTCGTCAACAGCATCGAGGAAATTCCCGACGGCTCTGTATGCATCTACAGTGCACACGGAGTCTCCCCTCAAATCCGAGAATTGGCCAAGCGGAAGCGTCTACGACAGATTGACGCTACCTGCCCGCTGGTTACCAAGGTGCACCTGGAAGCCATTCGTTTCACACGCGAGGGCTATTCACTTATTCTCATTGGCCATCCCCAGCACGAAGAGGTGGAAGGGACCATGGGTGAAGCGCCCATGCAGTTAGTCAGCTCGGTTGAAGAGGTCGAGCGCTTGGAGGTTCCGAATCCCGACAAGGTCATCTATCTCACTCAGACCACGCTAAGCCTGGACGACACCGCGCAAATCGTGAAGGCGCTGCACCTTAAGTTCCCGAAAATGCAGTCCCCTCCAAAAGACGACATCTGCTATGCCACCCAGAATCGTCAGAACGCGGTTAAAGAGATTGCCGGACAAGTGGACCTCATGCTGGTGATTGGCTCCCAAAACAGCTCTAACTCGCAACGCTTGCGCGAAGTTTCCTCGGCAGTGGGTGTACCAGCTCATTTGATTAATGACGAAACCGAGATCAAGCCCGAATGGCTGGACGATGTGGAAGTTGTCGGCGTGACGGCCGGCGCATCGGCGCCCGAGGAGTTTGTGAGGCGCGTCATAAATCACTTG
>QHZQ01000710.1 GCA_003224725.1 Acidobacteriota bacterium | reverse complement strand
ATCTGAAAAGCTGGCCTCTTTTCCACTGGCTTTGTGCTCTCTTGAAGCTGTCTCACAGCTTCAACTCCGTGGTCATTCCAACTGCCGGATTTAGGATGAAGCGACACGGTTCTCCCGCACCCGGCCTGCGGCAAGAGGAGGATCAGGGGAGTGGGAGCAACCCAACGACCTTGCCTCCTTGTTCTGCCAAACTGCACTGAGTCACTCACGATTGGAGCGCTGACGACGGAACCTCGCCTGAGCTTGGCGTATTTGGAGGTCACCTTAAGTACAGAAATTTGGTGGGTGGGATTATTAAGAAGGACTAAGAAAAGATGTCAGGCCGGAGCAAGCCCGGGGAAACACGCACCGGCTATTTAGAAGTTAGGCTCTATGCTGTGTTGAGCACAACGAAGCCGTGCTTCCAAGGTGGTCGCAAACGGGTTTCTGCTGACCAACACGAGACGCGAAGCTCCAACACTCTCCTTGTGAATGATAGGAGAACCGCCGGGTATTAGCGCCTCTTGGGGGACGCGGTAAAGATCCCCTGATCCGCGTTCCACATATGCGCCAGGCTCGTTCAGGTCATCCCAGGTAACTTCGGGAAGTGAGAACCGCTGTTGCGGTTCGACTGACTTGGTTTTCGTCTGTTCCATGATGGTTTCTCCTTTCTTTCTGGTTCTTATAAGTGCGTGTCCCCGGTCTTACATCCATTTACCCTAGGTCCGGGAGAACCCGTTGTCAAGAAGAAAAACTAAGCAATAAAGCAATAAACGCTTATTTATGAGCGGGTGTAGCAACGGTTCTAAGAGCCAGAATTGGATCACTATAAACGCTTCCCCGCACAGAAATCATCATGGGTCCGCCCTTTGCCGTGTCCTTTGAAAACCTCGCCTGCTATTTTGCCGCATGGGGCCTTGCTTTCCAGTAATACCAAAACTACCTTCTTGCACATGGTTTGGGTCCAGGTGGAATCTAATTTAAGCCTCTTATGAGTCGCATGAGTCTGCAAATCGCCCCAAGAAATTCGCGAGTCCGCACTTTGGGGCACCCAATCCCTCTAAACAGGTCGAAAACCGCAGCCTCATTATTTCAGCCCGCCTGTAATACCTCAGTTAGCATGGGTGGAACGCGCTCTCCGTCACCCGTTCGTCCAGCGTGCGCAGGAGCGCCCGCTCCACCCCCGTAACCGAGGCATCACTGTAGTCGCCTGCCTGTTTGCCGCTTGACTTTAGCCCTCATTTCAGTCAGGTTTGAGCAGACCATTTCCTTCGGGAGAGCCTATGAGAGTATGCCTAGCATTGATTCTCGCACTTGGGCTAATTGGCGGGCTGCCGCTCTGTGGGGATGTCATTTACCTGAAGAATGGAAACGTGATTGTCGTGGAGAAGGCGTGGGAGGAAGGAGACCAAGTGAAGTATCAGGCATCTTCGGGTATTCAGACCATTCCGCGAACGGCGGTCCAACGGCTTCAGGGACAAAAGGCGAGTCCGGCTGATCCTTCCCACAAAAAGACGTTTGGAGTCGAGGTTATTCGAGGAACCGGTGCGCCGGTCCGGGCTTCTGTGAAGAGTTCCGCTGGGCCAGCTACAACAACGATCAGGCTGGGGGCGAAATCTTTGCACAGGGCAACTGGCAAGCCAGTGGCCCTCTATTTCTATACGGACTGGTGCCCCTATTGCGCCGAACTGGAACGAACTATCTTGAGCAGCTCGGAAGTCAAGCACTACCTCGATAATACTCTTTACGTAAGCGTCAACCCGGAGCATGGGAAAGCCGAGAAGGCCCTGTTCGCCAGCTTCAAGGGGACCGGATATCCAACGTTTCTGATCTTGGGAAAGGACCAACCCGCCCGAGCCGTGCCGACCTCAGGGTCTGCAGACGCTTTCGCTCAGGCATGTAAAGCGGCAGCCCAGGCCGCAAGTCAGTGAGACAGGATATAAACGGCGAAACCACCTTAGTGCAAAGTCAACGAAAGCAAATCGAAACGCCGAGAACGAAGGGAATGCTCGCGCAAAGACGCGGAGGCGCAGAGAAGGAAAGAACTGAGGCTTGAGGTTAGAGAATCGAGGATTGATACCAGTCTTCGATGCTCGACTTGGTCAAAATGGATATCTTCGTTTTGCAAGCTCTGTGGAGGCTTCGAGAGAGCCATTCCAGGATTCTCATTCAGTAGCAAGAACTGCGGTTCGATGAAGCGTTTCGGGACCGTCCTGATTGTGGGCGGAAACGTGATGGTCGAGCTGAAATCGGCGGGACGGCTACCGGCAGGCCACAGCAAAAAACTGCAGGCTTACCTGTGGCTGATTGGGCTCAAGCTCGGTTATCTACTGAATTTTGGCGGAGCCCTCATGAACAACGGCATTACGTGGGTTGTCAATGACCTTGAGGAATGACCTCTGCGTCTTTGCGCCTCTGCGCGAGAAAAGAAGACTTGACCGTTTTGTGAACTTCTTCGCTGGCAAGCAACGCTAGCTCTGTGCGGACCGTCGTTTCAGGATTTGGTCCGCGACGACTCCGATGAGAATGACTGCGCCCATGACGGCGAAGTTCAGCGAACTGGGAATACCCAGCAAGTTGACCAGATTTTGGAGAACTTGAAGTAGCACCGTACCGATGATGATTCCGACGATCGACCCTTCGCCTCCTCGAAGGCTGCATCCTCCCAGAACGGCAGCCGCAATGCCATACAACTCGTAGAAGTTTCCATGGGAAGAAGCAGAAACTGAATTGGTGTAAAACGCAATGAGAATCTCGGCAATTCCAGCCAATGCGCCCGACAGCACGTAAGAGCTGGCAATGATCCTCTGGGAGTTGATACCCGAATACCTGGCCGCCTCCTCATAGTGGTCGATTGATTCAGAAAACGAGAGGGGACGGAGGCCTATGAAGAAACGAATACCTCACCTCTTGATTCAAGGGGTCTTGATCGCTGGGCTGACAACAGGGTTGGTCTTTGCTCAGCAGAAGTCATCCGTGGCTCGAATTAAAATCGATACTGATCGGACGATCGGACAGATAGATAAGATGATCTACGGCAATTTTATCGAGCATCTGGGACGCTGTATTGAAGGAGGCGTGTTTCAGGAAGGCTCACCCCTTTCAGACGCCAACGGCTATCGCAAGGATGTCTTTGAAGCGGTTAAGGGTCTTCAAGTCTCCATTTTGCGTTGGCCGGGTGGAAATTTTGCTTCCGGCTACCATTGGGAGGACGGCATCGGTCCGCGTAACCAGCGTCCTGCCCGGCTGGAACTGGCATGGGGCACCACTGAAAGCAATCGGTTTGGCACCCACGAGTTTCTAAACTACTGCGAACTCCTGGGGACCCAGCCATACATCTGTGTCAACCTGGGGACGGGTAGTTGGGACGAAGCCAAATTTTGGGTTGAGTATTGCAACGTAAAAGGGGGAACCCGCTACTCCGATTGGCGC
>QHZQ01000712.1 GCA_003224725.1 Acidobacteriota bacterium | reverse complement strand
TAAATACATCCAACAAATCAACGGATAAACATGCAAGAGCTTCGAGCAAGATCTCCTGGCACGTTGATTGCTGAAGAGCATGGCCAGAAAAGGGTCAACGTAACCAACCATAGGAGGTGCATGATGTATAAGAATTCTGCTTTGCTCTCAATCGGCGCTGCGCTGTTATTCTCACTGTTCTTTATCGATGTGGGCCATGCGTTCCAGATCGAGAAGAGACAGGATGTCCGCATCGTGATGGCAGGGGAAATGAAAGGAACAGCGAACCTGGCAACCAAACAAGTATCGAATACGCCAAATCCTTGTGGGGGAAGGACTGGAGCAGCATGTAGGAAGCAGAGCCCGTCCGGATCAGGAGAAAAGGCGACAGATGGGGTTCTATACACAACTACAACAATGCTTCGGTAAAGGGCCTACGTCAAGCTCTCCTCGTGTGGACAGGGGCGACGAGCATCTTGATGGGCTCGCCGCCCCTCTGCGAAATAGCGTAAGCTCTGGTCTATCTGGTTGGTCTGGTCTCTTTGGTTCATCTGGTTAGTCTGGTTCAACCAAATAAACAAGACAAGCCAATTAAAAGAAACAGACCAATTCATGTGAACCGCGTGTTTCACGCATGAGCGGGTTCAGCCCGCTCAGCCACACGCTTCACCTTGATTGTTCCGGCTTTCCTCTCGGCCTGCGCAAGATCATAGGCCGCCTGCATCCGCAACCACGTTTCCGCGCCGCCGCCAAAGGCCTTGTCTAGACGGATCGCCATCTCTGCAGAAATCCCGGCCCTGCCAATCACAAGGTTGTTCAACGCCTGCCGCGTCACATCCAGCACCTTTGCCCCTTCCGCCACCGATAGCCCCAGTGGTTCGAGGCAGTCATGTCGCACCGACAATCCAGGATGGGGAGGGTTTTTCATACGCATCGCTGTTCTCCTAATGGTAATCAATCAACTCCACATCATGCGCTATGCCGTCTTCAAACCGGAAGACAATCCGCCAGTTTCCTGAAACCGACACCGACCACAAGCCCGCAAGGTTCCCTTTGAGCGGATGCAGTTGGTATCCCGGCAGGGCCATGTCCTGCACCCTACGCGCTTCATTCAACCGGGCCAGGATCCGGGTGATCTTCTCACGATGCGCCGCCGGCACCTTCCGCCCGTCATCGTCCTGAAACAGCTTGTTCAAGCCCTTGTGCTTAAAATTCCCTATCACCCGCTCTATCCTAGATCAATATTGTGCACGTGTCAAGTGTAACTTTACACTTTACTCACCCACCCTGCCCATGCGCCCTTACAACCTCATGTTTTCTGCTTCCACCGTCCCCACGCTCCTTTGCCCTTACGGAGGCTTCGTGTGTGGCCTGTCTGGTTCATCTGGTCTATCTGGTTGGTCTGGTTGATCTGGTTTGTTTTGTTTATCTGGGTGATTTGGTTCATCTGGTTAATTTCGTTCAACCAAAAAACAAAACAAACAAGACAAACCAAATAACGGTCTTCGTCTGAATCCAATTGGATTCCCCTGTAATCAAAATAGATTCAGTAGAGATGATGCCTGTCAGGTTCTGCGCCTTCGTATTTTCCTTTGACAGCATGAAAACCTGGGGATTTTGAGGCAATTACAATGAATTTCTCGAAGCCGGCTGCGCAAGCCACTGGCACATAGATTGCGATATGCCTTAATAGTCAGCAGGATGCTCAAAAAGGCCGTCCAGCAAGGCCGCAACGAGCGAAGAGGCGAGGCGTACGCTTCGGTACGTTGAGCTTCTGAGCGAAGCAAGAACGAAGCTGGCGGACTTTTTCAGCATCCTGCTAGGGCGGGACGAGCAGTCGACCTTTAGTCATTGGGCTTACGCTTGAGAACTCAATGGCGAGGATTTACGTCTGAGAATCCAATGGCGACTTGATTCTGGGGCATACCCAACCAGAACTTCCTGGTTGCCTGCGCGTCAACGCCACGGGAGCCCCGGCTCCGCGAGACCGAGACTGGCGGGACGAGCGAGATGGGCGCGACTCGCAAAGATGACACTTCCGATCCGTCCCACGCTTCACGCGCCACGGTCAGCGACATAGCTAGTAATCGCGGCGAGGTAAGGATCATGCCCCAAGATATGGTGGGTAGGAGCCTGTCCGACAATGACCTTTCTACTGCAGCCAACGGCAATATCGGACAGGCTCCTAGTCCTTCTAACCCTAAAATGTTATTGCTAAAAATACCGTACAGGTTTAATAAGGGCTACCAGTTGCTTCCACGTCGCAGTGCCTGTGTGCTGTGTGGCTGGTTTCTCTCCTTGGATCTTCAACGGAGCCGGCCATGAAGGGCACCTCGGGCTTCCGAGAAGTACGGTCTTCTCCCTACCGATCACCAACAAATCGGTCACTGCGCGAGCACCCACATAAATTCGGAATAGATTCTTGGCACCTTCTCGCTACCGAGGAGTTGAAACGGATGGCGCCTCACGGTTGCATGACAACATGCCTTCTTCTTCCTTCGCTGAAACGTATCGCCTTCTAAACCTATAAGGACACTAAGACAGAAGATGTTCGGGAAACTTTTCGTGTCTCCAAAGAAATCTTCGCGAAGCCGGAAGCAATTCACTTCAAACAAGGGTGGTGAGCAATGAAAGCAGGAAGTTTCTTCTTGGTCGCAATTCTCATGGCAGTGGTAGTTAATTTTTTCCTCTCTGCCAGCCCTGCCTCGGCGTTTAATAATGACACGATGCCCCATTATGGGGACGCCAACCCGTGTAGTAATGGTGGTCATATGGTTAACAATACACATACAGGAACAGGCAGCTATACGTTCAGGCTGTGTAAGGCGTTCTCAAATGCACAATACTGGAAGGCTCAGCTCATAGATGTGGTGACATTGATACCACTCACCACTTGCGGCCTGGCAAAGGAAGTAACGATAAACGATAAGACATTCACCTGCGCGGCAAATGCAATCCCGACAGGTACTTATCTAGCGAGCCTCACCTATTGGATCCCAGGTAGCAACCCCACTCACGCACACTATTACTATGTCAAGCCATGATCTGGGCGCGTAACGAGTGCCTTCACCACGTCGTAACCGATTAGCCCGCGGTCACGGGCATCAGACATGCGAAAGGAGAGCGCCGATGCAACATAGTTCATCGTCTAGTCGCCACAAGGTCTTGTCTCTATTAAGGTATATATCCTTAGGCCTGCTCCTCATTATTGTTTCGGCTTGCCATAGGGCAGCAAACCTCGTCCCAGCAGGGTATGAAGCTGTGTTCTCAGATCACATTATAGCTTCAACCGCCGCAAGACTTGATTACCCATTGATAATCCCAGCACATGAAAATGACCACGAGATCAAGTTCCTTGTATCAAAGAGTGGCGTAAGAACGTGGTTCTGGGAGGATGGATTTTGGGATCTACCATCTGGGTGGAAGCCCTTCACTTGGTACCGCATTGGCCTGATAAGTGATGGAAAACTCATTTGCCATGCGGATTGGACACCAGTTCACACTGATGACCCGATGAAGAAAGATGACCCGAAGGAAATAACCTGCACGCTCAAGGGTAAAGTCAATGATTATTATGACAAACCGCTGGTTGCACTGCTTTTCTTTGGCGTAAATGGTGATGAAAAGAAACCACCAGAGTATGACGATGTAACAAATGGTGTCGTGTCTCGCACCCTTTACCTTGTCCGGGAACACTAAAGGGAGATTCTAGAATGTTTCCATAAGTTTGGATGGCCTTTTCAAACTACAGCACCCCGTCGTTGTACATGATGATATCAAGTGAGGGGGACAGTTACTCATGGCATTTCCTACGGGGGGGCCACGTGGGAATCGCGAAAGACGCTTGAGGTATGAAAATCTAATGGAGGAATGGTTCTCCAGCGATCAGAGCTTATACATACGAGGATTAAGAGGTTCGAGCACATTCAGAATTGGGCTGGGGGATATTTTCCATGAAATCTAAGGAGGGACCTGCACGAGTTTATTGTTTCTATCTACTCGTCACTGCTTTCTTCCTCGCTAGCCTACTTTCGT
>QHZQ01000063.1:8119-10416 GCA_003224725.1 Acidobacteriota bacterium | reverse complement strand
CGAAATCAACGCGCTCACCGACAACGACCTTTATCGAATTCGCAGCGTCAGCGGGGTGAAGTGGGCGGTGCCGCTCTTCGAGGGGCAGCCGCGAGCCAAGGCGCCTGACGGCAAGTTCCGCGTCGTGATTTTGCTGGGACTGGATGACGCCACGCTGGTGGGGGCGCCACGCAAGATGATCCTGGGTGCGGCTGAGGACCTGCGCCAGCCGGATGCTGCCATCATCGATGAAGCGGGGTATCGATTCTTTTTTCCGAATCAACCGCTCCAACTCGGGAAGATTCTCGAGATGAATGACCACCGCGCGCGCCTCGTAGGCATCTGCGACGCGTCTGCTCCGTTCACGACCTTCCCTGTGCTCTTCACCCGCTACAGCCAGGCGCTCCGATTTGTCGGCCGGGAGCGCAACCTCCTATTGTTTGTGCTGGTCAAGCCTGAACCGAACGTACCGATTGCAGAGTTAATCAAGTGCATCGCCGGGGCAACAGGCCTAAAGGCGATGAGCAGTGAGCAGTTCGGCTGGGCGACAATCATGTACTTCATACGCAACACCGGGATCCCCGTGAATTTCTGGATGACAGTCATGATCGCGCTGATTGTGGGAACCGTCGTGGCGGGACAGACCTTCTACATCTTCACCCTCGAAAACCTCAAACAGTTCGGCGCGCTGAAGGCCATCGGCATCACGAATCGGCGTATTGTCGGGATGATTTTGCTGCAGGCGCTGGTGGTCGGCGGCATTGGATACGCGCTTGGAATGGGAATGGCAGCAACGTTCTTCGCCATCTTCGTACACCGGATGGCGACCCGCGGAATCATCCTGCTTCCAGAAGTGATGATCGGAACTGCGGTCATCGTCATTTTTATCGTGGTCGTTGCCAGTTTAATGAGCATCCGCAAGGTGCTGGTGCTCGAACCCGCCGTTGTCTTCCGAGGTTAATCATGAAAAAGAAAAACGAATACGCGGTTGTTTGTCACGAGATAGAAAAGTGGTTCGGCGAAGGGGAAGCTCGTGTCCATGCTCTTCGCGGCGTGGACTTGGAGATCCGCATAGGTGAGCTGGCGATGTTGGTCGGGCCCAGTGGGTGCGGGAAAACGACCTTGCCCTCCGTCATTGCCGGCCTGCTGGACAGCAACGGCGGTGACCTCGAGGTCCTGGGCGAAATGCCCGCTCAGATGAGCGGGCAAGAGCGCATCCTGTTTCGCCGTCGCCATCTTGGCTTTGTCTTTCAGCAATACAACCTGCTTCCAGCGCTCACTGCAGCCGAAAACGTCGCCGTCCCATTGTTGGCTGCAGGCGTGAACCGGATTGAGGCTGTGGCCCAGGCCAAACGACTGCTGGCGCAGTTGGGGATGGAAGAACGGGCGGCATCTCCGCCGGCCCAGCTATCGGGTGGGCAGCAGCAACGGGTCGCGCTGGCCCGCGCATTGGTTCACAAGCCGCATCTGGTGGTTTGCGATGAGCCCACCTCAGCGCTGGACGCAAAAACCGGGCGATCCCCTCCGCAGGACCCGATATTGGGGTCGGCCTACCCTCGGATCTCTTGAAGCGACGTCCGGATATCCGCCGTGCCGAGGCTCAGTTGGCGGCCGCAACCGCCAGGATCGGGGAGGCCAAAGCGGACCTGTTTCCTCGCTTTGTCCTGACGGGCACGGCCGGGCGTCAGGCCACTCAACTTCACGACCTCACGTTGGGACTGGGCAACTTCTTTTCGGCTGGCCCGGGGATCAGTTTGCCGTTGTTCAACGGGGGCCGCATTCGCTCCAACATCGCCGTGCAAACCTCGCGTCAGCGTGGGACGGTGATCAGCTACAAATCGGTCATCCTCCACGCCCTCGAAGAGGTCGAGAACGCATTGATTGACTATGCGCAGGAACAGGAACGTCGCGATCGGCTGAATCAAGCGGCGCAGCACAGCCAATTGGCAGTCGATCTCGCCACCGAACAATACCGGGCGGGTCTGGTCGATTTCTTGTCGGTGCTAGAAGCGCAACGCGAACTTTACGCCAACGAGGATCAGTTGGTTCAAAGTCAAACCAGCGTTACTACCCATCTCATTGGTCTCTACCGCGCCTTAGGTGGCGGCTGGACAGTGGCGTTACACCCATGAACGAGCCGACACAGCATGAACGACGGTCAGTTCATAGCAGTTATTTATTTCAGGAGTACTGGAAAGGAGTAACACATGAGAAGGAGCATGACAGAAAAAGTAGCTTTGGTGACAGGAGTTTCGTCTGGGATTGGGCGGGCAACCGCAACGCTGCTGTCAAGTCGGGGGTTTCGAGTCTTCGGAACT
>QHZQ01000063.1:0-8111 GCA_003224725.1 Acidobacteriota bacterium | reverse complement strand
GGTTGGGGGATGTGGAAGTGGTTCGGCTCGATGTTCGCGATGAGGAATCCGACCAGACAAAGTTAGGGCGGAAGGAATCCCGTTAACATGGGTATCTTTCGAAGAAGTGGGGAAGACCGGACAAACCGCTCGAAGAAAAACTTACTCCTGTAGCTCTAACATTGGCATGCCCGGTGAGATCGGAATGATGTTCTCAATCGCCTCGAAGAGTTCCTGGGCGCGTATGGGCTTGGCAACGTAGCCATCCATGCCAACTTCCAAGCATCGTTCCCGATCTCCCTTCATGGCATTGGCTGTCAAAGCAATGATGGGTAGATGCCTTCCTGTCTCTCTTTCTTTTTCTCGCACTGCCGCCGTTGCTTCGAACCCGTTTATCTCGGGCATCTGGACGTCCATCAAGATCAGGTCAAAAGATTGCTGCTGCAAGGCTTCTAGCACTTTTCGTCCGTTGTCAACCACGATGACCGTGTGCCCTCGTCTCTGCAGCAGCCGCTCCGCCAACTTCTGATTGACTGCATTATCCTCTGCCACAAGAATACGCAGCGAGAACCGGCTTTCGCGCACGGAATGTCGTGTGACTACCTCCGGCGGAGGTTGCTGGGTGGGCGATGTGCCAAGCACTGTAAGAATGGCCTGAAGTAACTCTGACTGTTTGATCGGTTTGGTCAGGTAGGCAGATACGCCCAGTTTCCGACAGCGCGTCGCGTCCCCCCGTTGACCGGCTGAAGACAACATCATGACGATGGCGCCTGCAAATTCGGGATTTTGCTTGATATGTTCCGCCAAAGTAAAGCCATCCATCTGCGGCATATGTGCATCCAGCAGCACCAGCGAAAAAGGCTTCCCAACCTCGACCGCAGCCTTCAACTGCGCCAGCGCCCGCTGGCCCCCTTCTACAGCGACGGGTTTCATTTGCCAGCGGCGAAGCATCTCCAGCAAGAGGTGCCGGTTCACCGCATTATCGTCCACCACCAACACCGCCAGACCTTGCAGATTCGCCGGAAGAACTGGAGCCATTGGCTCTCCGTGACGCAGAGGCAACCCGAAACGGGCTGTAAAGTGGAATGTGCTTCCTCTGCCGACCTCACTTTCTACCCAAATGCGCCCTCCCATCATTTGGACTAATCGAGAGGAGATGGCTAGACCTAGTCCCGTGCCCCCATAATCGCGAGTGGTGGAACTATCCGCCTGAGTGAAGGATTCAAAAATCATGTTTTGCTTTTCCCGTGGAATGCCAATCCCA
The DNA here is from genome assembly GCA_003224725.1 of Acidobacteriota bacterium. Taxonomy (GTDB): domain Bacteria; phylum Acidobacteriota; class Terriglobia; order Versatilivoradales; family Versatilivoraceae; genus QHZQ01. The sequence continues at coordinate 6,868 of QHZQ01000063.1, read as the reverse complement.
GTGTCGCGAACTAAGAAATGCAGCACACAAGAGCTAGAATTGTCGACTTTCAATGGTTGATCGTTCATTCCACGACAGGTGATTGCTTGAGGATCGCCAACCCTGACCTCCACGACCACTTCACCCTGGTGAGTGAACTTGATGGCATTACCTACAAGATTTACGATGATTTGGCGCAACCGTCCAGGATCGCCAACCAGCGCCACTGGCACGTCGGGCAGGACGTCGCAAATCAGTTCCAGATTCTTTCGTTGAGCTCGACTAGCCAGGGTCTTGACTGTTTCATCCACACTGTCACGCAGGTTAAATTGAATAGGATCGAGATCGAGTTTACCTGCCTCGATTTTTGAGAAATCAAGGATGTCATTGATCAACGCCAACAGGGAATTAGCTGACGACTTCACGATATCGAGATATTCGTGTTGTTCATTGGTCAAACTAGTATCCAGCGCGAGTTCTGTCATTCCGATGATCCCGTTCATGGGTGTGCGGATTTCGTGGCTCATGTTGGCCAGGAATTCGCTCTTAGCCCGATTGGCCGCTTCAGCAGCCTCCTTGGCTTTCCGCAAGTCCGCCTCTGCGCTTTTCCGCTCGACGATCTCGTCCTTAAGAGATCGGATAGCGATGTCCAACTTGGCGGTCCGTTCCTGAACCAGGATTTCTAACTCCTCGCGTGACCTGAGCAGAACCTGTTCGGCCCGTTTGCGCTCCGTGATATCGATCAACGTCCCTTCAATTACCGAGGAGCCGTCTGCGCCTTCCAGGAGACTCGCGTTTTCCAGAACCCAAACGCAACTTCCATCTTTCCGCTGCAGACAGGATTCAGCGTTGGTGACAACCTTTTCCTTCAGAACCTGGTCCACGCGAGTCTCGCCGACGTAGGAGCAGAGATCATTCATGTTCGAGGCCAACACATCCTCGCGCTTCAGAGTGCCAAGGATCCGGGCAAAAGCCTCATTGCAATCCAAAATACGACCGTCCAGGGTCGTTCTGTAAACTCCGGCCAGGTTTCGTTCAAAGAGGATGCGATATCGTTCGTCCCCTTTTCGACGCTCACGCTGGGAATGGTCCAGGGCCTCCAACATACTATTGATCGTGCCAGCCAGACTTGACAATTCATCACGCCCGGTTAACGATATCCGACTCGAGAGCTCGCCGCTTGCACCTACTCGGTTGACGCTGTCACTCAAACGTGTCAACCTCAAAAGGATGGTCCTCTCCAAGAGCAACATCGTCGCCAGCCCGAAAAGTAAACCTACTGCCAGAAGGGACAAAATGAAATAGAGCATGCTGGTTTGGCCTTGGGCGTAAATCGCGCGTGGTGTCGCTACTCTCAATGTCAGCACCGGTTTCTTATAGATGTCGTTAACCAGAGCGTATCCAGCGACAGTCTCTTTACTTAAGGGCCGGACGTAGATGGGTGCACTTCTTGAAATCAGAAAGGACCGCGCCGCCTGGAAGTCGGGGGGCATCTGCGATTCATCCAAGCGTTTGATGGTAAGAGATGAGAGGGTTGTCTCAGCCAGGCGCTTAATTTCTTCGGAGTCCAGGTAGCGTCCCATAACAAACGTGCCGCGCATTGGCCCCTGGCGCTCACTGGTCAGGATGGGCCATGAGGCAATGAGCATCGGTCCTTGTGGGATAAGAACGATCCCCCTTACGGGTGCCTCGTTGTTGGTGTGGTGAAGAAGGCCCCCATGGTCTGAAAAATATTCCTTTAGCTGCTCCGCAACAGCGGTTTCTTTTTCAACTTTCAAATCGACGCATTTGCTGAAGATCATCCGGCCGGAGAGATCGAAAATCATTACCAGGTTGATCCTGAGTCCGGCAATAGTTCCAATTTTTAGTTCTGTCTTTAGAAAGTCCTCGTTGTGGTCCGCCATAAATTGATAGGTGCGGTCCCACGCTCCATAATCACCGGTCGTTCGGTCTAGCGCTGAAAGGTCATTTAGTAGAGCCCTCAAGGCCCGATCCACTTCCTGGCGGGTGTGATGTTCTTCCAGCTCGGCGAAGCTGCCCAGCAGGAAAATCCGCGAGATGCCATATAAAAACACCATCAACCCGATGAGTGTGATGGCAACGATTACCACAGTTTTTCTACGCAACGTCATGGGCTAGCCATTAGCAAGCGATCTCTGACCACCGAGGAGTGCGGCTCTGTCGGCAACTGACCCCTCACCTGTCCTCCACGACCGCCGTCGCTTGTGAACGCTTATCAAGCGTTCACCCCTCCCCCAATGGGAGAGAATCTGGGGGTGAGGGGACGGCAGGTTCACAAACTTGACCAAGGTTTGAACTCCTTCGCTAGCAAGTAGCCTTAGAAGGTCCGCGATGATTGAAATTCAGATTTACCGAGTCTGGCCACGTGTGGTATTTCGGCCATATCTTTCCGACTCATTAACCCCTTTGTTGCCATTTAAATGAAAACTCCCTAGGCTCATGACTGGTCTCTGGGTGGAGGGTGGCTAGCCCATTCCTGGCTGTGGCTTTCCTTCCGAAAAAACCGAATACCAAACTGCCACTCGATGCCGCCTTTTTGTTTTTTTTGGGTATCGCCTCTTATTTCGCCAATCCTTTGCAGATGTCAAGCTTCTTGGAGGTTTGGCTTCTGAACGGATAGGGAGACTTTGCAAGCAGGCACTACTGAAGAGGGTGTGGGACCCAGACCAGAGCGGGTTTGTGAGAAAACGGGAGTCGTAGATCACAAGCTCTAGTCCCTTGGCCGGAGGCCGTCTTTCCATGCCGACTGCTGGTCGCCGTGAAAGTGGATCAACTGAGGACGTGAGCTTTGGATGAGGCCGCAGGAAGTACGCATGACGACCATGCCCATCGTTACCGAGATCGCTGTTCAGACTCGAAGGAAAATCGCCTGGCGCATTTTGCCGTTTGTCTTCCTACTTTACATCATTGCCTACCTGGATCGGGCCAATGTCGCCTTTGCCAAGCTGTCGATGTCGGCTGATCTTGGCTTCTCTGAAGCCGTGTTTGGTTTTGGTGCCGGGATTTTCTTTCTGGGCTATTTTCTGCTTGAGATTCCGGGCGCCCTCATCGTGGAGCGTTGGAGCACACGCGCCTGGATAGCACGCATTCTAGTGAGCTGGGGCCTCTGCACGATTGTGATGTCTTGGGTCTCCGCTGCCGGTGTGACCGCCTTCTCCTATGCGATTAAAACTTCACTTCTTGGTTAAGTCGTAACCTTGTCTCTTTAAGACTTCTTTCATCTGAGGACTTATTACTCTGATGGGTCCTCGGTAGCCGCATCTTTGGGCTAATTTGACTATTTCGGCCAAACTCATTTCCTTGCCGTTTACCTGATATCTTGTTGGCATATACTCCCTTTCTGGGTTCGAATCTAATTGCTTAATGCATAAGACTGAGATCGAAGATCTTCATTGTCATGCCAAGGCAAGCGGCAAACAAAGGCAAGCCAGAAGATTGGTTGGCAATGACTTAACTATCGGATGAAATGTTTCTACTGCACAAAGAAGAGGCCTGAGAGAACGCCACGGTGCGGAGTTCTCTCGATGCTTAGATAAAAGGAGGGCAATGGCCTATTTCTTCTCTTCATCAGGGCTGGTAATTGTGTCCCACTCCGCGGGCAACGGTTGAGGGCCGGGACGGATCCCGGCAATATCGGGGTCTTCCTCTCCGCCTCTCAGACCAGCGTTTGCCTTGCGTTCTTTAGATTGCAAGCGACGAGCTTCTTTCTGCTGTCGTTTCTCCTGCCGAGCCTTTTCCTTGGCACGTTTTTGAGCGGTCGGTCTCGATGATTTCGACATCTTTGGTCTCCCTTTTCTGGATTGGCGGTTTCTGACCGCACACCGTCGTTTGACTCACCCTTGCACTTCATCGGGTCTCTACCCAATTTACCTTAAATCCTGGCTTGGGAGAGAGAAATTCTGCCCTGGTGTCCAATTTGGGAGGAAGCTAAGGTAAATAAATAAAACAAAAGGAGAATTAACATGGAGCTGAGCAGGGCTGTGGCGTGCTGTATTGTGATTGCGATCCCTTATGCAAGAAACTCGAAGTTATAGCTTGGCAGCCTTGCCTTTTGTGATGAATGGCAATTGGCTCCGGGCAAGCTAAGGTGCGTTACATGACGTTGCAGGTCATAAAATGTAGTCTCCTACCCAATCACTGCATAGTCACACTCAGGAATCTACTTGGTAGTCTGCTTGGCAGTGATCTTGTCGGCAATCTGTTTGTAATTTACTTGGGGGAGAATCTTTCTAGTTTTTAACTCCTTTTTACTTTTGTAGGGGCGCCCCGCAATGACTTTGTCGGCATACTCCTCACCAATTCCCGACAACGCTGCAAGTTGTTCTCTGCTGGCCGAGTTTATATCAACCAGTTCTACCTTGTTGCTGCGCTTATCATTTGTCCTTGGAAATGTGGGTGGCGTTGTTCCCACCTGTCCGAAGGCTAAGATAACCAAAATGATAAAAGTAAGGGCTATTCCGATTGATCTTTTTAAGAACATAAAGCCTCTCCTTTTGATTCTACAAAGTTAAACATCAATAGGAGCAGATGACCGAGTAGTTAAGCTGGTTGCATGAACTAAACTGATAAAGTAAAAGTAGGGTCCCATTCGACTGCCGCATCCCACCATCCGGGTAAGTTGTTTTGGTGGCAATCCGGCGACACCCACCTCTCAGACATGGCAAGTCAGTCCGCTTGAGAAAGGCGTCGCTCGCCAGCAAAGTACCGAGGGTGCGTCGATCTGCCAGACAGAGCGATCGTCGACGGCGGGTTCGGCAGCTTGCAGGCTTGGTTATCAGAACTGCGATTCAGGGAACGGCAAGGCCGTGGCAGGAAAATCATCGATTTGGAGACGCCAATCCATGACACTTGAGGTTATCCGAGACAAAGCTGCTTTCAGTTATGGCTAGCAAATTCAAAACGGAAATCATAAGTGCCCCAAGGCAAATCGATGGGAACGCTATACTTGACGGCAATGAGAACTTTTTCTTCCCTTATGTGCACATCAATATCCTGCTTATGCAAAGGAATACCTAACTCCCTCGCCTTCCACATAACCGCGTCTTGGATCTCTGTGACGGAGGGAGTGACTCTTGCCGAGGTAGCTCCCACTCTTGGGAGAGCTCCGGCTCCACTCAAAGTGGCAATCTGCTGTATCTCATCTTTAAGTTGGTAGTGACGCACATAGGGGAACCCAAACTTGTAGGCTCCATAGGCCACTGCCACAATCATCAACACGCCGAAAAAACAACCCAGGGTCCCCTTTCCTCGGGATGCAGAAACTGCCAAAGATGCCATCAGCCTCGACTCTTCCATCAATCTATTCTTCTGTAAGTTCAACCCGCTCCGGTCATTCGTGATATTCCCGTTGAACGCGGAAGCTCCCGCTTGAGGTGAGCCTAAGGTTATTGTCTCGCGTGCTTTCCTTTTCTTAGCGCGAGCATTTTCCCTGCTGCCGAAACCCTTATTTCTTTCATCCTTTGCAGGATTGGATGGACTAGTTGAATTAAGTGGTCTAAGAGATCGTTTGCCGCTAAGGCATTGATATTCAATCCGGGTTCGGTCATTTTCATGCAGTGCCTCAGTTCTCTGACACAATCCCGGCAAGTTGCCGCTTCAGTCTCCCTTTGGCCTTCACTTTCTTCTGACGGTCGAGATATTCCTTATACAACTCTTCAGTAATATCGCTGACGCTGGGCTTGACCAGGACAGCCTGAATTTTCATTTTCTCAGTCAGCGCATCTTCAATGGTCAGTGTGAGCTTTTGTTTCATAGTGGCTAAATGGTACTTCACCACGTGTATACGTGTCAAATAGATACTTCCTGACTCCAAGGAGGGTTTGGCGGCTGTTTTTTTGTATCAGCCGCTGTGTAGTCAGAGGTTAGTTTAGGGCTCCCGGGCCCTGCGGCAGCGCACGACGACCACCCGTGAGGTGTCGTCAGATAGGCCCCGCAAATCAGCTAAAATCCAGCGAATACTTGCGGCGCACAACGGAGATCAATCAAACTCCACGCGTTTTGCCGATTGCTCCGGCCCTACGCGGCCCGCAACGATTGTCGCCTTGAAGTAATTCTCCCCGCGCACCGGCGCCCCCGCCAGTCGCCGCAACATCGCGATCTGTCCGACGTGTGTGAGTGCATCGGCAATCGCTCCTTGGAATATCTTTTCGGCAGGGTATCCGAGCGGGGCATCGGAAGCCAGATATGAATCCAACTTTTTGAGCGCTGCGAAGAATCTGGCTACCTCTCGCTCCCAGGGTAGTGGAGTTGAGCTGTGCCACTTGTCTTTCCCTTTCGCTTGCCAGAGTGCCCAGTCAAGCAAATCAGCGATGTGGGCCAGGATTGCTGCCGGAGTCCGCGTTGACTTACTGATAGCGAACTTGGCGAATCCTTGAGGCGCATTCATCACTGCCTTGCCACCGCGATAAGCTAGCGTAGCGACCGCGTGGCGAAGCATCGAACGATTTCCCGCTGTTTCTTGATTCATCAACTCAGTCATGATGTGTTACCTCCTTTCTGTGTCACCTGCTTTCTGTCGGCGCGACCCCCCGGTTCTTCCAGCCATCGCAGTCGGCAAGACCGATTGCATGGGCGTTCTCGGCTGTCTCGATGGGAGGCTGTGCGAGTGAGGCCGTTCGTTGACCTCGACACCACAATATTCCAAGAAACTTCTCGATGCTTGCAGTTTCTTGCGAATTTGCCTAGAATTTTGCGGAAGAAAGGGAGTGAACCGGTTTGCATCCATATTCCGTGGCGTGGGCGTCGAGGTCGCGAGGTTCGATCACCCGTCGCCAGTGCCACACCGGGACCCTCGAAGCGAAGTTGCAGACTCAGTGACCGTCAACTTCGTTGATCAAGGTACGTTTGGAATTACGGTCGCTGGCAATCG
>QHZQ01000708.1 GCA_003224725.1 Acidobacteriota bacterium | reverse complement strand
ACGGCGCCAGCCGTGGGTTAGCGTCATGCAGGAGCCAAGCCCCGGCAGGGGCGAAAGAATCCGCCTGGGAGATAAATTGTTCCGCCTTGTCTGTCGCCCCCCGGGGCTGATCCACCCATCTGCCTTATCCCACGGCTGACGCCGTGGGCTATTGGCTTGCGCCTCTCCGAGGCTAATGCCAATGGTGCATAACTTGGCTGATCGCTGATAGCTGATCGCTTTCTGTCACGCTTTGAGTCCTGCCTCTGCCAGATATTCCCGTATAACCTTGGCGAAATGAGGAATCGCAATTTCGGGTTCCTCGATCTCCGGATGCCACAGCTTTTCCCACTCGAAGTTGTAGTAGCCGCGATACCCGCCGTCCACCAGAACTTTTACGGTCTTTTTGACCGGAACCGTCCCCGTGCCAGTAAGAACATAATGCTCTTCTTTACCGGCTGGCACAGAGTCTTTTAAGTGAGTGTGACGAACGTAAGAACCAAGCTGTTTGAAAGTGCGGGCCGGATCTTCGTTACCGGCCGTACAGGTGTGATAGGCGTCCCAGAGTAGACCCACTGTGGGCATTTCAGCGCCTTTCATGACTTGGAGCAGGGTGGGCGAATCGTAAAAATCGCCGTGAGATTCCAGGATGACTGTCACCTTGCTACCTCGCGCATACTCACCCAGTTCACGCAATCCAGCCACGACCCGGTCAATAGTTGCCTGCCTTGGCTGAGCCGGATCAACCTTGTCACCAAAGACGCGGACATAGGGCGACAGGAGTCGCTGCGCCAGATCGATGAATCGTTTCCCCTCGTCCATTTGCTGTGAGCGTTTAGCCGGATCCGACTCGTGCATGTGGGCTGAAGAACCCAAGTTGGAAATGCGCAAGTCAAGGGCCTCGAGCTCTTTCAGGCTTTGTGTGAGGCCTGAGTTGCTGAACTCCGGTCGCTTGGTCAGATCCAGCTCTCCCTGTACGCCTCGCAGCTCAATGGCCGCATAACCCCACGCGGAGGCATTCTTCAGAATCGTTTTCCAATCCCATTTCGGGCAGCCCAAGGTGGAGAAGGAAATGGGCAGTCGCTTGGGCTGCTTGAGCGCCAAAACCATTGAGGAAGTGGTGACTGCCGCAGTGAGAGATTGCATGAATTTTCGTCGCGGCATTTTTGGCATGATTTTTTCCTTGATTGATATCCCCGGGGTAGCCACAGTCACCGTGCAGATAGCCCGGGACCTCGTCGTCGTCCTCATACTCGTTCTCGAAACTCACAAGCCTGCGCACAACGACGACGAGAACGACGACGAATTGTCGTTTCCACCCCTATGCTTTTCCGCTCTCTCTCAACTCAACCATCCAGAGCCAGCCAGCTTCTGCTATTTGAGAGGCACGATTCGAACCCGCTCGTCGTAAAGGGCGCCGCCCTCGCCCAGGTCAGTGGTGCGGGCGCGCAAGAGAGCGTTGGCGCAACGACCTTCGCGCCAATGCCCACCCTTGGGGATAAGGGCAACGTCTCTTCTCTGTTTGACATCGTAGTGCAGGCGCACGGTCATTGAAGAAATGCCGGACTGGAGGCTGCACAATTCGCCGTCGCCAATTCCGTTGGCTGCTTCAGGATGAACGGTCACGACGGCATAGCCTTGCTGGGGCACGGCCCACTGCGACGATTGAGCCTTCTCGGTGGAAAGGGACATCAGGAAAAGCGGGTAATATGGCGAGGAGACTTCACTCGGGGGCGATTTGGTCATCAGGTTGACTCGGCCGGTGGCGGTTGCGAACTTTCGATCCGCAAACAGGATTCCAGGTGGAATAGGATTTCGGATGGCTCCGGCCTCGAGTGCTTCGAGCGTGATCCCGTGGGAACCGAGGGCATCACTGGCCATCACCTCGCCGAGTCCCACCCGTCGCGCCAACGCCTGAATGATCTCCAGGTCACTCTTGACGCCTTCTGGAGGCGGGACAACGGGGTTAGCGACGCCAATCCAATGATGCCCATAAGAGCCGAGCAAGTCGTCTGCCTCCAGCAGCGTCGTCGTTGGCAGAACCAGATGAGCCAGGCGCGCCGTGTCGGTGAAGAAAGAGTCGACCACGACCACGAACTCACGTGAACGAAGGGCTTGGGCGGTGGTTTCAGACTCCGGCAACATGGCTACGGGGTTGCCTGCCGTGACCCAGACTGCCCGGATGGGCGGATCGTTCAGGCGGAGAAGCTCCGGTCCGAATAGTGGCTCGCATACCGTGCGAGGCGCCACTTTCGAACCTTGAATAAAGGAAGTATCAAAGGCCCCGCGCCGTTTGAAATAAAACGACACACCTCCGCCGGGAATACCAATATTTCCGGAGATGGCGCACAGCGCGTCCAGGGCGCGTACCATGCCTGCGCCATTGATCCGCCGGCCCATCCCCCAACCGACGAGGATAGCGGCCGGCTTGTCTTTGCCCAGCCGCCGCGCCAGATCAAGGGCTGAGTCGGGCAGGACATCGGCTTCACGGCACCATTCGGCAACGCTGTGACTTTCGGCCAGGTCGCGAAACTCATCCAGGTGGTCGCAGTAATTCCGGGCTGCAGGATCCACCCAGCCTTGTTCAAAAAGAATTCTGGCAACAGCCATCGCCAGCGCAAAATCGCTGCCAGGACGTGGCTGAAGGTGGGTTTCACAAAGAATGGCCGTCTTGTGGTAAACAGGGTCGATCAGAACGAGCTGCGCTCCTCTGGCTCTGGCCTCTTGCAAGATGGGCACCAGATGAGG
>QHZQ01000062.1 GCA_003224725.1 Acidobacteriota bacterium | reverse complement strand
TATAAATCACTCCCGGAGTTTCCGCACTCTTACCAGTTGTGGAAGACCAGTCTTTGGAATGGAACCAGGCCAACGAAACCTGCAGACAGGGTTGAAACCCAGGTTGAGTCTCTCGGCTCCCCTGTGCAACTTCCCCCAGAGCATGAAAATGGTCACCACGACGCATAAAAATGATTCCCCTCCACTGGAGGGGTGTAGGGGTGGGTTGTTACGGACGGGAAGGACCCACCCCTGAAGGCTGAAGCCTTCTTTCCCCTCCCGAGAGGGGATTTTCACGGGCGGAGGCCGACAGAGCTTCCGGGGGTGGTTGTAGGAGGCCCTCCTACCGCGGCGCCACCACGAAGAGATGACATATAAGTTGATCGTGCTCGTTCTCGCCGATGCCTTCTGCCCGTCCCAAGCGCGGACTTTCAAGGGACCAATCTACTCAAGAACCAGCGTGCTGAGGCAGGATCGGCCAGGCGATACTGGGCCCGACTCGGACCTGGCCCCACATGCACACCGAAGCTCCCTGGCGGCAGTGCCGCGAAAAGGTCTTCATCGGTGCGGTCGTCACCCATCGCGAGAACTCGTAGGC
>QHZQ01000061.1 GCA_003224725.1 Acidobacteriota bacterium | reverse complement strand
ACGGGGCACGATGATTCCCTTGTGGATGCCTTGCAGGCGAACCTCGATCACTTTGTCACCCGGCAGCACCTCAACCGGCATTCCATCAAGCTCTTTTTTGAGTCGAAGGCTTAATGTTTCCGCTTGGAGCGTGCCGAACTCCAGGTCGGCCATACGATAGTGCCATGCGATAGCCGCCGCTTTCTCCTCAATCAACGATCCGGGAGTGGCCGCTGCGAACTGCTCCAATAGGGGCAGAACTTTCTGCTTCCAGTCTGAGGATTCCTCCCGAGCGGCTTCCCAGGAACGTTCAGGCTGCAACCGCGACCAGAACCCGTGCTCGGCGTGCAACTGGATGGACAGGTTGCCGAACCAGTGCTCCAATACGTCTCGAGGGCGCCCACTCACCACGTGAACACTTGTGCCACGGCGGGCAGCCAGTGCTTTCAGGAGCTTTTTCAGTGCAGCATCTGGAGCAGCCAGTTGGGGCGTGAGAGCAGGTTTTCAGCGCTGCGGACCTCCTCCAGAAGTCTTTCTATTTCCTCGGGAGTTGACACGAATTCTGAAGAGGCAGCGCCTTCTCTGTAAACCGATTGCAGCGTCCCGATGAAAGAGCTGGCCCACTGGTAGGCATCGTAAGCCAGCACGCGACGGCGCAGCGCTTGCATTCGGGCGCGACGTTCCTCTTCCGGCATCGCCAATGCTTTCTTGATGGCCCAAGCCACCCGGTCGATATCGTACGGGTTGACCTGAAGCGCTTCCGCAAGCTCCGCCGCAGCTCCGGCGAACTCGCTCAGGATCAGCACGCCGTCCTCGTCAACGCGCGAGGCAACGAACTCCTTGGCAACCAGGTTCATGCCATCGCGCAAAGGCGTGACCAGCATGACGTCAGCTGCTCTGTAGAGTGACACCAGTTGCTGCTCAGATATGGATCGGTAAAGATAATGAATGGGGACTGAGCCTACGGTGGCGTGTGCCGCGTTAATACGGCCGACCATCTCGTCAAGACGCCGCCGGTACAACTCATAGGATGCGACTTTAGTGCGAGAAGGAACCACCACTTGAATCAGGCGAATCTTCCCTCGCAGCGACGGCTCGCGCTCCAGAAGCCGGTCCACGATCAGCATCCGGCGGGGCAAGCCCTTGGTGTAGTCCAGGCGATCCACGCCCAGAAGCAGTTTCCGATCCTGACACTCCCTTTTGATGGCTTCTACTTCGGTCGTCACCCTGGCCTCTTCGGCAAGACGACTGAAGGAAGCCGCATCAATTCCCATCGGAAAGACGCCGAGACGGACGGCTCGGTCCGCGTAATGAATGTGCTCGCTATGAGCATCCACGCCCAGAATGAGATGTAACGATCTTCTGAAGTGCATCAGGTAGCTGTAGGTGTGAAAACCTATGAGGTCTGCCCCCAGCATTCCTTCCAGAATTTCAATACGCCACGGCAGAATGCGAAAAACCTCGGAGGAGGGAAATGGAATGTGCAGAAAATATGCGATTCGGGCAGCGGGGATGCGTCGTCGGAGTAGAGCTGGAACCAGCGAGAGTTGATAGTCGTGGATCCAAACCAGGTCGCCCGCGCGATAATGCTCTGCCACCATTTCGGCAAATCGGTGATTCACTTCCGCATAGGTTTTCCAGTTTTTCCAGGCGTCCCGCTGAACCTTATCGGTCAGGTAGTGGAATAGGGGCCACAGGACTTCGTTGGAAAACCCTTCGTAATAACGGCTGACTTCTCCCTGTGTCAGATAGATCGGCACGGCGCGAAGGTCCGCCAGGTTCCGGGTGAGTTGAGCGCGCTGGCTGGCGTCTAAGCGGGAAACGTCACCGGGCCACCCCAGCCACAGGGAATCCGAGCGCTCGTGAGGACCGCGCAGTCCTGTGGCTAGTCCGCCGGCAGACTGGGCGACGACGATTTCGCCGTGATCCAGCTTAACCGTAATTGGCAGACGATTCGATACGATCAATAACCTGCTCATAGCACCGTAAAAATTGAATACTGATCCGACCGAGTCTCGGAGGCCCCTTACGTTTAAGGACCAGGCTATGCCCAGGCGCGTACTTTACCGTCACGCGCCTCAAGCAACTCTCCGATCGTCATGGCCGCATGGATGAGTCCAACGTGAGTGTAAGCCTGGGGAAAGTTGCCCAGCAGAGCACCGTTGGCCGGGTCGACGTCCTCCGAAAACAGCCCCACAGGACTGGCGTAGGTCATCAAGTGATGAAACAATTCAATGGCCTCGTCCAGTCTTCCCATCAGCGCCAAAGCTTCAGCCCACCAAAAAGAGCAAATGGTGAAAGCACTGGTGGTTTCACCGAAATCATCCGGGTTGCGATAGCGGAGCATCAGGCCGCGTTCCACCAGCAGTTGCTGATAGGCATCCACCGTGGAGACGAAGCGGGGATCGTGTGCATCAATGATCCCCAGGGCCGGCAAGAGCAAGTTGGCGGCGTCAGGGTTAGCCCCGTCGAGGCCCTGCGTGAAGATGCCAACCTCTGCATTGTACCCACGTTGGAGAATGATGTTGCGCTCGGCTTCTGCCAGACCTTCCCAGCGTTCGGCCAGGCTGGTGCGACCAAAACGGCGAGCCAGGCTGGCTCCTCGGTGCATGGCAACCCAGCACATGGCCCTGGAAAAAGTGTAAGGACGCAGCAATGAGCGGAACTCCCAGATACCGGTGTCCGTTGTGGGTGCGGCGGCAATGGCCTCCTCCACAAGCCGTTCGATGAGCGGGAAGAATCCTTCGGGATCGTCCGGGACGAGACGCGGGTCGTTGAGCACCGTCTCGAGGCAAAGCAACATCTCGCCCATAAGGTCGTTCTGCCGTTGCAGGTAGGCCGAGTTGCCTATGCGCACGTGACCATTTCCTCCAAAGCCAGCCAGGTGGGGAAGAAGCTCCTCTTCCAGATCACGCTCACCGCCTATGCCATAAACGGGTTGAAGCGGTCCGGCCTCAGCCACATCGCGCAGATAGGCGATGAATCTTTCTCCCTCGCTTAGGTGACTTAGCCGGCGAAGCGCTTCGACGACAAACGCAGAATCGCGTAACCAGCAATAGCGGTAATCCCAGGTACGTTGTGTTCCGATCGCCTCAGGGATGCTCGTGGTAGCTGCGGCAATGATGGCCCCGGTATCGTGATAAATGTGCAGCTTCAAACAAAGCGCTGACCGCAATACCTCCTGTTGAGCGAACAGAGGCAGCGCACAGGTTTTCGCCCAGGCCCGCCAGCCTGCCACCGTCAGCTCCAGACTGTGATTGAGGCTGGCCAGAGAGGGAACTGCATCTCGCATTCCATAGGAGAGGGCAAAGAATACAGGACGATTAAGTATAAACTCGCGCCGGTCCAGCACGTAAGGCACCGGGATGTTGGTGCTTAAGTGCAGCGGGTGGGCACCACCCAGCACCGCGATTCCGTTAGTCTTTTGGACCAGTTCGACGTTAGCGCGGGCGTAATCAGGACGCGGGTCAAAATCAACTCTGAGGCGCGGCTGTCCGGTGATTGGGCGAAGTAGGCGAACGATCTCGATGGGAACGTGAACCGTCAAACCTTCGGGAATCCGTGGAGCAAAGTCTATTAATTCCCAGACACATCCGTCACGCTCGAAACGTAAACTGAGGACATTAGTGTTGGGAAGGTAAGACAAGGCTCCACCGACCTCCTCGTCTCCGCAAAGAAATCGGAAGGTCCCTCCCCGCTCAGCGTCGAGGATACGTCCGAAAACCGAAGGAGAGTCAAAGCGGGGCAAGCACAGCCACTCGATGGCACTCGTGGGGGAGACGAGTGCCAGCACCCGCCCGTTCCCAATGGCCCCATGGTCAAGCGTTGGATGCAAACCCCCGCCCCATCCTGTGCCTCGCGTCATCACATCATTCATACTTCATGGTAAAACAGAGATCGTGTGACTGGCAAGATGCCCAATGCCGATCGACAGGGTTACGTCAAAGTCGTCGCGAAGGGGCTAACGGGCAGCCATGATGCGAGTCCCTGCCCGGAGTAGCCCCGGCTTCAGCCAGGGGTCTGGAAATTGGACGTTTGTGGCACCCAAAAAACGCAGTTGACCCTCACCCGTCGCTTCGCGCCACCCTCTCCCACCAGGAGAGGGAGAACAATGAGTAGGGCGGAGGCTCAAACAGACGTTTCGTGCCGTGCCGTTGTGACTGTGTCATGAAACGTCTGCTGGTAGCCTTGAAGTCAGCGCTCTAATGCGTGGATCTCTCCCTCGCCCCTGGGGAGAGGGTGGCCGCAGGCCGGGTGAGGGGCAACCCACGAGAATTGCTCCTCAAAATGTCCAATCTCCAGACCCCGCTGAAGCGGGGTGCTAATGAGAAACTTGGCCGACTTTGACGGGCCCCAATCCCGATCCACTGGCTCTCATTTTGAGACCCTTGGAATATTTTCCCGCCATTTTGCAATATCCGTCTTCTGTGTCGATACTTCGCTTATAATGAAAGTGGCAATGAAAATTTCGCAGAGAAACGAAGAATGATGGTTAATGAACCGAGGCTCTGCTAGGAGGAAAATAGTGAAGATAAAGAGTGTTATTATTGCAGTACTTGTGCTATGGGCCACTGGCTTAGTCGTCGCGCAAACTGCCGTACAGGTCCAAAAAGCTGATTTAGCCATACCGTTTGGATCAACCTCGGGGAAACTCATAACCGTGGGGGATTACCTGGTTTTTCTTGACGAAGACAAACCCGACAAATCCTTTGCCATTGCCAAAAATGAGATTGAAAACCTTAGCGACGAAAACGGTGTGATTACCATAGAAACTCGTCATCCCATCCAGAATCGGTCGGGGGAGCAATCTCGAGTGAGCTTCCGTCTTTCAGATAAGACCGCTGTAGCTGCATTGACGCGCTGGTCTGGTAAAATAGTCACGGCTGCTGTCCGAGCGCCGGTTAGCCCCGACAAAACCAGAAAATTAGTTCGCGATCCTCAGACTTCAAATTCCAGTGGGCAGAGTGCCGTCACGATACCTGTCGATACGGTATTCCGGTTGCACCTCAATCAAGGTTTCAGCTCCCGCACAGCTCAGAAGGGTGACAAATTCACAGCTAATGTCATAGCCCCTGTAGTGCTTCGCGAAACTGTGGTTGTCCCCGAGGGAAGCATTATTCACGGGCGCGTGACCGAAGTGACTCCCGCAGAAAGAAGGAAGAACGCAACTCTGGCCGTCGAATTTTACGAGCTGGAGCTAGCCTCGAAGCAAACCTTCCCGATTTATGGATCATTGACCAGCCTGGAAGATGAAAAGGGTCAAAAGCGCGAAGTAGGACAGGAGGGCGAGGTTCAAGGCAAATCCACCACCAAGCGGGATGTGGTTTTCATCGGTGGCGGGGCTGGAGCAGGCGCTCTCATTGGTGGATTGGCTGGCGGAGGCAAAGGCGCGGGCATCGGAGCCGCCGTGGGCGCCGGGCTTGGAACTCTGGGCGCTTTGCTTTCGGAAGGAAGCGAAGTGGAAGTACTGAGATTGCCATGGTGCTGGACCGCGAAGTTACGGTTCCGGTGCGTCGCTGATTCAGGGGCCGGGTCTTAGCCGGTATTCTCTGAAATTATCGCTCCATTTCTTACCCCATAAACCGTAGACCCTACGGGATTCCATGGGAACCTGTCATGATCCCGCAGATCTCTACCACCGACGAAAATAGGATTCTGCTTCTGGATCAGGAGGGGGGCTGAAGGCCACGGGCCTTCAGGGGAGTGGTGGAAGCCCGCCTGCACGACAGCTGCCTCTGCCGTGAGCTATCGCCCCGGCTTCCCCTCCTCAAGTGAGCTCAACTGAGGAGGGAAGTTTCGGGATTCCATGGGAGTTCTACAGGCCGCCTCCGGCAATGCCGGAGAGGAATTGGCTGTCCCCAAGGGAAACGAGCCTCATGGGGAAAATCTTGTCTGCTGTTAGACCCATAATGCCGCGTTATCGCCTCCGGAGGTTATCATCGTGTTTGATCGAAATTCCATAATGACCTTGATATTAACAGGAGGGCTGTCCATCGGATGTCAATGGATTCTGTTTTATGTCCGGCGCCGATTCACGAGCAAGATTCAACCAGATCAACCCTTCGGACAGCTCATGGTTATCGGCCTTCGATGGATCTATGGGTTAGCCAGTTTTGTCCTTTGGTCGTCTTTCGCTCTGGGATGCCTGAGATTGGTCCCTCATACTCAGGAGTTTGCGCAGAGACTGGTTGACTGGAGCATTCAACTGCCGCGCGAGTTCAGGGATGTCTTGTTTGAACCCATTGCTCGGGTGGGAAAATCTGATATTTCGGTGTTTAACCTCTTTCAGGTTCTCATTTTTATTGTTGTCGTCTTTTTTCTGGCTCATGCTTCCCGACGTGTCTTGTTGAACCAGATCCTCCGCCAAACCCCGCTCGACCTGGGAATTCAACACGCCATCGCCACTTTCACCCAATACATTGTCATTGCCTTTGGATTGCTGGTGGGTTTGCAAACGGCTGGCATTGATTTGAGCGCTCTAACCATTCTGGCCGGCGCGGTCGGCGTGGGTGTAGGCTTAGGACTACAAAACATCGCCAACAATTTTATCAGTGGGATCATTATTCTCTTTGAAAGACCCATTAAAATTGGGGATCGCATTGAGGTGGGAGCAGTCAATGGCGACGTAGTGCACATTGCAGCACGCAGTACGACAGTCAGGACCAATGACAACATTGCGATTATCATTCCCAATTCCAGTTTTATTTCCTCCAATGTCATCAACTGGAGCCATGGGGACTCTAAAGTGCGCTTTCGAGTTCCCGTAGGTGTGGCTTATGGTTCGGATGTTCGTTTGGTGGAAAGGCTTCTCCTGGAAGTCGCCAAAGAAAACGAGAACGTGCTAGAAAATCCTCCAGCGGCCGTTCGCTTTCTCGAGTTTGGCGACAGCGCCCTAGAGTTTGAACTGAGGGTTTGGAGTTCTCGCTTGCTGCACCGGAAGGGACTGCTGATCAGCCAGCTCAATTTTGGCATTTACGAAAAATTCAAGCAGCATCAAATTGAAATTCCTTTTCCGCAGCGAGACCTGCATTTTAAAGCGCAGCCAGAGGTGTTGAGACAAATGATCCATTCTGCCAGTTCGGATCAGGCTTCTCCAGAAAGAGAGCCTGTTACTCAAGGCTGAGGTTCAAAGTTCAAGGTTCAAGGTTCAAAGTTCAAGGTTCAAGGTTTCGAAGTTCAAGTTCACGGTTGAAAGTTAACCTTTGAGCTTTGAACTAAATCGGGGTCCCGCCAGGCGTGATTCGCGTGATCTCCAGTGGGTTCTCTTCAACAAAAGCGACAGCCTCCTCGAAACCGAAAACACTCGTGAAAACGCAGGGTGTATTCGAGGGACCACCCTTCGAGAAGACCGGTTAAAAAGCCAGCCGCGAACGCGTCTCCAGCACCCGATTCGTCGATGGAATTCACCTTGAAAGTGTTGGCATGGATGACTTCCCCGCCACGCTTTACCAGGGCTCCCCGTGAGCCCTGGGTGATCACTATGGCGCAGTCAGGATTCAGACCCGCCAGAAAGTCTGCCTGGGCGATGGGTTCTTTCTGGCCCGTGAGCGCGAAGGCTTCGTCGTCATTGGGCAGAAAAACATCTGTGTGGGCTAGCATGGACCGAACCTGCTCGGGGGATAGAGGATCTCCTGCCGGAATGACCACATCCAGAACGGTCGTCAATGACCGTCTTTTTGCCTCACGGAACAGTTGGGTCAAATCATGCGAACCAAAGCCAGGCATTGCCAGATATCCACCCACATAAAGCGCGTGAGCCCCATCCAACATCGAACAATCGACGTCTGCAAAGGTAAGGTCGGCATTGGAACCGATACAATGAATATAGCGCCGGTCCTCGCCTCGCACGTTGAGAATGAAAGTGCTTGCCGTCGGATGCTTCTGACTGCGTCTAACGCTGGATACATCGACTCCCAGCCGTTCCAATTCCTTTAGAACAAAATCACCAAACAGGTCTTCACCTATTTTCCCGAGGACCTTCACATTTTGTCCCAGTCGTCTGAGGTTGGCAGCCGTGTTGGCAGCACAGCCGCCGACATTGAGAAGAAACTGGTCGGTAAGCTTTAAGTGTCCGGAGGCGGGAATGGAATCAATCGGACTGGCGAAGATGTCGGCCACCAGGATTCCCAGGCAGATCACGTCCATTGGAGATTACCTCACGATGCACTCACACTGACGAGTGAAAACTGACCGTGACAAGAAAAAGCCTTCACTCATCACTTGTCACTTGTCACTGCTTTCTACCGGGTTCTTGGAAAACAAGCGGTAGAGCCAGACAGTCACGAGGACCGAAAAGATCAGAATGAGAGCAGGCACAAAGACTCCCCAGAAGTAACTGAAGTTAGCGTTCTTCATGGTTTTGCTTGGCTTCCTTCTTGCGCCGGCGATAAGAGAGATAAGCGAAGATCATACCCAGAAAAGAAGCGGCGTAAGCGATCGACATACCAATAACCACACCCCATCCTTGGTCCATTTCAGCCTTCCTCCCATTTCATGATCTTGTCCAGGGCTTTTAAGTATTCTTTTTGCTTCGATTCATAATCTGCCGAAATCGTCTTCAGCTTGGGATCAATCGCAATGAACATGAGCCAGACACACAGCAAGCCCGCGCCCGTAATTCCGATTCCCAGGAGGGGATACAGAAAGCAAAAGGCCAGGCCCAGGGTCAAAAGCAGGTAGGACATGGTGGAGAAAAACATGGCCCAGTAGTCTTCTTTAGTCCATTCGTCGGCTTCATGCGGGGTCCAATGCTTCCGAAAGTAGGACATGACGACTTACCTCAAGGTTGCTAGATGTTGGATGCCGGACGGGCCAGATGCCAGATGCCGGATGCCAGATGCCAGATGCCAGATGCTGGATGCTAGTCGTTGGATGCTGGTTTATTCACCGTCGAAGATCTGTTGACCGATGACATCCTTAGGAGCGAGATGATCACTAACTATGGCCTTCAAAAAGTTGTTGATCTTTCGGCCAAGCTGGTTGTACTGCTGGCATAAATCGTCGAAAAGAGCTTTGTCCGTGAGTGAACCCGTCTCACTGAGAATCTCCAAATGGTCAATGGTTTCGTCGCACGACGCTAGCGCATAGGTTATGAACTTAATGTAGTCGTTCTTGTATCGACGTCGGCCGAATCCTTCGACAATGTTGCTTGAGATCGACTTCGAGGACCGCCGAACTTGACTGGCCTCTTCATACATTTCGAATTTTGGCAGCTTCTCCAGAGTCATTTTGTGAATAGCCACAACCAAACGGCGTGCTGATTTCCAGATCTCCAGATCCCGATAGCTCATGATTCGCCTCGTAGCCATAAGATCTCTCCTTGAATTGTCATGGGTATTCTGTCCGAGATCACGACTCCGTTATCCAATGTCCAGCATCTGGCATCCAGCATCTGGCATCCGGCATCCAGCATCTACCTACCCATCCGGCCTGCATCCTGCATCTAGCATCCAACATTCCCCTCCACTTTCACAATCACCTGCCGAATCAAACCACGCTTTTCGGCCTCTTTTCGGACAGGTCCCCACAAACCCATGGGACGGGATTGAACGTAATAACGGATCAGGTGGTCCAGATCATCAGGGGGTGTGAGAAAGGTAACCGGGATGTAAACGATCAAGCCGAGCCCCATTAAGAGCCAGAATTGCTGATAGTCAGGAAGTCTGGGCAAAATTCCGTAATGGGGTAGGATCCACACGACCAGCCAACTCATGCCCAGGTTGGCAATCCAGGAGGAGAGGTATCCCCAGCTATTGAAGCGCCACCAGAGGACTTGCAAAATATTAGGCAGCCATATGCCAGCTGCCATGGTCCACACCGCAAAGATGATCCATTGGGTAATCTCCTCCATCATGGAACCATAAAGAAAAGAACCGAGCAACACCAGTAAGGTGGAAATTCTCCCTACCCAGACTATGCGGCGTTCGCTGGCCTTGGGGTTGATGTAGTGTTGATAGAGATCGCGTGTTGCATACAGAGCACCCAAGTTCAGAATGGAGGCAACGGTAGAAAGGTGAATCGCCACAATCGCGGCAAAAAAGAATCCCACCAGGCCAGGTGGCAGCATTTCGAAACCGATTCGATACCAGGCCATCTCATATACCCGGGTCTCCGCGATGTCAGGATAGAGAACAAAAAAGGCCAGGATGGAGGCCGCCCACAGGGAGTTGCGAGTCAGAACCAGGGCTGTGCCTGCCCAGATACTGTAGGCCGCATCACGTACCGTCCGAGCAGACTGGATGCGCTGCGCTTCTACATACCAGTCAATACTGGTTCCCATGCCAAAGCCACCCAGCAGGGCGATTACCAGCATCGTTAAAAACCAGGCAGCCGGGAAATCTCCCTGGAAGAAGCCGGTAAACGAGAAAGGGTTGAGACGATGGAGTTGATTCATTGCAGCCAGTCGACGGACAATTCCGGATGGACCACCGGCTGCGTAAACGCCCCAGGCCGAAGCAATCAAAATGCCCAGGAAAGCTATGACGCCCTGCTGGAAGTCGGCAATGACAACCCCCCAGTAGCCGGCCGCCAGGACATAGACGGCGCAGATCGATGAGAAAACCACCAGGCCGACCCAGAGGTCCCATCCGAAAACATACTTGCAGAGCTTGCCCATGGCAATACCCACCCAGCCGAGAATAAACATGTTCATGAAAATCTGCCAGCCGGCCATCCAACCGCGCAGCAACTCGCTGCCCAGGCCACTAAAGCGTAGTGTCTGCCATTCGGCTTGGCTATAAGCCAGGGAACGACGAAAGATTCGGGTGGAAGCAAAAGCGCTGATGGCACACCAGGCCGCAAAAAAGGTGTACCAGATACCTGCCATTCCGTATCGATAGATGACACCCGATACCCACATCGGAGTGTCGGTCGCCGTATGCGTTGCATAGACAGAGGTGGCTGGGAGCCACCAGGGAAGGCCGCGCCCGGCCAGGAAAAAGTCAGATTGTGAGCGCTTGCCCAGGCGGTAAAATAGAACCCCGGTCAAGATCATCACCAGCAGGAACGCTACCAGCCAGAACCAGTCCAGCGCGGTGAAAACGATCATGGTAGTTCCTTCGTTGGATGTCCCGATTCTTGGATTGTGATCGATCCTCTACGTGAGACGTGATGCGTGGAACGTGAGAGTGGAAAGAGGAAATTCGCAACCATGTTTTCACGTATCACGCATCACGTCTCACGCTACCGCATCACGTTTCACGCACCACGTAAGAACCTACATCAGTTCCGTTACGGTAGCCACGATTCGCTCGACTGACGGTACATAGAAGTTTTCCATGATGGGAGCAAAGGGCACCGGAGTGTCGGGGGCCGCCACCCGGCGGATGGGAGCTTGCAAATACCCAATACACGTATCGGCAGTACGGGCGGCTACTTCCGCGCCCCAGCCTCCAGTCAGGTTGTCTTCTTCAACGATGACTAGTTTCCCCGTCTGGCTGACAGACTCAAAAAGCGTTGGCCAATCGAACGGCGCCAACGTCCGAACGTCGATGACCTCCGCTTCAATACCGGCTTCAGCCAAATTCTGTGCCGCCTGCATGGATTTGTGGACCATCAACAGATTCGCCACGAGGGTCACATCGGGCCCTTGCCGTAGCACCCTGGCCTGCCCAAAGGGGATTAAATATTCTTCCTGGGGGACCGTCCCGAAGATCTCAAGTCCGCCAGCTTCCTTCCTCGAGCCCTTACTGCCATAGAGCAACTTGTGTTCGAAGAAAATCACTGGATCATCCAACCGGATAGCCGTTTTCAAGAGGCCCTTGGCATCATAGGGATTGGAAGGGCAAGCTACTTTCAGCCCAGGAACATGCATGAAAAAGGCTTCCAGAGACTGGGCGTGCTGGGCTCCTCGAGTCGTCGCGCCCACCGGGGCACGCATGACCATGGGAACACGAAGTTTGCCTCCCGACATGTATCGAAGTTTGGCTGCATGGTTAGCGAGTTGATCCATAGCCAGGAACAAAAAATCGCCATATTGAACATCGGCTACCGGTCGCAAGCCGCCCAAGGCAGCTCCCGTAGCAACCCCAGCGATGCCTGCTTCTGTAATCGGTGTGTCGATAACTCGGCGGCGGCCAAACTCCTCAGCCAATCCCAGTGTCACGGTGAAAGCCCCGCCAAATCCTCCTTGCACACCGATATCCTCGCCTAGCAGGATGACTCGTTCATCGCGACGCATTTCTTCCTGAAGTGCTTCACGCAGAGCTTCCACAATGGTCATCTTCCTTCCTTCCGGGTCAGACCGGGAAACCCTTTCATTCAACGAAGACATCGGTGAGACACTCCTCGGGCAGTGGACTCGGGCTGGCTTCGGCAAACGCCACGGCCTCGTTCAACTCTTGCTCCACAGATGATCTGATGGTTCGGATGAGATTATCTGTCAAGAGCCCTTCTTTCAGGTAGGCCGCCTCAAAACGGGCGATGGGATCTCTTTTCTTCCATTCAGCAACTTCTTCCTTCGAGCGGTAATGTCCTGGGTCACTGCGCGAATGGCCAGCCAATCGGTATGTTTCCAGTTCGAGAAGGGTGGGCCCCTTTCCTTCTCGGGCTCGAGCGGCCGCTTCCTGCATCGCCTGGTAAACGATTTCAACGTCATTGCCATCGACCGTCTTGCCTGGAATTCCATAAGCTGCCGCGCGGTCGCTAACTCTCTTAACCTTCATGACCTGATCAATGGCTGTGGAGGCACCATATTTATTATTCTCGCAGATAAAGACCACCGGCAGATCCCAGATAGCAGCCATGTTGATGGCTTCGTGAAAGCTGCCAATATTAGAGGCCCCATCGCCAAAGAAACAGGCGACGATATTGGGTTTTTTCAGGTATTGGAAGGATAAGGCATAACCGGTGGCCAGCGGAATGCCACCTCCCACAATGGCAATGGCGGGAAGCATGCCCAAGGCCGCATCTCCAATATGCATCGAACCCCCTTTCCCACCACAACAGCCGGTCTTCTTGGCGAATAGTTCTGCCATCAGGTTTTTCACGGGGATCCCACGCGCCACCGCATGCTCATGAGGCCGGTGGGTACTGGTAATCATGTCATGCTCTTGCAAGGCCTGGCAAACCCCTACGGCACTAGCCTCCTGCCCCTGGGCCTGGTGAATAGTCCCCGGCATCCTGCCCTGCAGGAATAAAGAGTTCACGCGTTCCTCGAACATGCGGCACAGCACCATACTGCGGTAGATGGCGAGCTTCTTTTCCTTCGTCAACGAGACTTCTTTCATAGCGAATTCAAATGGGCTTGCATTCTATCTGGACGAGGGCCGCCCTTGATATCCCGGTACATCATGCTCGTCGTCGAAATCCAAAAGCCGAGCGACGACGACGAGGACGAGAACAAGAACGACGACAATTCCATAAATGTAGAGTCTGGACATTGGGGTCTGCCGAGACCACGACGCGTATTGAGATGCCTGGAGTTGTCAAGTCCCAACCATGAAACAAGTGTTCTCTCGATAGGTGATACTTGTTGGGCACCCAAACGCCTGTTCCGCCGCCGCATCGCGGCGCTTGACTGTAGGCCGGCCTTTCAAGGCCGGCACCGGGGTGACCCACGGGAATCCGCGCCGCGTCAGCGGCGCTTGAATCTCGCACGCCGTTGGGGTTTGCGATCTCATCCGTCGCTCTGCGACGGGTTAGGAGATTGGGTTGCCAAGACCGGCCTTGAAAGGCCGGTCTACCTTCAGATGCCGCTACGCGGCAATGAAAATGTCCAAACTCTAGATAAATGCGAACCGTTTCGATCCACATAGGCATTCGTGAAAGAACCCGCCCCGGTCGGGTCGGAGCTTGATGGGTCATCAAGCCCTGCGTCCGTGCGCTCGCCCTTTCAAAGCGGACTCCCCTTAAGAACCTGGCTCTGGAGGCGGCTTTGAACCCTCTTTCTCAGCCACAAAGCGTTCCACATCATTTTTGGTTATCAACCCTCTTGGCCCTGTCCCAACCACCGAATTAAGGTCGATTCCCAGTTCCTTAGCCAGGGATCTTGCGGCGGGAACTGCGGTTACGGTTTCAGCAGCACTCTTTGGAGTGGGTGTCTCCAGCTTGGGGGACTGCGGAATGGCCGGCTTGTCTGAGCTGCCTGCAGGCGCTTGATCGTAGGGTTCATCAGGATGATCCGTCAGGATGGCGATAGGCGCCATGGCTGTCGCCACCTCCTCTTCTTCCACCAACTTCTGCCGCAGATAACCTCCCACGAAGGACTCAACCTCCAGGGTGGCCTTATCCGTCTCCACTTCAACTAAGGGTTCTCCCATCGAAACCTTGTCCCCCGGCTTCTTCAGCCATCTCACAATCTTGGCTTCACTGGTCGTTTGCCCAAGATCAGGCAGGATAATGGTGTGTTTCATCTAGGGGACAATAGCGCTCCGCGCTTTTATCGATGCGTTACGCCCAAAGCGGCTAACGCATCCTACAAGAGAAACCCCGGAGAATCTACCCACGGATGCGCCTCTGCGGCAGAAAAGCTTCCCTGGATTTACGCTTAAGCAACTCATCATAGCGCAGGATGGCCGCCAGATCCTTACCTCGGCGGATCTCCCTCCCAATCTTCTTCTCGACCTCGAGCAGTTGCGCCGCCGTTTTCATTACAGATGCCAAGCGGTCGGCCGGGATGACGACCACGCCATCCTCGTCGCCGACAACCCAATCCCCCGGATTCACGACCAAACCGCCACACTGAATCGGAATGCCCGTCTCGCCCGCATATTCAGCCCCCCCCGCGTTGGGCACGACAGCGCGCGCGAAAACCGGGAGCCGATCTCGCCGAATATTTGCGTGGTCCCGAACCGCTCCGTCAATCACCACGCCTTGAAGGCCTCTTAACCGCGCAGCCATCGTGCTCAACTCTCCCCATAGCGCCGTGTTCAGTTCTCCTTGCCCATCGATCACTAATACGCTGCCCCTGGGGCACTTCGACAGAGCTATGCCCACCATCAAAATGTCGGCCGTGTGAACACGCAAAGTAACTGCCGGGCCAGCCATTCTGCAATTGGCAGACAGGCAATGCATGTCGTGATCCATGGCCCCACGCTTTCCCATAGCATCCGAGAGGGCCGCGGTTGTAAAGGCAAGCAATCTTTGCCGAGAGAGCTTCAGCGAACTTGAGTAGTTCTTGGACATATCGATACCTGTGCCGGATTTATCGCCTTGTATTTGGCCTTATGGCCGGTTATTTCAAATGCCTCGGGAACCGACTCGATACCCGACAGCACGTGAGTGATCACCGGTTTCAAACGAACTCGTACCGGGGCTTCGGTCTCCAGCCTGGCTTTAATTTGTTCGTAGGCCAAAGTTGGTATTCCCCGGGCGAGTTGTGCTTCGGTAACACTCGGTTGAACACACAATACCTCTGCAATGACCTGGCCGGGGCCGCAACGTGGTTGTGGCACCTCATCCAGCCTCATATCATTGAAGCCATAAAATCGCCAGGCCTTCATGGGATACTCTCCTGAAAATCCCCTCTTGGGAGGGGCAGAAGGCATCAGCCTTCGGGGTGGGTCCTTCCGGTTCGGGACGACCCACCCCTGCGCCCCTCCACTGGAGGGGAATTGAGGCATTTCCATTCGTACTCGTGCTCCTGCTCTTGCTCGGCGTTCTGCTAACTAATCGAGTAAGAAGCACGAGCAAGAGCAAGATGATACTGGAGACATTCGCAAGCATATTTATAAAATCGAGTACTTAGTGTCCTTGCATTTGTTGAAGCTGTACCTGAAATGTCTTAATCTCATAGGGGCCCAGATCAAATTGCAAGGTATCATTTTGAATTCCTAGCTTGCGGCCAGCGTCCTCCATGAGATTGGCTTCATTGGCAACGATAATCTTTGCCTGGAACTTAATCTTGACTCCCGTCGTGGCTTTTCCAGTCGCCTCGTAAAATCTCACGACCGTCGTTCCACCGCGTCCCGGTTTCAACGTCGAGGTCACCACGTTTGGATGTGACACTTCCAATAGTCCCCAGCGCTTGGGCAGAATCCCTCCATGCTGAGCTCCCTTGCAGATTATCAGGGGATGGTTAAATTCCATTCCAGCCCGATAGGCAGCGGCATCTCGCCAGTCGCCTGAATGAGGAACAAGGGCGTATTGCAGGGTTAGCACTTTTCCCAGTTCCAATCCGGAGTCGGAGGAGATACCTGGCTCAAACCCGCCAACGGGAGCAGAAGAATAAGCCCCAATCGTGGCTGAACGCAACAGTGAGAGCATCAGAGTTCCGTCAGCTACGTTATTGCCGGGAATCCCACGATTGATCAAGGTGACCCCCTTTTTCCCATCTCCGTAATCGACCCAGTTCTGCGCCGGAAACTCCAGCCCTGACGGCCGTTCTATGGCGCCAAAGGGGATTTCATGAACGCCCTGACCCTTCTTGATCGAGGTCGGGAATAGAGCACGATAGCGCACAAACTTTTCGTTATTCAAGATCCTGGTGCTGACCTCAATTCGTTTCACGCCCGAGTAAACTCTGACGGTGGTGGCAAATTGACCACTACCAAAGGGATGGGAAACGCTGTATTCAGAAAAAACGGGGCCTGAGCGCGCTTTTCCACTGCCACTCACCTGCTGATTACTGAACACCGCCATCCCAGGTCGAGGGGGGGAATGCTTTTGGGTCATGGCGATATTTCTTCCTCCATGTAGTTGACCATAAAGCTCCCAGAAGTCTCCGCCATCGGGTTCCCGAGCTATCACGTTGGCAGGACCACCCAGAACTTCCCAACTTCCTTCCTTATCGATGAGACTGGTCATCTCGCCTGTCCAGAGGTTGAACGTAGCGCGATAATACTGATTCTCAATGGAACCGCTATCTTGCTGTGCTGTCGAACCTGTCCACCAATCACTCGAAAAGTCGACGTCGCCAACGCCCGTTTCCTTGCCGGATTTGAGTTCACCCCGGGATCGTTCTGGGACAGCCTGATAGACGGAGTAGCCGAGGGCCGGGACACCGCGAGCCACAAAGGCGATCTTGGCCTGCTTCAACCCACCATCTCCGTAATGTTCCGCGGCCAGGACTTGCACCGGGATGGACTGGCCATCCGGACCGGTTAGTTTTAGACCGAGGACACCACCTTCACTAAACCCGATTTCCACTTCAGCCTTGTCCGTGCGCGTCCAACCCAGAGTGTTGAATACCAAAACAGGAATCCCATTTCCCCTGGTATCCACTTTGGAAGAGATCCCGTTCAACGATTCCTCCACCATTTGATCGCCGAGACGTTGGGAGAACTGATAGCCCCGCAGGGTGTCTTCATACACATGGTCCGTCATCACCCCGGATGCCAGATCATGAGTCAAGTTGAAGAGGACCGGCTCCCAGGCGCGCCACAGGCTTCCCTCTTCCCGGGGCAGTCCCATCCAACCTGCCAGCGCACCGAGTTTTTCGGCTGTGGTCAGAAGAGCCTCCAGGCTTCTGTACCATTGCTTGATCTCAATGCGACTGCTATAAACGCCCTGGAACAACGGATTCAATTCCCCCGAGATGACGGGCCGGTCGGATCGCTTGGCAACTACAGCCTCGAAATCAGTAGGAACTCCGAGCCTTAGGGTAAAGGTCGCATCACTTTTCCGGTTAAACTCCTCCACCATGGCTGGCACATGTTCTTCAGGCTCGCTGACGTCGGCGCCTGCCAACCCAACTCGGTCCGTGCCTCGCGCAAAACGCCCCAGGCCCTCGAACCTGTCCTGCATAAAACGTTCGAACCCGAGCCGATCGCCGGGGGACCCGTACAGGAGGCCATAGCCATGAGGGAGCCAGAAGGCAGGAATTTGCGTACCATCGATACCTTGCCAGAGAAACTCCGAAGGGACATCGAGGCTTGAGACACCGCGAAAAAACCAAAACGACTTGAACCCAGCCAGCTTGAGGATCTGCGGCATCTGTGCATGGTGCCCAAAAGTATCCAGCAACCAGCCCACCGTGACATCCACGCCTAGCTTTTCCCGATAATACCCCTTGCCATACATCACCTGACGCACAAACGATTCCCCACCGGGCATGTTGTCGTCTGGCATGATGTTCATACCGCCGACGAGTTGCAGCCTTCCTTCGGCTACAAACTTACGAAAGGTGGCTTCTTCTTGTGGGTATCTCTCCAGAAAGGGCTTCACGTAGGCAACCTGATCGAGCACGAACCGGTAGTTTGGATACTTTTTCAGCAGGTAAAGTGCTTTCAGGATATTAGGTAATCCTATCTCGAGGAATTCTTCCCGGGTCTTGAATACGGCTCCCTCCCAGTGGGTGTGAGGAATAAACCAGAGGGTATCTTTGCCGCGTCCGGGCGGCTGGCTGGACGACTGACCAGGGGCAGAATCAGAAGTGCCAATGAAAATGAATATGCACAGAACTGTAAACATCGAAAGCAATCGCCACTGCAAGAGAGACTCCCGTGAAAATCCCCTCTTGGGAGGGGTAGAAGGCGCAGCCTTCGGGGGTGGGTCCTTCCTCCGGGACAACCCACCCCTCCACCCCTCCCGTGGAGGGGAATAATTTTCATCGCCCGTGGTGCCGCAATGCGGCATGGATAACTCCTCTCTTTTCCTGTTCGCCGTTCCGTGGGAGCGCAGGCATCGCATGTTATGCGGGGCGCGCGAAACGTGATGCGTGATAACGTGAAGCGTGAGATGCAGAGCTCGGCTGATCTCTTCACGTTTCCCGTATCACCTATTACGTTTCACGAGTCACGTTTCACGTATCACATTGCCTTTCATTCTTTGGCAACCACAGGCATCCGCTGAATCCTGGGATCAGTGAAGAAGTCCGCTTCGTCAGTACTCCGGGTTGAGAATTCTGACACGATCGCTCCTTCCGGTCCTGATTGAAACCAGTGAAGCGTGTCTGGAACAAGCGTGTACTGATCGCCCGGCTTCAGACATATTTCTTTCCAGACGGTGTAATGCGCCTCGGACCTTTTTGGAGGATGACAAGTGGGTGTCTTCGTGGCTTCTCCTGGCACGTAGAGATACACTGTGCCCCAACGACAGCGAAATGTCTCTTCTTTACCTAAAGTGGCTCCTACGGTGGGATGGCGATGCTCGGGACACGTCTGGTGGGGAAACATGATGATTTCCTTGGCGCAGCAGCGCTCCGTATTAATGTAGGTGATGATCTGCAGGCCTGTCTTTTCCAGTTCTCCCAGCCCAAAGTCGGCCACTTCGAAACGTTCCCGCTCTGCGGTGGTGATGACGATGCCGGCTTGTTTCAGCATGGCTTCGACTTTTTCGACAGCCTTTTGGTATTGTAGATGATCAATCATCGGTTCACCTCATTATCCCAATCAGGTAACACGTTCTGTTTCTACTTATGGAACCCTCGATATGCCGGATATCAGGGGTTAGACCTCTTGCCTACCTATTTAGTTCCTTTCCCCGCGAACCCGTAGACCCGTATCAGCTCCTTGACCTTGAGCTTGACGGCCTCGCGCCCGGCGGCCATGATGTCCTGTTCTCCCCCAACACCCAGGAATACATGAGGATTCATTGGCTCGTGATAGCCTGCCAGCTTGTTTCGAATGGCGGCCAAATAGGCTTGCTTGAGAACGGTTCCGAAGTTGAACTTGGCGACCCCCAAGCTGATGACCTCGCCGGCGTATTCAGGCGGGAAACTTGTGCCTCCATGGACTACCAACGGAATCGTTATTTCGGCCTGAATTCTTCGCAGCGCCTCGAGATTGACTGAAGCCTTGCCCTTTGTCAG
>QHZQ01000705.1 GCA_003224725.1 Acidobacteriota bacterium | reverse complement strand
CCATCATAAGGTTCGAATCATCGTGGCAGGGCTTACTGGTTTTGGCGATTGGCCCAGTATTACTCATCGCAGCATCGGTACTTGCCTGTTGCATACCTGCCAGGCGAGCGATGTGCATCGACCCAAACGTAGCGCTGCGTTATGAATAGTCGGACCCGCACCTGCGGAGCTTCGCGCTACCAGCGATTCCGGTTAATCACTCGATCGATTCAAGAGCTCTATTGAAGACTGGTCGAGCACAAGGCCGGCACCCTGAATCATTTCTGTAACCTGCTCCAGGCTGGTGAAACGAGTAAAGTCTCTGTTAAGACAATTCAATAGTCGCTTACTCCATCATTCAGGGGAAAGAAATCAATGATCCACCCTTCCAGGCTGGTTGCGGATATTTCCTATCACGACGCCATTCATGCATGGGCGCCTCATCCGCGCTGTCTTCGAGGCTCCCCGCCGCTAGATGCTGCGAGAAACCCAGCCGTGGTCATCACCCTGTGAACATCACTCGCTTCACACTCGCTCTTACCTGCCGCCCGTCACTTATCACCTTTCCCTGCTTCATTCAGACCGAAGCGCTACCATTGGGTCCACCTTGGTCGCTTTGCGCGCAGGAAAGTAAGATGCTAGAAGACCCACCATAGTTAGAACCACCGATACGATGGCAAAGGTACCAGGATCTGTCGGGCTTATTCCAAAGATATAGCTGGACAGAAGCTTGGTTAAATTCAACGCGGCCACCAGACCGAGCGCCAGACCTATCAAAGTCAACTTCAAACCCTGCCGCAACACCAACCAATGCACCTCATGCGGTTGAGCACCGAGTGCCATGCGAATGCCAATCTCATGAATGCGCCGCGTGACAAAATAGGACATGACACCGTAAATTCCTATAGACGCCAGCCCTACAGCTACCAGTGCAAAGATCCCGATCAGAACTGTCAGCGAACGCTGTGGCATAAGAGAATCAGAGTCCATCTGCTCTAGGATCGCAGGATTGCTCAGAGGCTGATCTTTATCCAAAGCCGAGATAGTCCTGCGAATAGCGCCTATCAAGTGTAGCGGGGCAGAGTCAGTACGGACTACAAGATTCATGCGTCTCATGGGCCTTTTAAATACCGCCGGACTCTGAGGGTATGGAAAATACATTTCGTGCTCTGCCTTTTCCTCAATTTCCCAGTTGGACTTCAAATCCTTTACCACTCCGACAATGGAATATCCCACATCTCTTAAACTGGTGCCTGGAGTTCCATCAGCCTCTAACGAGGGGTCTGCGACCTCAATGATCCTTATTTCCTTTCCGATAGGATCTTCGTCTTTGGCAAAGAAATGCCTGACGAAGCTCTCATTGACAATGGCAACTGCTGGGGCGGGCTTCATGTCCTGTTCGGTGAAGTAGCGGCCCCTGCGAACCGGAATGCGCATTGTCTGCAGGTAATCAAGAGTGATGGGGTTGCAATGAGCGCCTCTATGGGGAACACGCAAGGTTGGATGACCTTCGACGGTAACTCCCACGTAGGTCATCCACCACGTATCGCCTAACAGATTGGCGACTGCGCCGATGGATCGCACTTCAGGCAAGTTTCTAATTCTCTGAATCAGATCCTCCCAATACAAATGGATCTGGGCAAACCCGCTATATCGCTTATCATCCAGCGTGATCTCCGTTATCATGACATTTTGCGGGTCGAGTCCAGCGTAGGGGCCTTTCAGCCTGAGGAAACTGTTGATCATGAGGCCTGCACCGATCAGCAGCACCAGGGCCGTTGCTATTCCAAACATCACTAGCAGACTGCGCCCGCGCCGAAGCCCAAAGCGTTCTGTCGAGCTCCTGCCTCCCTCTTTAAGCGCTTCCTGAACGTCAGGCTTTGAGACCAAAGACCACGGCGGCCAGAAGGGCACTGATTGAAGTGAAGCCAAGCACACGGGTGTTGAGAGCAATTCCCTTTTGGACATATTCAGACAGGCCGGGGATGTTGTCGGGGAGAAGAGTTGTGAGTAGGTTACATCCGATGACCGCTAGCAGCAGTCCTAAGCCACCACCCATCAAAGCTAGCAGCAACCCCTCGGTGAAAAATTGGCGAATCAGACGGAGGCGGGTAGCTCCCAACGCAACTCGAACCGCGATCTCCTGTTGCCGTGCTGCCCCCCGGGCTAATAGCAGGTTGGCCACGTTGGCACACGCGATCAGTAATACGAAGCCGACCGACCCTTGCAACAAATAAAAAGCATTCTCCCAATAATCTGGTACCCCAGGATTCAGGGGAAAGAAATCTACAACCCACCCACCTTTCCGATCAGGTCGAGGTATCTTTCCATCAGCCCGATATTCCAATACAGGTGTTTCTTCCGATTTGCTTTGTGGCAGACCCGCAGCCGCATCAGTTTCTTCTGGATACTGTTCCTTAAGGCTAAGATTGAGGAGATCCATGTTTAACCGCGCCTGTTCCAGTGTGACGTTCGGTTTCAGACGGCCAATCATCCCAATACGTTGGCTCAAGTTTTTGCCCCCAAAGACAATAGGTGCCCACAGCTCCGCGTGATAATCACGAATCCTGCCGGAGAAGTCAGGGGGCAAGATCCCAACCACCGTGAAACCCTCGCCGTTCAGCGTTAGCATCTTTCCTATAAGGTTTGGGTCAGAGCCGAAGCGGTGCTTCCAGAGGCTATCAGACAGGACGCAGACGTGCTCACTCCCAGGCTGATTCTCTTCGGGTAAAAAGGTACGTCCCAGTACGGCCTGTACGCCGATTGAGGAGAAAAAATTGGCGGAAACGTACTGGCCTGTGATTCTCTCAGGCTTTTCCCCGCCCGTGAAAATGAAGCTTCCAGGCTTCCCAGCTGCAAGATGTTCAAAAACCTGATTGTGATCCCTCCAGTACAGATAGTTGATTAAAGTCTGAGGGCCACCCAAATCACCGTTCTTCATCTCGAGCAATATCATCATAAAGGCTCGATCTGGATCCTTGGGGTAGGGCCGCAAGCGAAGCAGGGTGGCGTTCAGGACGCTGAAGATGGCACTGTTGGCGCCGATTCCTAAAGCCAGGGAAAGCACCGCCACCGCGGTAAAGCCGGGACTCATGCGCAGCATCCGAATGCCGAAGCGAAGGTCTTGCCAGAGAGTTTCCATGATTCCTCCAGAGGGTTCGACGGCTGAGGTGTTAGGTGCCGGGAGAAGCTGACTCGTGACAAGTGAAGAGTGACAAGCGAGAAACCCAGCCGTGGTCGTCACCCTGTGTGAACATCAGTACTCGCTCTTGCCTGTCGCCCGTCACTTATCACCTTTCACTTCTTCATTCAGACCGGAGCGCCACCATTGGGTCTACCTTGCTCGCTCTGCGGGCAGGCAGATAAGAACAGCCACAAAAGTGGCCGGATCTGTTGGACTCACACCAAAAATGTAGCTGGAAAGAAGTTTGGTCAAGTTGAACGCCGCAACCCAACCGAGCGCCAACCCTATTAAGGTCATCTTCAGGCCGTGCCGCATCACTAGCCAACGCACATCGTGCGGTTGAGCACCCAGTGCCATACGAATGCCAATCTCATGAATGCGCCGAGTGACGAAATAGGCCATGACGCCGTAAATTCCTATAGACGCCAGCCCCACAGCTACCAGTGCAAAGATCCCTATCAGAACTGCCAGCGAACGTTGTGGCACAAGAGAATCAGAGTCCATCTGCTCTAATATCACAGGATTGCTCAGAGGCTGATCTTTATCCAAGGCCGAGATAGTCTTACGAATAGCCCCAACCAAGCTTAATGGTGCAGAGTCAGTGCGTACCACAAGATTCAAGCGTCTCATCGGCCTTTTGAATACCGCCGGACTCTGAGGGTATGGAAAATACATTTCGTGCTCTGCCTTTTCCTCAATTTCCCAGTTGGACTTCAAGTCCTTCACCACGCCAACAATGGAATATCCCACATCTCCTAAACTGGTTCCTGGGGTTGCATCGGCCTGTAACGAGCGATCTTCGACCTCAATGATCCTTATCTCCTTCCCGATAGGATCTTCGTCTTTGGCAAAGAAATGCTTGACGAAGCTCTCATTGACGATGGCAACTGCTGGGGCGGGCTTCATGTCCTGCTCGGTGAAGTAGCGGCCCCTGCGAAGCGGAATGCGCATTGTTTGCAGGTAATCAAAAGTGATGGGGTTGCAATGAGCGCCTCTATGCGGAATACGCAAGGTTGGATGGCCTTGGACGGTAACCCCCACGTATGTTCCACCAACCCACATGTCGCTTAACAGATTGGCGACTGCGGCGACGGATTGCACTCCAGGTAAGTTTCTAGTTCTCTGAAGCAGATCCTCCCAATACAAATGGATCTGGGCAAACCCGCTATATCGCTTATCATCCAGCGTGATCTCCGTTATCATGACATTTTGCGGGTCGAGTCCAGCGTAGCGGCCTTTCAGCCTGAGGAAACTGTTGATCATGAGGCCCGCACCGATCAGCAGCACCAGGGCCGTTGCTATTTCAAACATCACTAGGAGACTGCGCCCGCGATGGAGCCCAAACCTTTCTGTCGAGCTTCTGCCTCCTTCTTTAAGAGCGTCCTGAAGGTCAGGGTTTGACGTTCGTAAAGCAGGTGCCACACCAAAGATTAGGGCGGCAACAAAGGCACTGATCGAAGTGAAGCCAAGCACACGGGCATTGAGCGCAATCCCCGTACGAACATAATCAGACAAGC
>QHZQ01000704.1 GCA_003224725.1 Acidobacteriota bacterium | reverse complement strand
GGGAATCAAACCAGGTTGTTGGGGGCCTTCGGCCGTCCATCCGTTGCAAAGCAATAAAAGGCTTGAGACTGACAAGGCAGAGAAATACAGGCTAATTTTTGTCATAACGGTCTGAAGAACGAATGTAGCGTTGGTGTTGATTTCTTATTCCCGTTAACAGGACGCTCATGGCTCCTGGGTCCGACGCTACCTCGCTCGAATTTGCCTCACACGTTCGACACCGCTTAACAAGAAGATGAGCCAGACGAGATCGCCCCAGATAGCTGCGCCGAGCAGAAGTCCAAGGGAGGTGTTAGGCGCCTGCTTCTTGGCGGCGAGTGCAACTGCGATATGCCCGACGCACAAGCGATCCCTCCTTGTTCAGGCGCTCAGGTCTTTCTCCCTTCCACGATGCTCGTTCCGAAGTTGTCGTGGAGTGATGTAATTGAGGTGATCTTCAAACCGGCCGCATCGTAGAGTTCCTCCCACTGTTTGCGGGTTCGTTCCTTGCCCGGGATAAAAACCATCATGTCGATGTCGAGGAGCTTGGCCGGTGTCCCGCTGGTATCCCCCATGGGTGGCAATACTGCGTCTATGCAGATCACTCGGCCATTACCAACCAGGCCCGCACGGCAGTTGCTGAGGAGCCTGATACAGCGGGCGTCATCCCAATCATGAATGATGTGCTTCATGAGATACACATCAGCAGCAGGCATCTCCCCAAACATGTCCCCGCCGACAAATTCGATTCTGGACACGACCTCCGGATTCTCATCTCCCAGATGCTTCCGAGCAATGGGAATGAGGTCCGGCAATTCGAGAACAATGCCCCGCAGATCGCGGTATCTCCTGAGAAGTGCGATCGCGAGATGCCCAAATCCTCCCCCTATGTCTGCCACTTTCTTGACGCCGGACAGGTCACAGTGCTCGAGCACACCTCGTATAGAAAGGTGGCTGTTTGATTTCATCGCTTCACCGAAGTCCTCCATCTCCTTGGGATTGGCCTTGCAGTAATCCCAATATTCCATGCCGAGCTGCGCCTTGGCCTGTGGCATTCCGGTTCTCAGCGCATCGGGCAAACCCGCCCATACCTTCCACCAGGTGCCTCCAAATATTTCGGTGAGCTTCTTGACCGACACCGCAGAGCTTGAGGTGAGAACCTCTGAAAAAGCGGTCGGCCCAAACCTTCCTTCGGCATCCTCACTGAAGATGCCAACACTGGCGCAGGCGCGCAAGGCTCGCTCCAGAAACTCAGGCCTGGCACCCACGTCATGGTCTTGGATCAGCCGCAAGGCTGTCTGGGGCCCATAGGCTTTGAGAAGGTCGGGGATGTTGAGACGGGTGACTGCCGAAATCGTCTGCGACAGCCACGCGCCCATCACCATCTGCATGACGATGGCCTGCGGTGGAAGCGCTGCTTGTTTTTCTGTTGGTCTCGGCACCTCTGCCATGTTCGTTTCCTCCCAAATGTGAAATGACAACTTTAACTTAATTTGTTAGGCCAGCTAACAATCCCGCATCGGTCGCCTGCCACTGCTTCTGGCAGCAGGTCGGCTGCGGCCGGTGTCATCCGACGTTGCTCGGACGCCAGTCGTCTCCTCCTTTCGGCCGCAAGGTTCTCACCAATCGAGTGTGCATCCGGCATATGCGTGACCTCCGATGGGTCACACCGCTCGCCAGGGATCTACGCCCGGATAACGGTGCTGCAGGCTCGACTCTAACTCAACGGAGTCGCAAACCACCATCGATGCCCCTCCAGATCCCTGGCACCGTACTCACGCTGACCATACGGCATGTCTTGGGGTTCGCTCTCCAGATGTGCCCCGCGTGTTCGCGCGCGCTCACAGTGAGCATCGACATCCTCGACATAGACGACTAGACCGGAGCTGGCAGCCGGCATCGAGCGTGCAGAAACGAGGTTCAATTCTGCGGCAACGCGATGCAGCCAAATCACAAAGTCGCCCGCGCGAACTTCGGCGTGAACGGGCCGGCCTTCAGCATTGCGCTCCACACCGCCCCTCATACACAAGAATGGGAATGATTCGTTTGATCGTGGGCATGCTTACCTCCAATGGTTCAGCCCAACCGCTCGCCGGGTGCGAGCGGTGCTTATCGCCCTCGGGTGCAGCCGCTCGCGCTTTTCGCAAGCCGGTTGAAACCGTGTCAGGCGAAGCCCCTGTAGGGATGATAGAAGCGGCCACAAACCCGCCGGAGCCGAACAGACTGGGTGATTCGCGACTCGAGCGGATTTTTCGCCCCGTCCCTTGCAACGACGGGGCAAACTACTCCAGCCGCACGGGATCACCGCGGCGGATCGTGCCTCCCCGCACCACGGCCGCATACACCCCGACGTTGGCCTGGTTGTGCTGGGCTGCCGTGCGG
This sequence comes from Acidobacteriota bacterium, assembly GCA_003224725.1. Taxonomy (GTDB): domain Bacteria; phylum Acidobacteriota; class Terriglobia; order Versatilivoradales; family Versatilivoraceae; genus QHZQ01. The sequence continues at coordinate 497 of QHZQ01000704.1, read as the reverse complement.
AGAATCCCCGGGTCCCTGGGGAGGTCTCCCTGGGGCAGTGTCGTCATCACGCAGCGGGGGCAGAGGCCAGTGATGTGCAGGCGCACCACCTCCCCGAGGACGAGCGTGTGGCCGATCCAGGCGTTTTCCATAAAGCCCTTCTCCGCCGAGGCAAGCTCTACCACGATGTTTGGACGAAAGCGCTGGACCTCGAAACGCCCTTGCGGATAGAAGTCCCGGAGCCGGTTGAGCGTGGCTGTGGTCAGCAGATGGACCGTTGCGCAGTCGAAAAAGGTCCCCTTTGGGAGTGCGAAATCCGTGACGGTGTCCCGGTAGTCAAGACCCTCGATATCCGGCCAGTACTCTTCGGCAGTCGCCGTCCAGGAAGCGGGCACTGACGACTGAACTCCGGCCACATGGCCTTGGTCGGTTGCAGCAAGTGTTACCTCGCGGTTGAGCGCCTTCGAGATCGCCTGGTTGAGGCCGCTTTGCTCACTGGTGACTACGGTCCCATCGGG
>QHZQ01000707.1 GCA_003224725.1 Acidobacteriota bacterium | reverse complement strand
GAGAGTGACATATGTGGAATTATTGAACGGTCATCCACTACTCTCCCAAGCAGCTATCGATTCCGCTCGGCAGTGGGGATACCGACCTTTCCTTCGAAATGGAGTACGAGCGCAAGTGGTCACCGAGGTAGAAATTCCGTTTACTCTTGATCCGGCTCAGGGACTCAGTCAAGCCAGAAACTAGTGCGGAATGGCCTAACCCTGGCATGCAGCCGACCTGCCGCCAACAGCAGCGGCCGGCGGCTGATACCTGATCGATGGGCACCATGGTCGGTTCACTGACCTGTGAAGGAAGGAACGCATGAGCCTGCGCGTTCTTGAAATACTCGCGTTCTTTGCCGTTGTGGTCGCCGATGCATTCGGGTTCGTCCCGCTAACCCAGACCGTGCTGTTACTCCCGCTGGTCTGGGTTTCGCTGCACTTCCGGCATGAACCTTGGTCAACCATCGGCTTCAGTCGCCCACCCAGCATGGCGCAATCAATCGCGGTCGGCACGCTCGCTGGGATTGCGCTCGAGGCATTTGCTGTATCCGTTACAACCCTTGGATTAGTGGGCTCGTTGGTGTCGAGCCGGACTACTCTGAAGTTAGCGGCGTGAAGGGCAACCTAGGGTTACTGATGGTTTTTCTTGGGTTGTCATGGTCGCTGGGCGCATTTGGAGAGGAGTTGTGCTTCCGCGGCTTCTTGATGAAACGCCTTGCCCAACTACTTGGGGAAACCCGGATGGCCTGGATAGCGACTTTGGTATTGGCAAGCGTGCTTTTTGGCTGGGGGCACACAGAGCAGGGCGTATCTGGCTGGATTCAGGAGGGGCTAAGTGGATTTCTGTTGGGTGTGTTATTCTTGCTCGCCAATCGCAACTTGGTCGTAGCGATAGTCGCGCATGGCGTGTCCAATACCGTGGCGTTCGTCCTAATTTATTTCGGCCATTATCCTGGGCTGGCCTGAAAAGCAGCATGGCACCCAACAATCGGTTCCCGGGGACGTTCACGCCGCGGGCAAGTTTCATGGAACCGGACATTACAGTGCTGGGCGGCGTGAACGCCCCTGAACTTAGGCGTTAGGCGCACTTAAACATGAGCGACAAACAACGATTCTCCGAAGTCGTAACGTGTGGGCATTGCTCAAATCGTGCCCCGATGCTCGTGGTGGCAGCGTACAGCAACTCAGTCAATCGCCATGAACCTCAGCACGATGTCGAGTGGACGGAAAGTGACAACTACGAGATGTTGAAGTGTCCTGCGTGCGCTGCCATTACGCTTCGGAGCTACTTCTGGCACACGGGGTACATGGACGCAGGTAACGGAATCACTTACACGATCCTTTACCCGCTAGAGAAGTCGGCCCCTCGGGGCCTATCCGAGACGATTGCTAAAGATTACCAGGCCGCTCAGCGCGTCAAAAACATCTCGCCGAA
>QHZQ01000136.1:13985-15224 GCA_003224725.1 Acidobacteriota bacterium | reverse complement strand
TTAAGTGTTTCGCTGACGTCCCCTATGGCAAGTTGAAGATTAGCGGTCACGCGATCCCCTATATTGAGCACCACGCCCTTTCGGCTTAGCCGCTGGAAGCCCTGCTTCACCACCACGATCTCGTATGGGCCATAAGGGAGATCGGCAACAACATAATCTCCCACCTCGTTCGTAGTGACTTTCCGTGTGAGGCCCGTGTCGGTGTTAGTGACGGTCACTTCAGCACCGGGTATCGGTGCTGCAGAAGGATCCGCAACCGTACCGCGCAAAATTGCAGTGGTTGTCTGGGCCGTCAAATTCAGTGCGCCAATGGTGAGGATCCCGAGCAAAGCGATCCATGAGGCTTTTTTGACTTTCATATTTTCCTCCTTCAAGAAGGTTAATAGAGTTTATGTAGAAACTGACCTGGGAATGTATTCTCCGACTCTTGATGCAGGCCACTGATCTTCATCGAGGCCGGCAAGGGGGGTGCCCTCTGGGCCTGGTGGGAGGTGGCGTAGTGAAAACCAAAGGTGAGGGGCGGGCGGGGGAAAGGGAGAAGACAAAAGATTTCATTGTGTTTCTTTCTCGTTGAATTTTTCCCTATCCTGCGTACAATGAGTTCGTCGAGGCAGGCTCCGAGAAGACAAACGTGGCCGATCAGCGCGCCGCTAGATTCAGATGGTGCTGTCGTGCGTTGGATGATGACCTGCCGTAAATGAATCCAGCAGCCGATTTCCACATGCTTCAGTTTTCTGCCTTCAAACGTCTGGCTCGACTGCGCGATCTAGCCGACTTTAGCGTGATGCAGCTAACTACGAAGGGGATCAGTGCGCGGGAACGACTGATGGCCTGACAAACGCTCGCGATCTGCACAATTGAGCTCCTCAACCTATGGACGAACTTCGCGAGAAGTTACTTTCTATCCTGCATCTTACGCCCGCGGCGCGTTAGGCGTGGGCGAATTACGCACGGAAATACCTCTGTCGTCACATTCGAGGATGCCGTTAGGGTCGCAACAAGACTGCACAAGCCCTCGAAGGTGCCCAGTGTTGGGCCTGTTCATCGACGCGACGAACCAAACTGGCATGATGCGCACGTCTTCATCACCTCTTGCGGCGAGCTGAGGTGCTCGCATGAGCCAGACATTGCTGCCGCGTTTTCAGTGGGGACTCGTGTTCTCACCGATCTGCCTGTCGTTCGGAATTTCTTTGCACATCGGAATGCGGTCACCGCGAGTGCCGCTCTGGCCGTTGCCGT
>QHZQ01000136.1:5759-13956 GCA_003224725.1 Acidobacteriota bacterium | reverse complement strand
TCCCACAGACATTCTTGCGATTGCACCTGCGGGAAGACCCTTTCCGCTGTTGATCGAGTGGATCGACGATGTGCATGTGCTCGTGGAGCTGCTCTGCGAGTGACCCCCATCCTGTCAGAAGTGTCCACACGGACTAGCCAAACCCTAACGATGGATTAGGGATTGTATGCCTTGGGTACCATCTGATTATCTATGAATCTTTCACCGCTTCGGTCATCAGCCGCGGGAGCTCAAACTTTCGGTTGCGTCGCTGCTTTATAACCGCGCAGCATGATCGCCACACCGACAAGGTTGAGGAAAGGAGGGGCAGCAGGAGAACCCAGCCGAGTGTGGTCAGTGACGGTACATCCAGCACATAGAACTGGTCGGTGAACAGGTCTGCCGCAGACTCTTCCATTTGGCGCGTGAGGATGCAGTCATCACCGAAGTCGTTTATTACTCGTTGCCCTCTCGATATCGTGCTCCACTCCCTCTGGATACAACCGAGGGAAGTAGTAGCCAACCACTTTGGTCGGAAACCCGATTCGCAACGGTCCTTTCGGAGTTTCAGACGTTAACAGATTCTCTTCGAGCAAAGTGTTCACGATGCGTCTTGCGGTACGCTCCGGCTTGCCTGTGATTCGCGAGGCCTCCCCGCGCGCCACCTCACCGCGCAAGAGAACGTCCCTCAGTAGGAAGGCGCCAGCCGGGTCGATCTCATTCAGCGTTGCTCGGCGTTCGATGTAGGCGGTGATACGATTCTCGAGGCGATCCAATTCAAGCATACCGCCCATGAAGGCAACCTGATCCAGAGCGGTTTGTAAGAAGAAGTCGCAGAACTGGCTCAGTCCTTCATCGGAGAGATTGCCGCGACCATCATGGTCGGACTTTCTGGGCGCGTCCGCACCCACAAGCGCGGCAATGTATTCATCTCTGCGGCGCGCAAACCCACGGCTTACCATCCACAGCCGGTGACCGTCCACACCCGCTTTGATCAAGTATGCGTGGGTGAACAACCGAGTCACACGGCCGTTTCCATCCAGGAACGGATGTATCCATGCGAACCGGTGATGTGATGCCGCAGCAGCAACCACACGCGGCACGCGGCCGAGTCGCGCAGGGTCGAATGCCGTGGCAAACCGCTCCAAGAACGCATTCACAGCCGTGAATGTGGGCGGCACATGCCTGCCAACCACAACCTCACGGTTTCGAAGCTCGCCCGGCACAATTTCGTGCCTTTCTTTCTCGTCTTTGTCCGTGATCCATCGGAACTCGGCCGGCATGCGCTCATAAAAGATACGATGGATCCAGGTTAGAAACTGCGGCGAACAGATGTTGATATCGGGTGACTTTTCGAGTTGCGCCTCGATCAGCTCCTGAACCTCGATATGCGCTTTGCTTTCGAATTGCAGCAAGCGTTTGGCGGGCTCCTCCGCGTACTCCTGCTTCATGGCTCTCTCGATGTCGATCGGCTGAGTGTGGTGTCCCTCGATCAAGTTCGAATAGTAACTGTTCATCTGCCTCAGCAACGTGATCACTGCTTCTCGCGTGGGGCCGCGAAGCCGGGAGCCGAGTGCAGCAGACTGCCGGACAAGTTCGACTGCAAGGTCGGCGAGCTGCTCTGCCCGGGCCGTGGGGAATAGAGGCTCCATCTGTGTGGGAGAATTGAACATTTTGGCCGATATTCCTGAGACTTAAGCTACCTCAATATAGAATTTTACATTCCAACGTGGCCGATGTCTTGGCCGATCTTGACCTTCCAATTATACCTCGAACTTGGCCGATGTCCCGGCCGATTCTAAAATAATTATAAGATATTCATATTGGGGTTATTATACCTGAATAGACCAACCTTCCCGCGCAATTTTGGCCGATTAGCACAGAACAACTAATAAAGGACGGATCGGAACGAATGGAATGATGGAACGAGTAATGACGTGGTGAGGATAGGCATTCCTGCCTATCCATTCTCAGTTCGAAACGACAAGACAAGCACGAATGCCTGTCTCCACCGAAAATGTCGAAAATTGCGGCGGCGACTTCGTCGCAGCAGAGCACAGGCCACTATCCGAGTGGCGAAAATTGCCTACCGCGTTGCGGGCCTCACTGCCGGCTTTGGCAATGAAACCGATCTCGGAGCTGATGCTGATCAGGCGCATTCCCCGCTGCGCCCAGCGCACAGCCATCCCAACATCGTTGATGTGAAGGGCCGGAAAGACCCGATGAGTGTTGCGTTAACCTGAAGAACCGTCAAACGGTCGCAAACATATCATAGTTATGACCGCCTAAACACAGGATAGGTACATGAAACAGCCGCGTTGGGAATGGGGAATGAAGGGAAGGGGATTGGGGTGAGCCCTTAAATCTTAAATAGTGTTTGTCATTTCTTTGCTGGGGTGCATAGTGGGTCGATGGCCAGGTCGGTCCGGATTCAGTTTGAAGGGGCGCTATACCATGTGACGGCGCGGGGCAATGAGCGCCAGGCAATAGTTCGTGACTACCAGGGCGGCCAGCGTTTCCTGGCCTGCCTGGGTAGCTTTCGCGAAACTCGGAAACTCACTCCAGGTACGGGTTTCAGTCCCGGAGGGACGACGGATTGTAGCCCAGGGTGAAGCGGAGCGGCAATAGCCGCGAAGCGGAACCCTGGGTATGCAGAAGAATCGCCCCGAGCCCCGGAGGGGGCGGCGGAAAACCGTCCTCGATCCGAGAAACCCAATGCTCTGCGCATCGATCATTTTTCCCATGACCCCACCGGTGGTGTTGGCCGAAATCAATATGGGGCTGATATTCAATTGCTCCGCGGTCACTCTCTGCAAGTTCCCAAACAAGGCATTGGATCCGGCGTCAGTTCCGGTAAGCGCTACACCCAACCAGCCTAGGAGTGTACCACACAGGGGATACACCCAACCGGTGTGGGTGAGGCTCAGACCCAGGGTCGTGTCAATACCGGAATATCGTGTAACAAAAGCCACAGTGACCATGAACGTAATGGCCAACATCGATGGAATTAGCTGACGCAACGTATTGCCAAAAATCTTCAACACCTTCCCAGGCGAGAGTCCCAGAAAGGGGGCTGCCAGCAATGCGCCTGCGAAGACCGCACTTCCTGGCAGCGCAAACACATTGAGGTCTAGAATGGCCGCCTCGGGCGCGGGTTTAGGTGCCACCGGAGCAACCCGAATTACTTTCTCATGCAAACCAGGCATCGGGAGGGTTAGGGATGAAAACTTGAGAAATTGGTTCAAGGACGGCCTCCCACAAACAAAAATGAATATTGAAGCCAAAAGGAACGGAGACCATCCTTTTAGGATAACTCCGAGAGAATGATTCCTGATCCGAAATTCGGCATTCTGATTGACGATCTCCATGAGGTTTCGTGGTCTCCAGAACTTCAGAAAGCCCACCATGACTAGTAGCGAGGCACCCGCAATGAATTGGCGCAGGTTCTTTCACAAACTGAGGAAACAAGCTACAATTTTTTCATGCATAAGCTGTCCATCGTCTAGTGAATTCACTACCTTTAGCCTGGGGATTCATCAATGGACCTCAACAGAAACCTTTCGACCTGGATTTTTCCCCGCCTTCTCGATGCTCCGACTCACTGGCTTCGGCGTGATGGGCTGGGCCATCGGCGGAGCGACTGCAGTCATCGAGGATGATCGAACGGCGGATTTACCTCGTCCGCGGAGACAGGGCTATGCTTGATACTCACTCTTTTGCATTTGCCCCAAAACCTCCAGAGGAGGTATTTAGCGATTTGTCTGGGAAATACTCAAATCATTACTTGCTGGAGTACGTGGAATTCGACGTCGCAAGTAGCTTGCGATGTCTGGAAAGAAACTCACAAAATGAAATCTGAATTGGGAAGGCTGATCAGTCTGTGAATATTGGAATCATTGGCTATGGATACACAGGCCAGCAACATGCTCGAGCAATAGCTCAGATTGAAGGCGTTGCCCTCAAAGCAATAGCTGAATCCGACTCCGCAAAACGGTCGTTGTTAGAAGTCCAGTCATTTACAGATTATCGCTCGCTGATCGATGATCCTTCTATTGAAGCGATAACCGTTTGCCTTCCTCATCACTTGCATGAGGAAGCAACCTCAGCTGCTTTGTTGGCTGGCAAGCACGTTTTAGTTGAAAAACCGCTTGCCATAAATGTTGCTGCCGGCAAATCGCTTTGTGAGCTGGCGGAGACGACTTCACGAGTTCTCATGGTTGAGATGACTCATCATTTTCTGCCCCCTCTGCAAGAGGCCAAGAAAGTAATTGCCAACGGCGACATTGGTGAAATCATGGCTATAGACGAGATACTGGTCGAAGATCTGGGGCTTTTTGGTTCCTTACCTGCGTGGATGCTGGATCGCAGCAGCGCCGGGGGCGGGGTTGGACTCACCAGTGGAATTCATTTGCTGGACCATATCTCATGGATCTCGCAACAGAAATTAATTCTCAATGCAGCCTGCTTCGGCTACACGCAACAACTCGGAAATATAGAAGATACTGCCTCCTTTGCTCTCACGACGGAAAAGGGTGCTCCGGTGCATATTCTCCTATGTTGGAGGAAGCAAGGAGTAGGCTTGAACGGGCAATTAACGATTGTGGGTAACCAAGGAAGCCTCAAAGTTTGGCCTTGGGATAGGATTGAGGTCGAATCTGGCAAAAAAGCGGTGAGGCAAGATTCTTTCTTTCAAGAGGGATCAACCATAGCAGAACGTGCACTGGTAGGCATGAAGGGCGCCGTTCAAGAATTTGTCGACGCAATTCGTCAGAAGAGGCTACCTGACCCTGCACCGTTTGACTCAATTGTGAGTCAAGCAATTATTGAATGGTCTTATCAACGATCGTCGGCGAAATAGAGGGGCTATCATCCTGGATTCTGCCTTTTATCCATTCGAAAGGCTCTCGTTGGTTCTCACCCAAATGGAGACCTTTGCTGCGCCGAAGATGCTTTTGCGTGGGTCATTGAAGCGGTCGAGAAATGCCTTTTATGAGAAACCGCATACCTCGTATCAACTTGGTTAATTTGACCTTTAGCTGTTTTCTATTTGAGAAAGCGTAGCCACTCCACGTGGGTGTGTTGAGCCTCGGTCCGGGACAAGATTTTGCCTTCCAGATAGTTCAGGGCGGCAAACAGGGTGATCGTCCCGTGCCGGATGTAATCATGGGTACGGGTCCGGATGTAGCCAATTCCCAGGGAGAGGGCGGGTTGAGTTCGCTCTAAGGTCTGGCACTGGCTCTTTTCGTCGCAGCACAGGACCAGAGCCTTGTCGGGTGGGTTCAGATAGAGGCCAATCACATCCCAAAACACGGAGTCTATTAAATAAATCTATTTCATTACATGACACTAGATGTCCTAAAGGAGAATTCAGCAGCCTCGTCATTTATTGAAATGGCTTAATCTTAGCCACCGACGGTATCGGCTCAGGATGAAATCCTGCCCAGCTCCAATTTTCCCTGAGTGCTCGTGACAGCTTCAAGTTCTAGAGGCTTGAGTCGAGCCAGCCAAGGGGTGTACATCGCGTTCGATCGTACGCTGCAGCTCATCTTCGGCCACTTCCAAATCATAGGCAGCCTGCGCGTTCAGCCAGAACCGCGCACTGGTGTTGAAGTAACGAGCCAGTCGCATTGCCGTATCAGGCGTAATGCTTCGACGCTCGTGGACAATCTCAGCAATGCGTGTTACCGGCACATTAAGGTCAAGTGCCAGCTTGTTCATGCTCAGCCCGAGCGGTACCATGAAATCCTCGCGAAGGATCTCACCGGGATGAATCGGCCGCAGCTTTTCAGTCTTAGCCATAGGCCCTCCTAGTGATAGTTCACAATCTCAACGTCGTAAACATCTCCGTCCCGCCAGACGAAACAAATACGCCACTGCTCGTTGATGCGAATACTGTGTTGGCCTTTTCGGTCGCCTTTCAGCGCTTCCAGGTGATTGCCGGGAGGTGACGCCAGGTCGCGGAGCTCGGTGGCGATGTCCAACTGCCGCAACTTGCGCTGTGCTACCCGTTCGAAAGCTCGAAACCGTTTGACCCGCCGTCGCGCGTGAAGTTGTTCCGTTTCTTTCGACCGGAAGGACTTGATCACGTCAATAGGCTATAACGCCTTGCGTTATATGTCAACCGTAAGTGAATCTGCCCGGAACTCTGCTTAATTAACCGATCGCAATACAAACCGGGGTCGGAGCTGTTTGTCCGCGAAGTATCGAATCATCTGATCCGCTTCGCGTTTCGCAATGCGCCACTCGATCTTCGGCTCCTTGGTTTTGACCAGGACGCACAACGCAGTGGCCAGATTTTTCCTAAAACGTATGTCCCGACAGACGGCTCTGGAAGGGACAAGTACATCATATCGGCTGGTGAGGCGGGTTGCAGGAAAGCAGGAGGGCAGGGACGCGATGCTCTGCGTCCGCGTGCCTTTGTCTTTGGATCGGCTTCCGTAGTTCCGGAATACAGACATGCCAACAACACATGTCTGCGTGAGTCGGCTCGCCGGCAAACCCGAGACTCGGGGATCTCCCAAAAACCCAAGCGCGGCGAAGAATGAATGTTTTGTCAGATCCAAAGTCAAAAACGTTGGGGATGCGCAAAGACGGGACGCGCATAACCATCCCAAAGACTTCTGCGCCGTCTACTCGAACCTATGTCGCGCCTGCCTTCGCCCCTCGGCAGTTCTTTCGCTCGGCCTCGTCGCAGGAAACGGGGACCAGCGTTCTCAAAAGGAGCGCCCCGCCGAAGATGCAGCATTAGTTAGCGCGAACCTGTGCGGACGGAATACCTTGAAGAATGGAGTATTTAGCTAAATCACCGATAGGCTTGAAACTCCACCGGTTCCTTCCTCTGAAACTGTCGGTTTTTGATCTTGAGCCAAGGCCAGGTTTGTCTTCCACTCACATAAGGACTCTTCTTGTCCTTGCCAACAATTCCCTCAAGCCCCTGTTGTGATGCCAAATTAAAGAATTCTTTGCCACGCTCTTCGATGTGATCCACGTAGACAATGTTGCGTTTGCTCTGTGGCTGAGAAGTGTCCCATTTTTGAAGATTGCGCGTGTGCAGGCTTTCATCAATTCGAGATCCTCACACTTGGCGTCGCAATTAAGACGATTCAATTTTAGAATTCTGCCGAATCCAAACTCGTAGGTCCCTCCTTATGCAGGGTGGCGGTTTTCGTTTTATCGGGCCTGTCACCCCTTTTTTCCAAACCAAGGTTCAAACTGAAAAGACTGGGAGAGACTAACCGGTAATGCCTTATGAACTATCGGATTTAATTTGCAAACTAAAGGTTAGAGGATATAGCTTCAAACAAGCTTATCTTCAAAAGCAGGGAGGAAAGACTACAGAAATGTGGGTTCTCAACAAGGTTTCTGGAACTGGGCGGGACGTGGTACTGCCGGTAAAGGATGTAGTTAATTTTGCCAACGAGGTCGTAACCATGGAAGAAATTTTGAAGAGGATCGCAGGAGCGGAGAAGAATCGGAAGAGCTGAAAGAATTACTAAAGATTTCCAACCTCGTGCACTAATTTAGTGCCGGGGGGTTCCTTAACAGTTTAATTTTCCAGTCGCGTATAGAGTTTTCTGATCCAGACGAAGACAGGGCACATCCAGGAGTAACCAGACCCGTACTGTGGGTCTGCGTCGTTGAATCTGATGCAACGGGCGACCCGGGTTCAAACCCACGGAATCAAGAAGGGACTCCGCGCACGACACCGCCCTGATCCATCCGTCCGACACCTTGGCGTTCCCCCGTACCTCGAACTTTATACTTACGTTGGAGCAACAACTCTGTTACTCTTTACATAGTTGAGGTGAACAATTCAACTGATAGTCATGACCCGATGGTTTCAGCTTCCGATACTTTTCGCCGCTAGCGTACTGGTTGGGCAGAGTTCGCAGATCTCGTTTAGCGAAGAAGCCCGTGGCAGCGGTGTCGCACCCCAAGCGGTGTTGCGGCGCCTCACCCACAGCCAGTACAACAAAACAGTGCGCGACCTGCTCAAGGACAGCACAGATCCAGCCCGACAGTTCCCGCCAGAGGACTACGTCAATGGTTTCAAGAATCAATATCAGACCCTCTCGGTATCACCCCTTCTGGCGGAAGCTTATAGTGTCGCTGCGGAAAGGATTGCTGCCAATGCATTCCGCCGCGGTGATTCCCGGGGCTTGATTCCGTGCAAGCCACTCTCGAACGATGATGCCGTCTGCAGGACCGAGTTCATCGA
>QHZQ01000136.1:0-5694 GCA_003224725.1 Acidobacteriota bacterium | reverse complement strand
CGCGAACGAGAGCAACTTCCTCAGGGGCGCCCAGGCCGTGATCGAAGCCATGCTGCATTCGCCTAACTTCGTGTTCTGGATGGAAGAGACTTCTAGTCCCAAGTGGAAACCCTACGCCACGGCTGCCCGTCTAGCCTACTTTCTTTGGGACACCACGCCCGATGAGGGGCTCCTCGACAGTGCCGCGCGTGGAGAACTCGACACACCCGAAGGTGTCGAGCGCACGGCCCGGCGGATGCTTGACAGTCCCAAGGCTAAGGGGGGTCTGGATGAATTTGTTTCCCAATGGCTGCGCTTCGACCGTGTGTTGAATGCCGCTCGCGAGCGGCGTTACTATCCGCTGTTTAATCGTGAGCTGGCCACTGCCATGACCGAAGAGGCCAGGCGTTTCGTCGGAGACTTAGTTTGGAACGATCGCAACTTCATGCAGGTCTTCACAGCCAGCTACAGTTTCATTAATTCCGATTTAGCCGCGGTCTACAAGGTCGGGCCGCCCCCACACGACTTCGACCGCGTCGAGTTTCCGCCGGAAGCCGAGCGCGCAGGCCTTCTTGGACAGACCCTATTCCTGACGCTGACCAGCAAACCGGAAGGCACCGCCCCAACGGGCCGCGGCCTGTTCATTCGGGAGCAGTTCCTGTGCGAGCAGGTACCGCCGCCCCCTCCCACAGTGAACGCGAACCTGGCGCCGGTCGAGGAATCCAAGCCGGTGACGAACCGCGAGCGATTGGCAGCTCACACCAACAACACGATGTGTGCCGGCTGTCATAACCTGATCGACCCGATCGGCCTCGGACTCGAGAAGTTTGATGCCATCGGTATGCGACGGGAAAAACATAAGCTACTGTTCTATCCGGTCCTCGAAAGCATGGTTGCGGCGCGCACCGCCAAACCCAAGATCGTTGAGCTGGATCTGGACACCAGCGGCGTGGTGACGGGACTGAAGGATTCACAATTTACGAGCCCGCGCCAGCTCGGTCAGTTACTGGCAGGGACGTCGCAGTGCCAAGAATGTATCGTGAAGCAGGTCTTCCGTTACATGGCAGGCCGGCTGGATACGCCTGCTGACAGACCGTTGCTCAATCGGGCTTTGCAGGATTTTCAGGATTCGGGATTCCGCTTTAAAGAACTGCTGGTTGCCTTGACCAAGACGCGAGAGCTCGTACCGGCAAGGAGGGAAGTGCATGTCGCAAGTAATCACTGAACGTAGAAGGATGTCTCGAAGGAGTTTCCTCAAAGGCTTCGCTCTGTCACACGCACCCATCGTGGTGGGTTTGCCACCGCTGATTTCCATGTTCAACTCAAATGGAACAGCCTATGCCACAGAAGCTTCCTTCAGTGGCAAAACAGAAGCTCCCATCGAAAAGCGTTTCGTATTCTGGTTCAATGGTAATGGGATTCCTGAGCGCTACTGGATCCCGAGCCGAGTCGGTGCCGATTACGACATCACGCCCTGCCTGGCGCCATTGGCGCGTCTACGGGATAAGGTGCTGGTACTGAGCGGGCTTGACAACGCTGCAGTGGGCGGTTCCGTGGGCGACGGACACTCCGGCTCGATGAGCGCGCTGATGACCTGTACCCGTTATACGGGGCGCGGTCCCGGAGGCCCATCCCTAGATCAAATTTTGGCGCGCAGAATGGACGCCAACTCCCGGTTCCGTTCTTTGCAGATCGGTGTTTCGCAGGAGTCCTTTGGCGGCGCCATCCAGAAGAACATGAGTTGGGCGGGACCGGACCGGCCTCTGCCACCTGAGGAGATCCCACACCGATTATTCGATCGCCTGTTTGGTGCCAGCGAGGAAAGCTGGATCCAGAGGAAGCGTAGCATACTGGACGCCGTTTTGCAGGACGCCACCCAGTTGCGTAAGACCCTCCCCAGGGAAGATGAGTTGAGGCTGGAGGAACATCTGTCTTCCATTCGAGACCTGGAGCACGCGATTGTTTCACTACCGCCACACTATCAAAAGATCCCTCAGCCGGAAGAAGATTTTGATATGAAAGATTGGCCGCGAATCGCCAAGCTTCAGAGTGACATGCTGGCCTATGCTCTGGTAACTGGCCAAACTCGCGTGGCCAGCTACATGCTGACCAAGTGCCAAGGCCTGGCCCGGTTCCCCTGGTTGGGTCACACTGCCGCCCGCCACCACGACTATACTCACCAGGATGGCAAGGCTCCTGGTGAAACTGGAGCGGAGGGTCAGCGTATTCTGCGTGACATCTGCCGCTGGCACGTGGAGGAATTTGCCTATCTGGTGGCCAAGCTCAACTCGATCCCGGAGGGCACAGGCACGTTGCTCGACAACACGGTGCTGCTATTCGTCCACGAGCACGCGGAAGCGGGAGTCCACAAGAACACTGGTGGAATCGCTGTCCTGGCAGGTAGCAAAGACCAAGTGGTTCACGGCAGTCACATCAAGATCGCTGGAACGATCGGAGACCTCTACCTAACGGTAGCCGATGACCTGTTGAACGCAGGATTGGGCAAAGTTCCGACCGCGAACCGCCGTCTCACCGAGATTCTCGCCTGAGCGTTTCGTTCGCTGCGGTTTGGGTGTTCTGCTCATTGAGCGACCCGCCATTTTTGGAAAGCGCTAGCTTGCTGCCGCTTTCCACCCCAGTCTGATTCCGTCAAGGCAGCTTACTGCCGTTGTCTGGACATCTGAAACCCGGGCGTAAGCAAGCTGCCCACTCAGCAGTTAGTGGCCGGATTCTGAGGTCAGGTTTTTGGGCGAAGGTTTGCCGACGGCCAGGCAAGGGCCCAAGACGAGAAGATCGGGCCTAGTCTTCCGCAACGTCTCGAGACCCTTTTTCGTCACTTTGGTTTCCTGCAGATCGACGTACTTGAGGCTCTTCCAGTTAACTAACTCGGTCGTGGCACGGTCGTCTATACGGGTGCAGGCTTCTAGACCCAGCTTTTCGACCTGGTTCAAGCTGCTCAGGATTTTCAAGCCATCCGCGGAAATGTTCGAGTAGCCCAGTTTGAGCACCCGCAGCTCTTTAAGCTCTGCGATCGCACGAGCCTTCCTTTCGTCCATTGCTCCTGACTCTCCCGTGCGATTACCGAAGACTACGTCAGGCCGATCTGTGACGCGTGGCCCACTGAGGTCCAGATAGGTAAGCGTGGGCAGCAGCCGCAATACCTCGAGCAGGCCGTCGCTCAAACGTCTTGGTCCAAGCGAGAGTTCCTTCAAGCTGGTGAGAGTGATCAGGAAGTCGAGGCCGTTGTCGGTGATGGAGGTGTTGGCGATGTCCAGTGCCTCGAGCTCGATCAGATGGCTTACGACTTCTAGGGCGCCGTCGGAAACGCGTGTCCCCCGCAGGTTGAGGCGCTTCAGATGCTTCCATTCCTTAATCGCAACCATGCCCTGATCGGTGATCAGCTCGGCATAGTAGAGGTTCAGATCATTGATTCTTGGTGCAGTTTTCAGAAGGAGCAGGCCTTCGTCGGTGATGCGCGTGTGAGAGAGATCCAGCCTTTCCAGGCGCGGCAGGCGAGCTAGATCCATCATCTCAACATCATTGACCCAGCTTCCGCGGAGGTTTGCTGCCACGATCTGGCCCGAAGAATCACGCTCGATCTTGCCTCCAAGCGAGAGGATCCAGTCTACAGATTCAGCCCCAAATAACGCCGGCGGGGTACTCACCAGCAAGAGCAACCAAAACAATCTTCTCACGCGACTCCTTGCTGTGTTAGAGGCGCTGGCGGATCCGGAAGCCAGATTCCTCGTTATAAAAGATTTGGCATTGCGGCAGCGAACTCTTCAGCTCCTCGTAGGCACTCTTGGACACGGGGGTGTGGTAGAGATCGAGCGAGCGCAGGCTGACGATGGAACATAGAACTTTTGCCCCATGGTCTGTTACGTTGGTGTGGTCCAGACTCAGTTCTTCGAGATTGGGCAGTTGCTTCAGCGAATCAAGCGCCTTGTCCGTTACTCGAGTGTAATCGAGCTTGAGGGCCTGCAAGCTTTTGATGGAAGCCAGGGACTCGATTCCCTGATCGGTGGTGGAAGTGTTGACGATTGCCAGGCGTTCGAGCTTGGGAAGCTGTGCCAATTGGATCAACCCCTTGTCGCTGAAGCGGCCGTAGCTCAGGTTTAGCTCGCGGAGGCCTTTCATGGACGCCAGTTTCGCCATGCCGGCGTCGCTCACATCAACCCCGCGCAAGTCCAGAGAGACCAGGTTTGGCAACTGGGCCAGGTGCTCCAGGCCTCGGTCGCTGATGTCGGAATTGCTCAATGCCAGCCGTTCCAACCGGCTCATCTTGGCGATATGAACTAGAGCCTCGTCAGTAACGGAGGTCGAGGTCAAGTCCAGTTGCTGAAGCGTTAGTCCTTCTAGATGTGAAAAACCCGGGCCCACGTCCCGCACTCCGGCCAGCATCAAACGGCGGAGGTCCTTGAGCTTTGCCAAGTGCGCCAGTCCGCGATCCGCCACCGAGGTGAAGCTCAGATTGAGATCACGCAGGTGGGTGAGCCCCGCCAGTGATTCGAGGCCTAGATCGCTTATCTCCGTGGCTTCCAGGTCCAACCTTTCGAGGCTGGACAAGCTGGCCATATACTTCAGTTGCGCATCGGTGAGCGGCACTCGTGCGAGCAACACCGAGCGGATTTTGCCTTCACTCCTGTCAACCCGTCCGCCTAGAGACTGAATCCACTGGGCTACAGCTTTGTCGTCATGACTTGACGGTGCCGAGGCCCGTAATCCAAATTCGGATGCAGTGACATTGACAAAGTTGACCTTGCAGTCCGGCAGGCTTGACCGGAGGGCTTGCACACCAGAACTATTGACGCCGCTGTAACGCAGGTCAAGGCGTTCGAGGTGGCGTAGTTGCTGGAGCTTGGCCAAGCCAGCGTTGGTGATCCGGCTACGGTACAGGTTCAACTCGCGCAACTCCTGGAACTGGGCCAGGATCTCGATGCTGGCATCGGTGATCTGGGCTCCCAGCAGGTTTAGGCGCCTCAGTCCGGTCAGCTTGCGCAAGTGCTGCACCCCTGCGTCCGTTATCTTGACGCCGTACAGATCGAGTTCTTCCATCTTGGTAACGTCTCGGATGTACTTGAGTCCGTCATCCGTGATCAGGGTGCCGACCAAGGTCAGGCGCCGCAGCTTCTTCATGTTGGCGAGGGGGGCCAGAGAGCTGTCCAGGACATAGGTATCGTTCAGATCAAGTGACTCCAGGTTCACCAGCGCCTCAAAACACTTCGGGTCTTTGATCGTGGTCAGTGCGACGCGGAGATGCTTGAGCTGAGTCAACGGAGCCATGCGTTTAAGCCCCTCATCGCCAATATCAAGCCAGGCCAATGTGGTCAGGCCGGCGTGGAACTTCTCCAGCTTCTTCATGCCGGTGTAGTACTGAAATGACTCGTCGGCGAATGGAGCCTTGACATCGCTCACTGGGCTCCAGACCCGAGCCGGGATGTAAAGCTCTTGAACCTCCGCCAGCTTGCTGAGCGGCTCAAGGTCTTTGGGCTCTGTGACCGTGCCGTGCATGTCCACCATCACGATCCGGAAATCGCGGCTGGGCAATTCAAACGGATCAGAAATAGGCTTGTCTACTCCGTCGATCATGACCTGACCGCCGAGGCGCAGAATCCACAGGGCGATTTCACGTTCCTCCGTGGGTGTGATCTGCGCTCTCAGTGGCAACACGAATACCCCTGCCATCGTGGCTGAAAGCACAAACAATCTGTGCTG
>QHZQ01000703.1 GCA_003224725.1 Acidobacteriota bacterium | reverse complement strand
GCCACGATTCATATTCACCTAAGAGCGCCCACACGGCTGCGTCATGTTCAGGCTCGTTGGACTTGAAGTACAGGCTCAGGGACAGCAGTGGCCAACCCCCGTGATTGCCGTCTCGCAGGCCTCTTTCGATGATAGGCCGGATCCGCTCAAAAAAATAGGTTCGCAAAGTCGGTTCATTTCCAGAAACCGGTTTACCGTGGGATAAGATCGACCAGGACTTGCCGCTTTGCTTATCGGTATACCAGAATAAGTCCTGCTCGATCGCCAGCGGGACACCCGATCCCAAGGCTCGTTCAATCCGGTCTGACCATTTGCCATGGTACGGATAACAGTTGTGAGCATCCAGCAAAACGCGACTGCCCGGAAGTATCTCCGGCGAGCCCTGTCCCTTAAGGGTGGATGTCTTCCTTGGCAGCGCGACGGCGGCCAAAAAGAACAAGCCAGCCACATACACTTTCCACTTCGAACCAACCGAGGAGTTCATATGGGATGACCAGGCTAAATGAAAAACAGGATGGGTGCTCTCCAAGAATCGAATAGCTCAGGCGAACATGCAAAGGCTTTGCTAACCAAGGCTTCCGATCCTTGGTATCCCGGAATATCATGCTCGTCGTCATCCTCGTCCTCGAAAGCGAAAAGCCGAGCATGACGACGAGGACGAGAACGACGACGATTCCACAAACAAGAACAAAATTCTGGTTTCTTTCCGAATAACGGTAATCACTGGTTATATCTGAAGCAATCTACGGTATGGTCATTGACCATTCCCACTGCCTGCATGAAGGCATAGCAAATGGTGGAGCCAACAAATTTGAAACCTCGCTGGCGCAGGTCATAGCTCATCCTGTCAGACTCTTTAGTTTTGGCAGGGACTTGGGAAAGAGACCTGAATTTGTGCCGGATGGGCGTTCCTCCAACAAACTGCCAGACATACTTGTCAAAAGAGCCAAACTCTTGTTGAATCTTCAGAAATCTCTGGGCATTCACTCTCGCAGCCTCAATTTTCAAGCGATTCCGGATGATTCCGGCATTCCCCAACAGGCGCATAACGTCTTTTTCTTGGTATTGGGAGATCTTGACAGGGTCAAAATGATCAAACGCTTGGCGATAATTCTCTCGCTTCTTGAGGACCGTTTCCCAACTCAATCCGGCCTGAGCCCCTTCCAGAAGAAGAAATTCAAATAGCTTCCGGTCATCGTGGACAGGTATTCCCCACTCCTTATCATGATATTCCATCATCAATCGGTTATGATGGGCCCAGGCACATCGTTGCATATCTTAAATCCTCCTGCGGGTTGGGGTTGCTACCTCTGAGAAATCAAGTTACGACCTTCTGCCGAGGGAAGAGCAAGGTCCTTGCCCATGAGGCTCGGCGGGAGCCTCGCCCTCCCGGTGTCGGCCGGTTTGAATTTTCTCACACCTTCTTGGTTACGGGGGGCAAAGCCACTGCGAGAAAGGCCCGCGCCATGGCTACCAAGACCGAGCCCCCTCGACGGCCTCCAGCAAAGGAATTAAGGTCAGTTATGAGGAGGTAAGCTAAAGTTCACTTCTACAACCATCATCACCGTAACCGGTTTGCCGTCTTTGGTGGCGGGATGAAACTTCCATTGCCGAATACTTTCAACTGCGCTCTCATCCAGGCCCATTCCCACGCTCTGCAAAACCTGGACGTTCTGGGTTTGACCCTCCTGGGTCACTTCGACGTACAAAACAACCGTGCCTTGACGATGAGCGTCTCGGGCCTGTTGGGTGTAGGTTGGTCCTACACGCGAGACGACTCGGGGTGGAATGACACCATTGCCTGGACTAACACGGAATATCTCACCACCGCCTTTCGCATTGACCCGAGATGTCGTCTCCAGTCTGGCATCCGCAGGCAGACAGAAGCTTACTGGAACAAGAGTTGTCCCCCTAACGGTCTTGCCATATCTCGTCTCAGGTTGGAATCTCCACTGCCGTACGGCTTCCACAGCCTTCTCATCTAATCCCAGGCCGAGACTTCGTAAGACTCGGAAACTCTCGGGGTGACCGTCAGAGGCAAAATCGGCGTAGAGCACCACAGTGCCTTCCAGGTGGGCCTTTCGTGCCTCGTC
Organism: Acidobacteriota bacterium; assembly: GCA_003224725.1. Classification (GTDB taxonomy): domain Bacteria; phylum Acidobacteriota; class Terriglobia; order Versatilivoradales; family Versatilivoraceae; genus QHZQ01. The sequence continues at coordinate 4,513 of QHZQ01000703.1, read as the reverse complement.
CGTTCCACCTGGTACATTATCCTGGCCTCAGAAACGAATACCTGCTCTGTGTACTCCGGAATGCTGAGCTTCTGCGGAAACCGCTCTACCTGATTCTGACTCGCGAGTGATCTCACCACTATCCAGAGGATGAGAAGAAGAAAACTGGAAATTGAAGGAAACAATCGAGACTTAGACAAGGAAACCTCCTGACCGCCGCCGCGGTCAAGAATCATCTATTTCCACTGCTGACTTCCACCACAATCTTGCCAAAGTGCTGGCTGGCTTGCATTCGCTCAAACGCCTCACGAGTCTTCTCCAACGGAAAGACCTTATCCACAACGGGTCTGAGTTTGCCGTTTTTGAAGAATTTTAGAACGTGGATAAGTTCTGCTTTGCTTCCCATCATAGAGCCATACAGGGTCAGTTGACGATAAAATAAGTGCCGTAAGTCAATCCGCGCTTCATAGCCGGTGGTCGCTCCGCAGGTGACCAGCCGACCGTTGGTAGCCAGAGAGCGCGTGCTCTCGTCCCAGGTGGCCGAACCTACGTGTTCAACCACGACTTCGACGCCTTTCCGATTCGTCAGTCGCTTCACGACTTCTGAAACCTTCTCCTGGTAATGGTTGATCACCTCATCCGCGCCCAAGCTGCGGGCAAGATCGAGTTTTTCCTTGGTGCCCGCGGTGGTAATGACTCGAGCCCCGACCAGCTTAGCTATTTGAATGGCGGCACTTCCCACCCCGCTTCCGGCCGCCAGGATCAAGACATCCTCTGCCGGTTGCAGATTGGCCCGCGTTATCAACATGTGCCAGGCTGTCAGAAATGTCAGCGGCACGGCCGCGGCCTCTGTGAAGCTGAGGGAGTTGGGCAATGGGAACGCATTCATAGCGGGAATCTTGACATATTCCGCCAATCCACCGTTTGACTGATGCCCAATAATGTCGTATGAGGGGCACAGATTGTCCTGGCCGGAAAGGCATTGAGCGCAATGCCCACAACTCAGCCCCGGCGCCAAAATCACGGGATCGCCAACCTTAACGCTGCCGACCTCGCTCCCAACCTTCTTAATAATCCCCGCGATGTCGTTACCCAGAATATGTGGCATTTCGACTTTGAGCCCCGGCAACCCCTGGAGTGTCCACAAATCAAGATGATTCAGAGCGCAGGCCCGGACTTCTACCAGGACCTCGGTGGGGCGGATGCTTGGCACCGGGGTCTCGGCCAATTCAAGCTGATCTGCCCCCCCATGAGTGCGAAAGATGATGGCTTTCATTACTTTCTCAGAACTATTCGCCAAACAGACTCTTGCCTTCTCCTGTAATGCGTTAGAAGCTGTGAAATTAGAAACCGGCGGAGATCGGGCGAAAGATGATGGCTTTCATTTCTTTCTCAGAACTATTCGCCAAACAGACCCTTGCCTTCTCCTGCCCTTTCTCCTTGACACCTCACGAGACCGGTTGTTAGACTTTTTTTCGTCGCTAATGATAGCAAGCAACGTTAGAGCGCCGACGAGTGCGTCTCTATCGGCCACGGACCCCTCACCCGGCCTTCGGCCACCCTCTCCCATTGGGAGAGGGGCTGGGGGTGAGGGGATGGCAGCTTAACAAATTTGACCCAAGTTTAAACTTCTTCGCCACCAAGTAACCATAGAGCATTACGCCACTATTTTAAACAAAGAGTAAAGTGGGATTTTTGAGTTGAAAAAGGAGAGTCTTTACACTGGCGTTATTGGTCTCATTCTGGGAGGGCTAATCGGATACATGATCGGCATCCAGACGAACTGGAAGCAAATGAGAGAGCCAATCCAGGAGCGCAATAGTACACAAGAGTCGCGCTTACCGCAGCCTCGGGGAGGGACTGGCTCGCCCCAAGGGCATCCGACCATCACCACTCAAGCGGACTTTGAGAACTTGAAGAAGGCAGTAGAGTCTGCTCCCAACAATCTGGTATTGCTTACGGAACTGGCTAACAAGCTTTACGATGCGGGCCGACATGACGAGGCCATCCCTTATTATAGGCGCGCTATGGCCCTTGAGCCTAATAACCCTGATATCAGTACCGATCTGGGAACAGCCCTTTTCTATACTGGCAAACCTGACGAAGCCATTGCCCAGTTCAATCGGTCCTTGCAATTAGACCCGCACCACATCCAATCTTTGCACAACCTGGTCATCGTGAATCTGCAGGGGAAAAAAGACGTTCAGGCAGCCAGCGAAGCACTGAAACGTCTCATAAGCATAGATCCCAATAACCCTTCAATTTCCACTCTTCAAACTATGATCGCTCAAGGTAGTAAGTCCGACGCCAACCCACGGCAAAGCCTCTTTTAAATGAGATTTCTATTTCAGATTCTGGCCTTTTTGGTGCTTTTTTATTTCGTTCGCTACATCCTCCGAGCGCTATTGCCAGCGATGTTCTCCCAACCCAGCTTTGACCGTTCTGAGCCTCAGAGTTCCTCGCGAGGCCGGGCTGTCAAGCAGGGGAAAATGGAGAAAGACCCGGTGTGCGGCACCTATGTGGACGTTGCCACTTCTCTGCACGAATCCTTTGCCGGGCAAACCAAATATTTTTGCTCTTCCAATTGCCTTAATAAGTTTAAACAGATCCGCTATGGTGAAGGAAACTCTAAATCTGTTTGAGATTGCCAAAACTCGCTTCGAAACGGCGGCCGATGTCATACGACTTCCCAGGGATGTTCGGGAGGTCATGATTCAACCTAAGCGACAATTGATTGTCTCGATCCCGGTGCGAATGGACAGCGGGGAGATTCGAGTTTTTGAGGGTTATCGCGTTCAGCACAACATTGCGCGAGGGCCAGCCAAAGGAGGAATTCGCTATCATCCCGAAGTAACCTTGGACCAGATGAAGGCCCTGGCTTTCCTCATGACCTGGAAATGCGCCACAGTCAATATTCCTTATGGAGGGGGAAAGGGCGGAGTGGTTTGCGATCCCAAGAGCATGTCTCAAGGCGAACTGGAACGTCTCACCCGGCGTTACGCTTCTGAGATTCTGGTAATGATTGGCCCAGACCGGGATATTCCAGCTCCGGATGTCAACACAGATTCCCAGACGATGGCCTGGATCATGGATACCTATTCCATGACCGTTGGCCATTCCATCCTGGGAGTAGTTACCGGCAAGCCCGTAAAGCGACGGCCAGAGGGTGCTGGTATGTGATTCGTGAAGCCTGCAAAGTTAAGCACATTCACGTAAACAATGCCAAAGTCGTCATTCAGGGCTTTGGAGCTGTTGGCCATACCACCGCCCGGCTATTGCAGGAAGATGGCGCCAGGATCATTGCCCTGAGCGATTCTCGCGGAGGTGTCATCAATCTTAGGGGTATCGATGTCAACGAAGCTATTCAGCACAAACAAAGGACCAAGGCTTTGGAAGGACTTAAAGGGACCGAACCGATTTCCAATGCAGAGCTCCTGGAGCTGAAATGTGACGTGCTGGTTCCCGCGGCTTTGGAAAACCAAGTTACCCTGGGAAATGCTGTCAGGATCAATGCGACCATTGTGGCCGAGGCGGCGAACGCCGCCATTACGCCTGGCGCCGATGAAGTTCTCTTAAAAAATGGCAGCTTTCTCATCCCCGATATCCTCTGCAATGCCGGTGGCGTTATCGTCTCCTACTTTGAATGGGTCCAGGATCTGCAAGGGCTTTTCTGGACCGAAGGTGAAGTTAACAATCAACTGGAAAAGATCATGGTACGGGGCTTCAAGGAAGTCCACGACCTTTCTCAAAAGCACAAAATCAACACGCGCACTGCCGCCTATGTCCAGGCCGTCGGGCGCGTGGCGGATGCCAGCAAAGTTAGAGGACTGTTTCCCTAAAGAATGTGGAGGCGCGCTCCCCGCGGCGACCAGCCCGGGTTTAACAGAAAACAGGGACTGTAAACCACCAACTTTTCACCGCCGGTCGGAGAGTGCCTCCACACTGCACTTTCGTTCTAATTCCCATCTTGCCCTGCACAGCGCCCTCTTTACCGATTGACAATGCCTTCTCTTATCACTGTCTGCTCTTAACTGTGAAGTAGGGATTGCCGTAATGGATGTAATCGGCCCAGTCCACCGACTGCAGGTCCTGGACTGCATTGCGCCCTTTTTGGAGCGCCTGACCGATGGGCAGCTCGGTATAAAAACTCTAAGCAAACTTCTCCGCGGCCTCATCACCTACCGGCCAATAGGTTCTCAGGTAATTGGCTATTCCTCCTCGCAGAAAGGCTTCAGCCAGACTTACAGTGCGCTCTACACGCTTTGGAATGGCCAATTCGTTTTTCTTTTTTTCTGTCCCGCGGCGAATGCGTCCAGCCTCGCAGGCGTTGAAGAAGACGAGGCTGGGAAGGTTTCCCAGTCCTACCAGGTCCGCGCCGCTCAAGACTTGCCGATTATGACAAAGGATACCGCTGCGCTCAGGGCTGACCGGATCGAAGAACGCATGACCCGCATAGTGAATGATGTCGTATTGGCCTGAACGGAAATCGGCCAACAGGGTGGTTCGCGTGGCGTTCTGGCCGTGCCGCTGCACA
>QHZQ01000135.1 GCA_003224725.1 Acidobacteriota bacterium | reverse complement strand
ACTCTCTTCATAGCTTTTCCGATTCATCTGCTGCAGCTCTTCCAGGTCGAGTCCGGAACAAAAGGCCTTCCCTTCTCCGGTGATGATCAAGACGCGTTGCTCTGCTCCGTCTTCAAAATCTGCCAGCGTCTGGTTCAATTCGGCAATCAGCTCAGCACTGAGCGCATTTCGTTTGTCCGGGCGATTTAAAAAAATCCAGGCCCAACGATCTTCCAATTCGGTGCGGATGGTGTTCATAGTCAGACTTCCCTCCCTTGACAGGTTGACCTTGTATTCCCATCATTCCAAAATTCCATTATTCCATCTTTCCATTTTTCCCAAACCGTTCGAGTATCTCGCGGGCCTTGGCCAGAGGCTTCTGAATGGCTGGTTCGTCTAACCCGGTATCGACACCCATCTGATTGAAATGGTGAACGACTCTTTCAGTCGGGATATTGCCGACCAATTCATCTTCAGCAAAGGGGCATCCGCCGATGCCAAGCAGGGCCCCGTCAAAACGACGACAGCCAGCTTCGTAGGCTGCCAGCACGGGTTGCTCCCAGCGCTCCGGCCGGCTATGCAGATGGGCTCCGAAATGAATTGCGGGAAATTTTTTCAAACAGGCCACAAAGACGTCATGAACTTCCTGAGCTTTGGCCAGACCCACCGTGTCGGCCAAAGAAACTTGTTGAACTCCCCTTTCCACCAGCTTTTCAACAAATGTTAGGACCCGATCAGCGGACCAGGTTTCTCCATAAGGATTTCCAAACGCCATGGAGAGGTAAACTACCAGGTCGATTTGGGCATCTCGGGCTCGGGCAATGAGATCATCCAGGACCTTCCAGGATTGCTCCAGGTCTTGATGCAGGTTTCGTTGCTGAAAGGTATTTGAAATCGAAAGCGGGTAGCCGGCACAACGAATCCCTCCAGCTTGAATCACTTTCTCAAGGCCTTTCAGGTTAGGGATGATTGCAATCAGGTAGGTTTCTTTAAGGTAAGGCCGAAGGGCATCCAAAACCTGCCGCGTGTCCTGCATCTGCGGCACTGCCCGAGGAGATACAAAACTGCCGAAGTCAATATGGCTGAAGCCGGCTTCAATTAGAGAAAGCAAATAGTCAATCTTGGTTTCGGTCGGAATGAATTGGGGCAGGCCTTGAAAGGCATCGCGGGGACATTCGATGATGGTGACAGGGACGGACCTCATGTCAGGATGGAATGGTGGAATATTGGAATTGGAATAATGGGGGGGTAAGTCTGCAACATCCCAATACTAAACTTGGGAATCTCCGCATTGAGACTGGCCAGTTCCAGGCTTCGGATCAAGACTTCTCGAGTTTTAGCGGGGTCGATGATTTTGTCGACCCATAACCGGGCGGCGCCGTACCGGGGATCTGTCTGGTGATCATAGGTCTGCTTGACGGAATCATAGAGTTCACGTTTTTCCGCGTCACTTAAAACTTTGCCGGATCGCTCCAATTGTTTGAGCTTGATATCAACCAGCGTGCCGGCAGCCTGGTCTCCACCCATGACGGCGTATCTAGCTGTGGGCCAGGCATAGATGAAACGTGGACCATAAGCCTTGCCGCACATGGCGTAGTGCCCGGCGCCAAAACTACCGCCCAGAATGACTGTGATCTTGGGGACAACACTGTTGGATACCACATTAACCATCTTGGCACCCGCCTTAATGATGCCACTGTATTCGGCGTCCCGGCCCACCATGAAGCCATTGACATCATGGAGAAAAATAAGCGGGATCAGATTTTGATTGCAATCCATGATAAAACGAGCCGCCTTGTTGGCGCTCTCGGTATAAAGGACGCCTCCAAACTCGAACCTTTTGCCCTTTTCCCGGAGGTGCGTCTTTTGGTTGGCCACAATCCCGACGGAAAATCCACCGATTCGAGCATAGGCCGCGATTAAGGTCTGCCCGTATTCAGCCTTATACTCCGTAAATTCGCTGTGGTCGACGATTCGGGCAATAATTTCTCTCGTGTCGTACTCTTCCTGGGGATCGCGTGCAAAGATGCCATACACCTCTTCGGGATCAAAAAGAGGGTCTGCCGATTCCACACGGGCAAAGGGTGCCCGAGGACGCGTTCCCGTTTTATCCACCAGTTGCCGGATTCGTTCGATACAACTCGGATCGTCCTTTTCCTTGAAATCAATGGTTCCACTGATGCTGGCGTGCACCTCGGCTCCTCCCAGTTCTTCACTGGAAATTTTCTGACCGATCGCGGCTCTTACCAAGGCAGGACCTGCCAGGTAGAGTCCGCTACCTTCGGTCATCAACAATTTGTCACACATGACAGGCAGATAGGCTCCACCCGCCACGCACGATCCCATAATGGCGGTGATTTGAGGAATCCCCCGAGCTGACATCACTGCATTATTATAAAAGACGCGGCCAAAGTCGTCGGTGTCGGGGAACACATCTTCCTGCAAGGGCAAGAAGATTCCCGCCGAATCGACCAGGTAAATCGTGGGAATATGATTTTCCAGTGCGATGGATTGGGCCCGGATTACTTTCTTGGCCGTCATAGGGAAGAAAGACCCGGCTTTAACCGTGGCGTCATTAGCAATGATCATGAAGTCGCGACCGCAGATTTTCCCAACCCCGGTAATTACTCCCGCCGCCGGGGCGCCACCCCATTCCTGATACATTTCGAAGGCGGCGTAGACGCCGAACTCCAGGAATTCTGTTCCGGGATCCAAAAGAACCTTCAGACGCTCACGGGCGGTCAATCTTCCCTTAGCATGCTGTTTGGCAATAGCGCCGGACCCACCGCCTTGAGCCAATTCCCGTTCGTCAGTTTGGACTTGCTTCATCAGGGATTCCATGGACTGCCAGTGATTCTGGAACACCTGACTTCGGGTACTTACTCTTGATTGAAACTGGCCACTCAAGTTTTCTGTTCTCATGTAGATTGCGGGCTGTCACGGCTCATTCTCGTTCCGGCTATTTGGAGGCGCTGATGTGACAGCTTTGGCAGCCTGCGGCTCGAGGCGGGTCGAAGGGCATCGGGAACAGCCCTTGCGTCCGAGCGCCTGCTCCCAGCGACGGCGTCAAGCCGCCAACCCAGAAAGCGGTATCAGGCCACCGCATTCCAAAATTGTATCGGTTTCGGGAGCCTTCAGAAATATCTGATTCTGGCCTGGCGGTGGACCTGACACACCACACTGCGACCATCGGTACGGTTGGAAGAATGCAGGTTGTCCTCTGCTGTTACAAAGGTTTCTTCTGTCGTACCGGTGCGTATTTCGTAAGGATTTGAATGAGGGGTTCTGCGTCTCGAGGAATGGGTTCTTTCCCGTCGATTACCAGATCCTTGGCAGCAACCTCCTTGCCGTAAAGAGTTCTATTCCCATCTCGATCTTGCTTCACCACGGCGCCTTTCAATTCAAGGCCTGCGAAGGCTCCCCGACTTCGGGAGTAACTGAGAATCTTGGCCTTCATCAAGACATCTGTCCCAGCGGTTGCATCTCGACCCACAGGTCCGGCGGCCGCGGTCGCGTCGGCGCCAAGAGTAAATTTATCTTTTAAAAGGCTGCTGACTCCATCTTTGTCCATGAACAACATGACCACGTCCACAGCCGCTCCCCCGATCTGCAATCCGAAGCTGCCTCCTTCCACCGTAATCATGGCGGGAGGACCCCAGGGGCCCTTTCCATCTCCTTTTCGACAACTCACCAGCCCCTTGCCGTAGCGACCCCCAAAGATGAACCCTCCTTTCTTCATGGAAGGTACGATGGAGATGCATTCACAACGATCCAGCAAGTCATTAGGAATGGCACTATCCGGGGTGTCCATGATTTCTTGAAAAACCTTGACAGAGGCTTCCAGTCGCTCGGCTTCTTTGTTCTTGAATTGGGCCCATAAGATGTTTGAACCTAAAACGGTGAACAGTAGCGCGATCCATAACCGATTCATGAGATTATCCTCCTTACAACATTATTGTATTGGAGTCCCCTTTTCCCTTTAAACGTATCCCAAATTAATCTTAAGGCTTATACTAACGCAGAGCAAATTTTAAAAAGGCTATGCGGGGACGCGGCAGAATGGAAGACAAAGATAACGTGATTTTAACGGCCGTGGGGCCAGACAAGATTGGCCTGGTAGAAAAAATCTCAGAGTTTATCGTTCAACAGGGATGTAACATCGAGGACAGTAAGATGGCCGTATTTTGCGGCGAGTTTGCATTAATTGTCTTGATTTCGGGCGGCTCCAAAAATCTCCTGAAAATTGCCAACGGCTACAATGAGTTGGAGACCTTGACCGGCCTCACTGTTTGGGTCAAAAGGCCATCCAGCAAGAAGCCAGCCGAACCCTCGCTGCCTTATAAACTCACAGCCTCCTGCATGGACCATCCCGGTGTGGTTCACAGACTCAGCCGCGTTCTTAGCCTTCTTGCGATCAACATTGAGTCAATGGAAACCAAAACCTATCTGGCCCCCGTCAGTGGGACTCCGATATTCCGGTTGGAGGCCTTGATTTCCATTCCTGCCAAGCTCAATGTCAAGGCTCTACGCGGCAGATTCGCTGAAATTGAAAGAGAAGAAAATATTGATATTGATTTGTCGTTACAGGAGGAAGGAGCTTAGCGCCAAGTAAACGTACAGCGGATTGATCAGGCAGGATTTTCGCTCTTAGAATTGGGCAGGGGGCTTATTCTCCATAACTCTAACGAGACGCTCGTCCTGAACTAATAGCTTAAAATCGGGATCTTTGGTGATTTTGTCGAATTCGTTGAATCCGTTCTCCAGCGCTTTGAGCAGGAAAGCCAGGGCTTTTTCCATTTGTCCGTTGACGGCATATAGCTTTGCCAGGTAAAAATTTACGACACCTTGATTGAGTTCAGCGGTCTTAACGATCGTTCCATAATTCGAGACCCGCTCCAGGATAGTTGGATCCAGACGGTATGCCTCTTGATACGCTTTGAAGCCCTCATCATATTTTTTCATCCCAAAATAAGCGGCTCCCATATTGTGGTAGGCTGTGGCTGATTGAGGTTGCAGTTCCAGCGACTTTTTGTAGGCCTTGATCGCTCGGCCGTATTTCTTGAAGCTGTAATAGACCGTGCCCAAATTGTTCCAGGCTTCGGCGTATTTGGGGTTAAGTTTCTTGGCCATTTCATATTCTTTTTTGGCCAGATTCAGGTTCTGCAACTGATGATACGTGATCCCCAATTTGTTGTGCACCACCGGGTCTCGCGGATTAATGCTCAGTACTTTGCCATATTCCAAGACGGCATCTTCATAGAACTTTCGGGCCAACATGGAATCGGCTCTCTGGGTGAGTCTGGTGGCTTCGGCGAGTTTTTCTGGAGGAAGCTCTACCACTTTCTCCTTGGCAGCGCCCAAGGGAAAACTGAAAAGAACCCAAAATCCTAATATCAAGAGCCCCTTTTTCATAGGAACCTCCCCTCCAGCAAAGGATCACGCTCTTCCAGTCTGTAAGACCAGAGAGCCTTCCATTATTCCATTCTTCCCGTTGTTAAATTCTACTGCAATTACAGAAACTGCATCTCTTTTTCTTTAAGAGCCTTTATTTGGTCCCTCAATCGAGCGGCCTTTTCAAATTCGAAATTCTTGGCAGCCTCCCGCATCTCCTTTTGTAATTTTACGATGTACGCCTCCAGTTCGGCCGGCGATTCGAACTCGGTTTCTTCGTGTGCCAGGGGAAGCTCGACATAGTCGGCTTCGGTCATACTGATCAGGCTCATATCAATTGGCTTGACGATTGTCTCGGGTGTAATTCCGTTTTCCTCGTTATAGCGAACTTGTTTCTCCCGGCGGCGGTTCGTCTCGTTGATGGCATTCCTCATGGATTCTGTCAGGATATCGGCATAAAGTATGGCCATCCCGTGGATATTGCGTGCCGCCCGGCCAATGGTCTGAATGAGGGAATCTCGAGAACGCAAAAATCCTTCTTTGTCCGCATCCAGTATGGCCACCAGCGAGACCTCCGGAAGATCGAGACCTTCGCGCAGCAGATTGATTCCAATCAGAACATCAAATTCACCTCGACGCAAATCGCGAATGATCTTAATCCGCTCCAAAGTTTCAACCTCGGAATGCATGTAACGACAGCGAACTCCCACTTCACGGTAATACTCTGTCAGATCTTCCGCCATGCGCTTGGTCAACGTAGTGACCAATACCCGCTCTTTTTGTGATTCTCTGAGGTGAATCTCATGGAGCAGGTCATCAATTTGTCCTTTGACCGGCCTCACTTCCACCTCGGGATCCACCAAACCTGTAGGCCGGATGATCTGTTCCACCACAACCCCTCCGTACCTGGTTAACTCATAAGGCCCCGTCGTTGCCGAAACATACATCACCTGATTGAGCCTCTTTTCAAATTCCTCGAACTTCAGTGGGCGATTATCCAGGGCTGAGGGCAGGCGGAATCCATAGTTGACCAGGTTCTCTTTTCGCGAGCGGTCCCCGGCATACATACCCCGCACTTGAGGGACGGTTTGATGGCCCTCATCGATAAAGATGAGATGATCCTGAGGCAAATAATCTAACAACGTCGGGGGAGGTTCGCCCGGCTGTCGCCCGGAAAGATGCCGGGAATAATTCTCAATCCCATGGCAGAAACCGATTTCTTTCATCATTTCGATGTCGAACATCGTCCGCTGGTGCAGGCGTTGAGCTTCCACTAATTTGCCGGCAGCTTCCAGTTGAGGCCGCCACCACTCCAGTTCTTGCTTGATGCCTTGAATAGCCTTCAGCAAGGTACTGCGTGGCATGACATAGTGCGACTTAGGATAGATAGGTAATCGTTCATAAGAGAATCTGACCTCGCCATAAAGCGGATCAATTTGACAAAGAGAATCGATCTCATCTCCGAAGAGTTCGATCCGATACGCATAATCATCGTAAGCTGGATAGACCTCAATGGTGTCACCTCGCACCCGAAAGCTGCCGCGGTGAAAGTCGCTGTCGTCGCGTTCATATTGAATCTCGACGAGCTTCTTAATAATCTCTTCTCGCTGGATGCGCTGCCCTTTATCCAGAAACAACAACATCCCATAATAGGCCTCCGGAGAACCAATCCCGTAAATACAACTGACGCTGGCAACGATCACGCAGTCACGACGCTCAAACAGGCTTCGTGTCGCAGACATACGCATTTTATCGATTTCGTCATTGATGGTGGCTTCCTTCTCAATGTACGTGTCGGTGGAAGCGATGTAAGCCTCCGGCTGATAATAGTCGTAATAACTGACGAAATATTCCACGGCATTGTGGGGAAAGAAAGTGCGGAACTCCTGACAGAGCTGGGCGGCTAAGGTTTTGTTGTGGACCAGCACCAGAGTAGGGCGATTGACGGCTTCAATGACTTTGGCCATCGTGAAAGTCTTGCCTGATCCGGTGACCCCCAGAAGGACCTGGTGTTTTTCGCCTTCCTTTAGCCCTTTGACGAGCTGCTCAATGGCATTGACTTGATCGCCCCTAGGGTGAAATTGAGTTACTCGAAAACACTGTTGTGATTGATGCATGACAGTCCTGAAGAATTACCGATCTTTGCGAATTAGGGTGACGCGTTCGCCCTCCCCGACCTGTCACGTCTTGAGAAATCAAGGAGTAATTTGTGAAATCCACTCATGGAAATTATCGATAAACAGCTTCTTTACGTCACGTCTGATGATGGCCTCGGTTAGTAACCAGCCGGTACGTGCCAGATCGGCGTACTTGTCAATTAACACCCTGGCTATGACGGACCTGGAATGAGGCCATTTATAAAGCAACTGGTCGAGTACCCGCGCATCGGAATGTTGGGGAATAAAGCTTGTGCCCAGCAGCTCCAGCCGTTCACGGGTAATTTCCTCGACAAGGCTGGGATTGTTCATAAACCACCAACAACCAAAAGGAAGCAAATTGCGAAATTTGCGTGCCGCCACGCAGAGCCCATGTTGATTTTCGCGAGACAGCATGGAGACCAGAAATCGGTTCTCGTGGAATTCAGCACACATCTGTTCTACAACCGACATGTCCGCCGGGCCCAGGCTATCGCCGGCCAACCGGAGCTCTGGATTTACCAGCTTGCGCACTCCAATCATCATGGAGAAAGGCAGACCATGCTCTCGACATACGGGCAAAACGCACTCAGTCAGAAGGCGACTGCGAGCAGTTTGATCTGGATAACGAAAGTCCGGAGGCAACGAAACCGCCATATAGACCGGCCGCATGCGTCTGACCCAATCCTCCAGAAACCTTCTGACCTCAGCCAAGGCCTTGTTCTCCAGTTGAGGGTCCACCGAGTAGCCCCACGCCGATAAACGGGGAGCGGTTTCTGTCCATCTCAACAGAAGAGGATCTAGCCGCAGGACCGATTTGAATCGAGAATCAATGCTGGGGTTGCGCAACCAGACCGCTCGCTCAGCCGGATCAAATGGGTCATTGGTCATGATGACTTCTTTGACATTAGATAGCCTGAAGACTTTGTCCGTAAAATCGCGACGATTTTGCCCGCGAAAAAAGTCGCGATAGGCTTTCAGGTCCGGCCTGGTAGTGTCCAGCCCTAAAGCTTGCAACGCTGTTACAATCCCCCGGGTGGCCTCGGATAAGGGAGAATTTTCTACAAACAGGGCCTGCCAGATGGCATCAGCCTGCTCTGTCCGGCCCATGGCCCAAAACGCCTGATAAGTAATAGACGAGTACCGGAACAATTCGGCAATTAGATAATGATAGTTAATCAATTCATCGATCCCCCATAACCCGATCTCCCCAAACTCCTCGCTGTAAAGATGGGTGTGCATATCCACAATGGGAGTTTCATTGACGACCCGTGTCACGATTCCAGGCAAATCATCCAGGGTCAGAACCTTCGTCTGAGTTTCCATAGCCAGCATTCTCCTACGAAAATCCTCCTCAATAAAGGGGGAAAGAAGCCGAAGGCTTCTCGGGTTGTCCCGAGCGGGCACGGCCAAATGCCAACAAGACAACTCCAAGGCCTAAGGGCCTTTGCCCGCTTTAAGTTAGGGGCAATCACCCATTTCATGCCCCGTGACGCGGCCCCAGGCGGCATGGGAAACTTCCGTAAATTTAGGAACGGAAACCGACGAGACTGGAGAAGGTCAATAAGCGTAAGGCACTTAATCGGGGATTCAAAAAGAGATTGAAATAAGACGTAGCACCAATTTCAGTCTGTACAAAGCGGCAGGCTCAGCTCTGCACTACTGATAGCGTTTAAAGAGTAGTGCAGCATTGGTACCTCCAAAACCAAAGGAGTTTGAAAGGGCATACTCGAAGCTGGTTCGGGATGCGACATTGGGAGTGTAGTCTAGATCGCAC
>QHZQ01000134.1 GCA_003224725.1 Acidobacteriota bacterium | reverse complement strand
AGGCCAAAATGATAAATCCATCAAATCGGAAGTCTGCCCCCCTCACCGAGGGTTCAGAAGGGTCTTCTCTCTTCACCGCAAGTCCGGGTGTCGTTGCACGCTGAGACATAAAGAAAAGAATAGTGGCCGCCAGAAGATTCAAAGCAGCGGCAAACACCAGTGTTAGTCGCTGCCCATAACGTGGCACAAACGACCCGAGGCCTGCGAGGGCGCCTAGAACAGAACCGAATGTGTTGACAGCATACAGCCGATTGACAAAACGGCTTTCATTTAGCTCCAGGTCTGTCTGGCAGCCGTGTGCGGCCAGTGGAAGGGTTGTCCCCATCAAGAAACAGGGTGCAGCCAAAAGGAGTGTTGCCCCTAGAGCGTACACCAGTCTCAGTGGAAACCCCAAAGTGATGGCAGTTTTCTGAAAGAAGTAAATGCTCTCCGTGGGATTCAGGCTAAGGAGCTGACAGACGAGAAAATTTGTGACCGCCAGCAACAATTCAATTATAGCGAGAGTTCTGGTGGGCCATTCGATTGATCTCATTCTTCCACCAATCCATTTCGAACCGACACCAAGGCCTGCGAGAAATACGAGCACCACAATCATGGAACTGATGGTCTCGCTGCCTCCGAAAAAAACTTTCAAAGCGCGCTGCCAGACTACCTGGTTCATTAATCCAGCCGCTCCCGAAAAGCAGAGGACCAACAAAAGAATATAAAGTCTCAGGTTTCGGTTTTTCATTCTGCTGATGGTGAGGTCACTTGGAGACTGATCAGTGTTGCAGAGGGTCGAGTCAGAAGCATTCGTTTGAGCCCTCGATATGCTCTTCGTCGCGTCGGGAAGCAAGCTTTATGACTGACACAAGAGGCTGCAGAAGTTCGTGCCCGGCCCGCTTCAGAGAAGACTAGTCAGACGGTTCAACCGGTCGTTCCGATTCCTGATCGGGTAATCCCCGAAGCAACACTCCGATGTCATTTAATCAATTAATCAATCCTAATTTCTCCACTTTTCAGAAAACGTACAACCAAAAGGTCTCGCTGGCGTCTCGACTAAACGCAAAAGGCAATAGTGTTGGATGGCTGCAACCGGATATCCGGTTGGCATAGAAATTTGCGCCCGCATTACAGCCAATTGTCCTAAAAATCCAGGACCGCGTTGAAGTCTCTATCTCAGTCTGAACTCTTAACCCCTGTGCCAAACGAGGCTGAAGAATATCCGGCCAGGCGGAGCTGGCAATGACCAGCAGATCTCCGGACTGAAAAATTGGAGGATGGTATTTGTTGATGGCCTCGCCTCCAACCTTTTCCGCGTAGTACTGAAACCCCCAGTGACCAGAAAAATAAAACTTCCCCTTGTTTTCCTGCCAGAGTGGGGCAATCTTCTGAGCAACTACGTCCCGATAAACATTGGCGATTTGCCGGTCACCGAGGGCTATCGCGATTACCAAGAAGAAATTGGCTGCCAAAGAACCTCCAAGTATCCATTTGCCTGGAGCTCGAGAGGATTTCATCAAGATGAGAAGGATAGCCGGGGGCGCCAGGAATAAAACGTAACGGACCGAAGTGAACATGAGCCCACCTTGGAAAACAATACCGAACAGAATCCACAGTACCAGCAGGAGTCCCTTTTGATCGCGAGTCTTAAGGCACTCCCATCCTTGACTGAATGTGACCACGATCAGTTGAAATGAGAGAGTCACACTCAAGGCAAACAACCCAGACGACAGGATGCCATAGCCTAACCCGGTCGCGGCGTGCCAATAGGCGAGAGGGAAAACACAGACGCTCGATGAAAGAATAAAGTTTCGACATGGCTGTATGTATGGAATGAAAGCCACCACCGAAATGGGCAGTACCCCCAATCCAATGGAAGCCAGTACCCCTTTCGTCAATAACCAAGGGGGCGTGCTCGTTGTCAAGGTTTTCTCGAACGCGGCCATGGCCAGGAAGTGAGGCCTTCCATACTGGACCCAGGTAAATCCATTCCAGAGCAAGAGGGCGAAGAGTGGAGCACAAGCAATTATTCCTATCCCCAGTTTTCGCTTGGCTGTCATGAATAACCAGCCCAGCAACGGCACCAACACGAGGCCGTTGTATTTAGCCATTGGGCAACAGAACGCTGCAAGCCAGGAGATGAAAAAGGCAAGTCGGCACCCTTTCTCCTCATAAATAGTTGCGTAGCTGATGGCCAGCAAGAAGAGGGAAAGCATTGGAACGTCTTGCATCACTACCTGGCTCCCCAGGAAGAAAGCCGGAGACCCACCAAGAAGTGCCAAGGGAATCAAAGGCTCGATTTTGAAATATCTCGCCATGACCCCAAAGGCATGCAACGCCAGAAGAGAAAAAGGAAGCATGGCACTGTGAAGGGAAACCTCGTTCTCGGGAAAGAACCGACGCCAGACGGCTAGATAGGCTGGAACAAACGGAGGATTGGCCGACGTCTTAAAAGCCCACTCTGGAGCGCCGTCCCAGTTGATTTGAAATCCATAAGGATCCAAAGGATGACTTGAAATTTGTTTGGCGACCGCCAGGAAATAAGGTTCGTCGATTCGAAAGGCTGAGGACAAGAATGGAATCTGAAGGGCGGCCCAAACCAGAGAGATAGAGAGGACGAACCAGTTCCGTTCGACCCAGTTGCCAATCATCATCACATTCAGACTTTTTAGAATGCAGTTCTAAAACAGCACGGTCACCATGAACCTAAAAACGGCAGTTAGCCATAGAGGCACTGAGACCACAGAGGCGGCAGCTAAGCAATTACGTCTC
>QHZQ01000133.1 GCA_003224725.1 Acidobacteriota bacterium | reverse complement strand
AGGTGCAAGTCCTCTTCAGGTATACGCTCTCCGGCCTGTAACCAACTGCTACTGCGTCGCCGTGAGGCGGGGTGGGGAGCTGCAGGAGGTGAACGATCCATCCGTAGGATAACGAACTCGATTCGGCCTGTCAGTGTCGGCGAGCCTGCTGGGAAAAGGTGAAGCCTAGACCTGCGCGAGCAGGACACTCGACAAGATGAGGGGTAGCGTGCAAAATCGATGTCGAGGGCCTGGGGGGTGGTTGGGGACGGAGGGATCGGAAGGTCGAGCACGTGAATCAGGGAGACCTGTTGGCGAACAGAGACGGCGTTCATGCCGCAGTCCAGGGCCGAAGAGCCGGGCCGACAGGAGTCAGAGCGCCCACAGTAGCGAGGAACTCTCGTAACGGAGAGGGAGCGAAGGGAGCGCAGGAAGGTGGAGACGTGACCGACAGAAAGAGGGAACAACAACCGGCGGCAGTGTCGAGAGAGACTAAACAAGCCGGAGAGATCCGAGCTCGATGGGCCTGGGTAGAACCTTCGATCTGGACGGAACGGATGTTGACGGCCCTCGAAGAGGGGGTCAAAGGAGGCAAGTGGTTTAGCTTGATGGACAAGGTGGACGCCCTGGCGAACCTGCGGGCCGCTTTCGAAGAAGTGAAAGCCAACGGAGGGGCGGCTGGGGTGGATCACCAGACGGTGGAGATGTTCGAGCGCCATTTGGAGCAGAACCTGGAAAAGCTCTCTCAATCGCTGAAGGACGGTAGCTACCGGCCCCAAGCGGTGAGGCGGGTCTGGATTCCCAAGCTGGGCAGTGCCGAGAAACGGCCCTTGGGGATTCCGACGGTGCGAGACCGAGTGGTGCAAGCCGCCTTGCGACACGTGTTGGAACCCATCTTTGAGCGGGACTTTGCTGAACAGAGCTATGGTTTCCGACCGAACCGGGGGTGTAAGGATGCCCTGCGACGGGTGGATCACCTGCTGACTGCGGGATACACCTGGGTCGTGGATGCGGACCTGAAGGGCTACTTCGATACCATTCCGCACGACCAGTTGTTGGAGCGGGTGCGGGAGAAAGTATCGGACGGCCGAGTGATAGAGTTGCTGGAGGCGTATCTGACCCAGAAGGTCATGGAGACGGCCAAGAGCTGGACGCCGGAAGCAGGGACCCCACAAGGAGCGGTGATCAGCCCGTTGTTGTCGAACCTCTATCTCAACCCCTTGGATCAGGGAATGGCTCAACAAGGGAGCGAGATGGTGCGCTATGCCGATGACTTTGTCATGCTGTGCCGGAGCCCGGCGGAAGCGGAAGCAGTTTTGGAACAGGTGCGGCAGTGGGCCGAGCAGGCAGGTCTGAGGCTGCATCCGGTTAAAACGCGGATTGTGGATGCCACCCAACGTGGCGGCTTTGACTTTCTGGGCTATCACTTCGAGCGGGGGATGAAGTGGCCTCGGGAGAAGAGTCTCAGGAAGTTCAAAGACACGATTCGGGCCAAGACGCGACGCACTCAGGGCCATAGCTTGAAGGAGATCATCGCCGACGTCAATCGCACGCTGCGGGGCTGGTTTGAGTATTTCAAACATAGTCATCGAAGCACCTTCCGACCGCTCGACGCCTGGGTCCGGATGCGGTTGCGGAGTATCTTGCGCCAGCGCCGGGGACAACCGGGGCGTGAGCGTAGGAGCGACCATCACCGCTGGCCCAAGGCCTTCTTTACCAAGCAAGGGTTCAACCCTCTGGGCAACCTTTACGCTTGGGAATGTTACCTACGTCAACCCCGGACTGGGTGAACCACCAACTGGAGAGCCGGATGCGGGAGATCCGCCTGTCCGGTTCGGAGGGAGGGGGAGCTCACGCTCTCCCTACCCCTATCATTCCCGGCCAGACGAAAGACTTGTTCCGGCTCTTCCTTCGCAAACGGTCTCGCCGGTGTAACCATCGACTCAGGTCCAGACTGGCGAACGGCTCTGAGTGATGTTCTTCGCATTTCATTCGATCAATAGCGTATTCAGTCACGTCAAGGGCTTTGGCCAAGTCTCTGGCCCGATGCTCGAAGTAAATCGCCAGGTTTTCACAGGCTTCGTCCTGGAATTCTTGCGAATCCGAAATCATCCCTTCCCATAATGCCACGGCTTGAGAATAAATCTTTTGAGTTTTGAAAAGTCTGGCTGACCTTTGCATGGCCTCAATCCGGAGCCCTTGCGGCAAGGTCCTCTGTAAGGCCGTTTGATTGAATTCCAGGGACAAACTTGGCTGCCCCAAAGCCTGAAGATACTTGGCAGCGCTCAACAACTCTTCTGGTTCCAGATCTTCTTTGGCGTCGTCATCCAAAAGGATCCTTCCAACCAGCAAAGTCAGATCTGCCAGGCTCTGGATGTCTTGCCGATTGTGTTCCAAGATCGCTCTCAACCCGGTGCCGACGCCGGTACGAGTGTAATTGAAATAAAGGTGCGGAATCAGGTTCCCCGGCACGTCATTTTCTCGCCACAAACCCAGCAGCCGCTTTTCCAGATTTATCAAGCTGCAATCGCCGAGGCGCAGTTTCCACAGACGCCGGGCCGGATGCAGAAGATCCAAGTGGGTCACCTGGGCCAATGGCCTATCTAAGCGCGAAATGACATAGCGCGAGTCCAGCAGTGGCAGGTCAAAGGATTTGCCATTGAAGGTGACCAGAAGTCGAACTTCTGTCAGACGTTCTTGCAGGGCCAAGAGTAATGCCGTTTCCTCATGGAAGTCGCGCATGAAAAATTGCTCAACACAAAAGCCTGACGCGTGCCAGCCTCCAACTCCCACCAAAAATGCATAGGTCCCGGCTCCCCCGGAAAGTCCCGTGGCTTCGGTGTCCAGGAAAGCAACCTGGAAAGGCTCGCATTCGATCTCACTTCCAATCAAAAGCCGCACTAATGAAAGAACCAGCTCCCCACTGGAACTAAATCTGTCGTCCCTTTCCTCTGATCGACATTCAGACTGGTTTGAAAAATAGAGAAATGAGCCGGCTGCTGTCTTCCTGATTTCCCCACCCAGGTCAGGTTCTGTTTCTTCCCGAAATTCGAAGCCATTGGGCTCGCAAATCTTCCTTTGCTGGAATTCTCTGAGTCGCTCCAATCGACTGATGAGTGAATCCTGAGATGGGCCAGAGGCTGACTTGGATGGGGCTGCCCATCCGTCCTGGTGGACGGGTGTGGGTCTGCTCAGCGGTCCTGGGCTAAGCCGTTGCTCATTCTTTTCTAGAATCTCTATTTGCCTTCGAAGTTTCTCAATCAGGGTCATAGTATTGCGAAAGGGGGTATCCCTCGAATTCCGAAGGTGGAAGCGAAGCGTCTGTGTCGAGAGCCACCCCTCACCCGGCCTACAGCCACCCTCTCCCCCAGGGAGAGGGAAAAGAAAAGGTAGCCCCTTTTGGGAGAGGGGCTAGTGAGGGTTTTGGCCAATTGGCGGCTGTCTCAAGCTCATTTAACTTCGGAATGTTGCAACTCCTACACGATCAAGTTTAAGATATCCAGCGCCACCTGTTTGCTGAAGTCCCCAACGTCTCCTCGAGGCCCCACACATCCAGGACAGCCTTCCTGGCAAGGACAGCAACGAATTAGACGAGCCGTCTCGCGGAGAACCTGATCCTGCATGTCGTAGAGGGGCACACTCATACCCATCCCGCCTGGATAGTTATCATAGATAAAAATGTTTGGCTCGAAAATCTGGTCTGCCCGATCCCATCGTTGAGGACCTTGGATTTCCGTCGGCTGCACAATAGTTGTCCCAACTACATTCTCCTCAATCGCCAGTCTTATGTCTCTGAGATCACACATTAAGAACAACGCCGCCATTTGGCACATTGCCTGAGCCAACCCTCTAACTCCACCTAGACGAATGGCCGCAGAATAGGGTAAAGCTTCCATCAAGGATTTCGGCAGGGTCAGCCAATAGGAAGTTGTATGCATTTCCTGTTCGGGCAACTCCAAATCGCCGGCCCCGACATTTTCTAACGTATAAAACTTAATCTTCTTAAAGCCCACGACCTGAGTGGTCAAATGAATTTCCCCGTGGTTCTTAATCGAATTCCTGAGAGGCTGCGACTCAAAGGTCTCAAGGATTTTTACCTTGGTGTAAGAGATTGCATCCGTAAAGTAGTCGCTGTCCACCTGCCTCACATGAGCCCGTCGCTCCTTGTAGTCAAGCTTTTCTACAAAATATTGCTGTCCCTCGTGGATGTAAATTGCCTTTTCATGAAGTGTGGTCAGGGCGCTGGGGAAATCCACTTTACTGATAATCTTGGGCTCGCGGGTCGTATCCAGAACCACGAAATTATCCGAACTCACGGACCTCAAGCTCACTGCATCGGCCGGATACGCTTCGTTGGTCCAATGCCATTGCCCATCCGCCTGGTGAACAAAACCTCTTTCCTCCAGAAACTTGAGGATCTCTCCGGTTTCGACGTGTCCAAATTTTTCGCCTTCCTTGAAAGGGAGCTCAAAGACAGCACACTTCAGGTGATTGAGGAGGATCTCCAGATTGTCTGGGTTGATTAGTCCGTGTTCGGGAGACTGGCCAAAAAAATATTCGGGATGCTGAACGATAAATTGGTCCAGCGGCGAACTATTGGCCACCAGAATGACCGCCGCCGTTCCGGACCGGCGTCCGGCTCTTCCTGCTCGTTGCCAGGTGGAAGTAATGGTGCCCGAGTATCCGGCCATGATACAAACTTCCAGGCTTCCAATATCGACGCCCAATTCCAGAGCATTGGTCGCCACCACCCCCAGGATTTTGCCTTCACGAAGACCCTTCTCAATCTCACGCCGCTCCAGCGGCAAATACCCGCCGCGATAACCTCGGATCAGGTCCTTCGACAAAATGGATTTTTCTAACGCATTCTTGAGGTAAGTCACCAAAATCTCTGTAACTAAGCGACTGTTGGCGAAAACAATGGTTTGAAGCCCTCGGCCAAGGAAACTCAAGGCGATGCGGCGGGCCTCATTCACATAAGAGCGGCGAATACCCAACTGTTTGTTCACGACCGGTGGATTATAAAACACAAAATATTTTTCTCCCTGAGCGGCCCCACTGTTATTGATCAATTCAACCTCTTCTTCGAGAAGCCGAGAAGCCAAATCTT
>QHZQ01000706.1 GCA_003224725.1 Acidobacteriota bacterium | reverse complement strand
TCCCCCCTTGGCAAGGGGGGACTTGAGGGGGGTGCTTCTTTTATCAAGAGATTCCTCAATCGGCAATTGCAAATCAGAAATCGGCAATTGCATTGAAGTCTCTCACCTGATTTGGAGGGGCATCGTGGAGGGCCTGATCCAGGATCTGTGTTTCGGCGCTCGTCTGCTGCGGAAGAACACTGGGTTTACCTTGGTTGCCATGATGACGATTGCCCTGGGCGTGGGAGCCAATACGAGCATTTTCAGCGTCGTCGATGCAATGTTATTTCGCCCGCTCCCCTATGTGGAACCTGACCGCCTTTTTATGGTGGTGGAGTTCGATACCAGAACCTCTCAGACCTTTGGCACCACTCTCTTGCTGGATTTCTTGGAAACTCGGAATCATCACCGAGGTATCGAGGGTCCGATTGTGTCGGAACCCGCTTCATTTGGATCTCTGCTGGCTGGCGAACGCCCCGAGAACGTCAGGATCGAAGCAGTCTCTGCCAACTTCCTTCAACTGCTGGGAGTCCAGCCGTCGCTGGGGCGAGCATTTTTGCCCGCAGAGCACGAACCGGGACATGAGCATGTCGCAATCCTGAGTCACGGATTCTGGCAACGTCGCTTTGGGGCAGACCCGCGAATTCTGGGTACAGACATAAGGTTTGAGGAGGCAACCCTGCAGGTTATTGGCGTTCTCCCCTCCGGCTTTGTGTTTCCCTCGAACGTGAATTCGCCGCCTGAAATCCTGGTTCCCCTTGTTTTTAGCAGTTCAGATTCCGCTAATCCGCAGGCTCGTGTCTACTGTCCAATCGTACGACTTAAGCGCAACGTGAGCGCTCAGCAGGCAGAGGCCGAAATGAACAGCCTGTTAGAAAGAGTCAAAGAGCGCTACCCTGAGACCCCGCGGAATCTGGTAGATCGCCTTTTGCATCTTCGATACGGCCTTTTTGGTCGTACGAGAACGATTTTGCTATTGCTGTTTGGAGCGGCAGGGTTCGTGCTGCTGATCGCCTGTGCCAATATTGCGGGCCTTTTGCTGGCGCGTGGAGTCAGTCGTCAGCACGAACTGGCGATTCGTTCAGTGCTTGGTGCTTCCCGGCCCCGCTTAGTCCGACAACTGCTGGCCGAGAGCATTCTACTGTCCGCCCTTGGCGGATGCGTGGGTTTACTGATGTCGTATTGGACATTTGATCTGGTACACGCACAACTTCCGTCGCTGGTTTACACGATGTTGCCTATGGGCATCGACAAACGAGTCCTGCTGTTCAGCCTGGCCGTGTCTGTCGTGGCGGGAGTGATCTTTGGTCTGCTGCCCGCCTATCGATTTTCACAGTTACGTTTGAACCCCGCCTTGCAGAAAGGGAACCGAGGACAACCGGCTCTGTCAGGTCCTTCCGGTTAGGCAACCTGATGGTAATCAGCGAAATCGCCCTGAGCCTGGTATTACTCGCAGGGGCCGGACTGATGCTCAACAGCTTTGTGCGCGTGCGAATGGTCGATCTGGGATTTCAACCTGAAAATGTCCAGACGATGTACGTCTCACTGACACCGAAACGATATGCAAACAAGCCACGACTCATTCTCTTTTATCAGCAGCTCATAGAACGCCTGAGGGCGCTGCCTGGAGTCCTCTCTGTGGCTGGGGGTTCACTACCCATGGTCGGTGAAACGCCTTACAGGTATTTAAGAATCGAACCTGGCTCGATTGACAAGCAGGTGGGGGTTTATCTCGTTACAGCCGATTATTTTCGGACGCTCGGCGTCCCTTTGCTGAAAGGTCGAACTTTCAGCGACAGGGAATCATTCAGCAACATTCCGGTCGCCATCGCAAACGAAAGTGCGGCCCGTCTTTTGTGGCCGCATGAAGATCCACTCGGCAGGAGCTTGAAGGATGAAGGTGCACCGACTCGCTATTTACGTGCCTTTTGATCCGCTAAAGTTCGGTGGAATGGCGGTGATTGTCCGCGGGGCTCGGAACTCAGCCAGTTTGATCCGGGCACTGCCCGCCCAGGTTTGGGAAATGGACAAGGACCTCGCGGTGACTGTTCGGCCCTTAAGTTTCTATCTGGCCAGAGAAATTGCGGATCGGCGCTTCCAAACGCTTCTTTTCAGTCTGTTCGCCACGATGGCGCTATTTCTCACGGCGGTAGGAGTCTACGGGATGGTCTACTATTCGGTCTCGAGGCGCACACATGAAATCGGCATTCGGATGGCCCTGGGAGCCCAGACAGCAGACTTACATAGGATGGTGATTCGCGAGATGCTCGTGCCAGTTATCATCGGCATCAGCATTGGCTTCGGCGCTGCGCTTGCGCTCACACGTCTGATGACCGGCCTTCTCTACGGAATTACGGCCCAAGACCCGCTGACTTTCTTGTTTGTTTGCTTGATGATCATTACTGTGGCACTCACTGCCAGCTACATTCCCGCCCGCCGGGCAACTCACATAGATCCGATGGTGGCGTTGAGGTACGAATAGGTGTGAGGTGTGAGGTGCCAGGTGAAAGGACTCCCTAATCGACAATCGGAAATCGGCAATTGAACTAACCACGCATCACTAACCCCGAACCACGATGCTTAATGACTTTCGCTACGCATTTCGCATGCTGCTCAAGAGTCCCGGCTTCACAGGGGTGGCCGTACTCACGCTGGGGCTGGGCATTGGCGCAAACACCGCCATCTTCAGCCTGATCGATGCGGTCATGCTGAAAATGCTGCCGGTCCAGAACGCTGAGCAGTTGGTACTGCTCAACTGGGCATCACCCAAGTGGGCAACTGGGATACTCACCAATCTCAGCGGTAATTATTGGACTGACGATTCCGGTCGATTTACCAGCACGTCCTTTTCTTATCCTGCCTTCCGCCGGATACATGATCAAAACCAGGTGCTCTCCGCCGTCTTTGCCTTTGCTGACTTGGGATTGA
>QHZQ01000040.1:2109-13729 GCA_003224725.1 Acidobacteriota bacterium | reverse complement strand
GGTTCTGCAGATGCACTCTATCTGGCTGCCCAGGGCGGGCACAACGCCGAAAGTCACAACCACAACGACGTCGGAAACTTCATCGTCTATGCCGACGGGCAGCCCGTCATCATTGATGTGGGTGTCGAGACTTATTCGGCGAAGACCTTTAGCCCGAAACGGTATGAGATCTGGACCATGCAGTCGGCCTATCACAATCTTCCGACCGTCGACGGGGTGATGCAAGGGGCTGGTCGTGAATACGCAGCTCGCGAGGTCGCCTATTACGCTGATGACCGCGCCGCCGAATTCAGGCTCGATATCGCTGCTGCTTATCCACTTGAAACCGGACTGGAATCCTGGAGGCGTGTTCTGCGGCTCCAGCGCGTCGATAATTGCATTGAGGTCACAGACAGTTACGCCCTGAAGAAGCCTGTGAGGCGCGTCACTCTCACTCTGATGACGTCATGCAAAGTGACTCGTAGCGCTCAAAGCGAACTGACCTTCTCGGGACCTTTTTCCCGCTCCAGCACGGTAAAGGTTCTCTATGATGAGCAGGCCCTGACGCCTGCCTTCGAAGAGATACCGATCCATGATGCTCGGCTCCAGGCAGTTTGGGGCGACCAGCTCTACCGCATCCTGCTGATTGCTGAGAAGCCTCCCTTGAAGGCCTCGTGGACCTTGTCCATCGTGCAGCAGGCGGCCTGACGCCCGGCGTCAACGGCCTGTTGTAAGAGCGTTGTTTGCCTTGAAGTCTTTCTGGCAAAACCATCCCCTTTACCGTGAAAATCCTCGGCAAGATTACGAACCCATCATCGTGTGAAAGAGGACTTTAAATGAAACTTCGGCATCAATGTGAGGTAATTGCATTCCTGTTCGTGTTTGTCGGATGCAGCAAGCACCGAACACCCTCCCCCCGGGAGGCATTAAAAAGTTTCCGCCTGAACGACGATTTTAGAGTGGAACTGTTCGCCAACGAGCCGGAGGTAGTGGATCCAGTCGAAATGGTTTTCGACGAAAATGGACGGGCGTATGTGGCGGAAATGCGGGACTACCCCGAGGATCCTGCACCGAGTAAGCCGGCCCGGTCGCGCATCCGGCTTCTCGAAGACACTGACGGGGACGGACAGATCGACCACAGCACCGTTTTTGCCGACAACGTTCTGGAAGTTAGTGGGATCCTGCCGTGGAAGGGAGGACTGATTGTCACCAGCGCACCCGATATTCTTTACATGAAAGACACGAACGGGGACGGCAGGGCCGACATACGGCAGGTCCTATACACCGGTTTCCCGAAGGTGAATCCCGAGGCACGCGTCACCAACCCCAGGCTAGGCATCGACAACTGGATCTATGTTGCCAATGACGGCCAGGAGGGACGAATCACTTCGCCTGCACACCCCGAACGCCCACCGATCTTAGTGGGTGGGGCAGACTTTCGCTTCCAGCCAGATCGAGGGCTGGCCGAACCGGCCTCCGGGCCGACCCAATTTGGTATGACTTTCGATGAATGGGGGAATCGCTTCATCACGCAAAACACAGTCCATGTCCGACATGTGGTCGTGCCCATGCAGTACCTGATAAAAGCGCCGCTGCTGGCAGTTCCAGCCGTCTCCCAGGACATCTCCGACCACGGCCGTCCGTCCGCCCGGATGTTTCCTCTGACCCAGCCTCAGCAGTGGAGAGTGGAGAGAACGCGGTTGCGCCAGCAGCGTTACCGGGAAAATCGCCTGGAGACTGTCCGTGAATTGGATCCCTCCACTGAGATTGTGGGAGGTTACTTTACGGCTGCAGCGGGAGGAACGATCTATACGGGTGATACCTTCCCGGAGAAGTACCGCAATAACCTGTTTACCGGAGATGTCAGTGGGAATCTGGTCCATCGCGATCTGCTTCGTCTCGAGGGAGCCAGCTTCATTGCCAGTCGCGCTCCGGAAGAGCAGGACCGGGAATTTCTGGCTTCCACCGACGTTTGGTTTCGTCCCTGCAACTTCGCCAACGCCCCTGACGGCAATCTCTACATCGTCGATATGTCCCGGGAATTTATCGAGACGCCGGAGTCCATCCCCGAGGCTATCAAAAAGAACATGAATTTTTGGAGCGGCGATACTCTGGGAAGGATCTACCGGATCGTTCCTAACAAACCGTTGCGAAAGCGCGACCTCAAACCGAAGTTGGGTGCAGCCACCACCGCCCAATTGGTTAAGGAGCTTGAGAACACGAATGGATGGCATCGGCAAACCGCTCAACGCCTGCTGGTAGAGCGGCAGGATAGATCGGCGGTTCCTCTGTTAAGAGACCTGGCGGAAACCAGTGAATTTCCTCAAGCTCGTATTCACGCGCTCTGGATTTTAGAAGGACTCTCTGCCCTCGAACCCGCGATCGTAATCACTGCTCTAAGAGACCCTAACGCCCGCGTCCGAGAACACGCCCTGCGTCTTTCCGAAGGCCTTCTTTCGAAGTCCAAATCCATGGCAGAGGTCGTCTTAGCCATGACAGCGGATCCGGACCTGCGGGTCCAGTTTCAGCTCGCTTTCACACTGGGTCAGTTGAGCGGACCTCGTTCCCTGCAGGCTCTGACCAGGATGTCCACTCAACGCGCGGGCGATCCCTGGTTCAGGATCGCCATCCTCAGTTCGGTCCATGATTCGGCCTCGCAGTTCTTTCAACTCTTGCTCTCGAGACAGGAATCGCGGGGCAGTCCCCAATTCGTCTCCCAGCTTGCTTCTCTTATCGGAGCCAAGCATGATCCGAGCGAAATAGGTCGTTTTTTGAGCTCGCTATTGAAATTGAAAGAGCCTGAGCCGGCCCTCTCCGGGCTGGCCAAAGGGTTGAAACTGGCGGCGGTGAGAGGAGTGCGGGTGCCGGGAGTTGAGGGCGCGATGATGAAATTTCTGAACAACCCTTCAGAACCGGTACAGCAAGCCGCCTGGGAGACCGCACGCTATCTCGAGCTGCCGGCACTCACACGAAAGGCGACCATGTATGCGCTGGCGACTGACTTGAATGTGAGCCAGCGAGCCAAAGCCATCAGTGCCTTGCGCAGCGGGCCTTATGCGTCCGTCGGGCCGGTGCTTCGCAGAATTCTCGAATCTCATGCGCCGCCTGAGTTACAAGTGGCGGCTGTAGAATCTCTGGCTGCCTTCGATAACCCCACCATTGCACCCACATTGCTGGCTTACTGGAGAAGCTATACTCCTGAAGGGCGCAAGAAAGCAATCGAGGCGCTGCTGAAACAACGGGAGCGGGTGCCGGTTTTGATCAAGGCGCTTGAAGAGCAGCAGATCGAACTGAATGCGATTGACACCGCGGCCCGCGGTCACTTGTTGCAAGACTCCGACCCGGCAATCGCGCAACGCGCCCAGCGCTTGTTCCAGAGCGAGAGAAACGATCGCGTGAAAGTGGTGGAGAACTATCGGAACGTGTTAACCATGGCGGGCGATGCAACCAGAGGCAAGAGGGCTTTTGAGGACAAATGCGCCAAATGCCATCTGCCGCGGCAACAGCAAGGACGCGTTGGACCCGACCTTTCCGGTATCAGCAGCAAAAGCAAAGAGGAACTCCTGACCGCGATTCTAAACCCGAGTTATGCGATCGAACCCCGGTTCACCTATTACCTCGTCACAACCAAGGATGGGAGTCTGCACGATGGTATCATCACCAACGAAACTCCGGGTGCTATTACCCTTCGGGGTGGCTCCGAGGAAGGGGATCAGAACATCCTCCGAAGCAACATCACCGAAATCAGGGCGTCCAGCGTTTCCTTAATGCCTGAAGACCTTGAAAAGTCCATGACTCAACAGGATCTTGCCGACGTGATCCGTTATCTTCAAGGAGGCCTATAATCCTAATTTAGGGACCAACGCTTCGCCGGCATAGATTCCGACAAGGGGCATAGCCGGCATCCCCGGTTGCCCGATGTTGGCAGACCGGCGGAGTCGGGCGCGTTTACTTTGACGGAGCCGTGGATAGGAGATCCTTTTCCTTGATTTAGAACGCGTTGTGGTTGATAATAAAAGTGTTCTATTTGGCTGCGTCCCATGACAGATGGCCGGGCTTAAAATAGACATTACCGCAACCACTGGGATAAATTTTACATAGTGTAGGCTCGATGCCGATACTAGATCAACCTAAATCCAAAATCCCTAAAATCCAATCCGAAAACTCAGCTTCCCACCGTAGCAGCAAACTCATTTGACATTGCGGTAATCGCAAGTAAGGTAAGACTCCTCAAGCTCGCCTGACGAACCGAAGAGGGAGTTTCTCCAACTCGTCTGTCAGCCATCCCTCGAAACCTTGCAGGGGAAATGGCAATGAAAAAGCCTCGCTCGACGAAACGAAAAAATGCGAGCCCCACCCCTGTTTCCGTTCCTGCTCATGTTTTACGGCGCTACCAGCCAAAACTAAAGGTCATAAAGAAGTCTTGGGAAACGCTCCTGGCTCTCAAAAGCCAAAAGGAAACGGCCTTTCAACAAATGCTGGAGTTTTACGATGAACTTGATAAAGAAATAGAAAAGTTGGAATCGCGGGAACAGGCAATAGTTTCGAAGATAGCCGAGCAACAAAGGATAAAACCAGCAGTTGGAGAAAGAAAGACCCTACTGGGTATTTCGCATGGCGAGAAACTGAACCTAACATCCGACCATGTGGCTTACTGGAGAAAGAAACTGGGTGAAAAAAGAAAAGGCGACCGGCCTCGATTCCCTGAAATGCTCCAGATTCTTGAACTGAAGCAGCAATACCCGTCTCTCGGTGCCGCCGCCATTTTAGGCAAGCTTTACCCGGAATTAAAGAAAAGGAAACGCGAGAGAGTATCTAAATGGGAGCAAATGCTCCATGAAGTTCAAAAAGTAATTGATTGGTACACCAAGTAAGCTGGCCAATGTTTTCGAATGTGTTTCTGGCCTGCGCCTCAAAGTCCGACGGCAACTGGGCCGCCGGGGCATTCACAGCTCTGCCCTGAAACAAAGCTCATTCGTCCCCATCTGGAGCTTACCACCTGGGTCCAACTGTTTGCTTTGGAACAGCCTCGGGATTTAGGAATTCCTTCATCGGCTTCTGGGATGGCTCAGTCGAAAAAGGAACCGCTGCCTCAATGCGGCAGGCGCCAAATTTGATGACGTCGTCAAGATGAACTATTATTTGACTGGTTTGGCAAACGTCGCCGCACTTCGCCGAATCCGGACGCAGGATTTGAATCAGTCGAGGTGCAAGCGGACCTGGTTGGGAAAGGCTTGTTGTTGGAGGTGGAAGTGATCGCCATTATTCCGGAATGAGCTCTTAGAGACGCCTTTGTCAGCCTTTCTCTCTGGTCTCGGCGTCTCTGCGGTTACTTGAATTGCTGTTTCCAGGCTAATGAGCAACGTACCTTTTCAAAAAATGGTTCACTTGGCTCCCAGATCGATCGCTGTCCTTTGCTTCCTATTGGCTATTACACCTCCAGCGGTTTATCCATTGGTAGAAGGCGAGGAAAGCCAAGGGGGTTCCTCAACGGACAAAGTCCAATCTCACATTGGGCGAGGGTATGAGTACGTCCAGAACAACCAGTTTCAGAACGCCGTTGTAGAACTTCAGGCCGCACTGGCTCTTGATCCCACTTTGGTTCGAGTCCGCTATCAATTGGCTGTCAGTTATTTTGCACTGCAACAATTCAAGGAGTCGCGACAGGAATTCGAACGACTCCGCCGAGAAACGGCCGCCGACCCGAGCGTGATTTATTACCTGGGCCGCCTCGATTTGATGGAGGAAAGGATCGGTTCGGCCATCCTCCATTTGGAAAGAGTGGCGCCTGATCCGCCTTTTCCTGACACGGCCTACTATCTGGGTTCCGCTTATCTGAAGAAAGAACGAACGGAGCTGGCCGAAAAGTGGCTGAAAAAGGCGGCTGAGCTGGCGCCGCGTGATTTCCGAATTCCCGATCGTCTGGCGCGCGTCTACGTAAAAACGGGTCGCCGGTTAGAAGCGGAACAGCAGTTCGACCTTTCGGCTTCACTCAGACAACATTACAACGACGCAGCCCGTCAGGGTCTTGATTGTACCCAAGCACTGACGACTCAACCTCTGGAGGAAGCTCGTGTCACCTGCAGAAAGCTTTTCGATCCCACGGACCCGGACAAGTTAAGCACTCTGGGAATGATTTACGGGAAGCACGAACAT
Organism: Acidobacteriota bacterium; assembly: GCA_003224725.1. Classification (GTDB taxonomy): domain Bacteria; phylum Acidobacteriota; class Terriglobia; order Versatilivoradales; family Versatilivoraceae; genus QHZQ01. The sequence continues at coordinate 7,594 of QHZQ01000040.1, read as the reverse complement.
TATGCAGAGTCCATTGAACCTTTCGAACAAGCAGCCCGACTCGATCCAGATTCTTTTGAAACCCAGCACAATCTTGGCTTGTCCTATTTCCGTTTAAGACGATACCCAGAAGCCCGCATCCCGTTGGAGAAGGCGGTCGCTTTGCGGCCAGATTTCTTTGCTTCGAATGCCTTGCTGGGAGCTACTTTATTCACCTTGCAGGAAGACGAGCGGGCTTATCCAGTTCTTAGCCACGCTCATCAACTCAACTCACAACACGCCGAAACATCAGACCTTTTGTTCAAGGTCTCCGTACTCTTGGCACAAAAGCTCTTTGCAAAAAAGGAGTATCCGGAAGCCCTGAAGTTCCTCCAGAAGGCTGCTGAACTCAAGCCTGATCAAGCCGACCTTCACCGTCAAATGGCGGAATTGTACAATCTGTTACGCCAGCCCGGTCTAGCGGAACGAGAGAGGGATGAGGCGGAGCGCCTCAGCCGGCTAGGTCGCTAGGCGGTCACCGAAAGCCGTGGCCACCGGGTCCTCCAGCATGGTTGACACCCGTCACTCTTGCCCGGTCAGCGTCTTGAGGAACAGATCGCGAAGCAATTCAGTATCGCGGTTCCGTTTTTCGGTTCTTAGCTTGCTGAACTCCGCGCTGGCTCGCGCTGCGTCCAGTGGCCGGCCAACCCGCGCATAAACCAGCGACAGATGGTACCAGGCTTCCGAAAAGGCAGGTTCCAATGTCACTGCTCTTTCCAGCTCAGCGATGGCGGCGCCGAGATTTCCCGTAGCTTGATGAACCTTGCTCTGGGCGAGGGCGCACAATATGCAGTTCGGAATGGCTTTGTCGGCCAATGCTAATTCCCGCAGCATCCGGTCGTATTCTTTGGACTGGAGCTTCAAGAGCGCCGCTGCATGCAGGTAGCCCAAATAGGGGTGAGGATTCGCAGCGGAAAGACCAGCCGCCGCCACCGTTTCCGACTCTTCGAAATTGCCGTTCTGGTAAAACGCAAAACCGAGAAGCAGTTGGGCGGGAGAAAAGCCCGGCTGAAGCTCTAGCAGTTTTCTGCAAATATCAATGGACTCGGTGGTGTGCCCGCTCAGAAACTGGGCCAAAGAGAGACCCAGCAAAAGAAAGATGGAACGGGGATGAAACTCTTTCCCGCGAGCGAAAGCTTCAGCCGCTTTGGGATAGACTCGCTGTCGCAAGTAAAAAAGCCCCAGGTCCAGGGCGTAATTCTCTTGCTGAGGCGCGCCAGAAAAAGCGGTGGACAAATCCTGCTCGGCCTGCAGGGGTTGGCCAAGGGCCTCCAGGATCTTGCCTCGAAGATACAAGCGGGCCAGCTCCTGCGATTTAGTGCCATGAGGGGAGTGCTTCAGAACAGTCAGGGCCTCAGAATGTTTCTGCAGCGCGAGATCCGCGAGAGCCAGGTTGTAGTGCGCTTCAAAGAGATTTGGATAATCCTTGACACATCGGTAGAACATTTGAGCAGCTTCCGAATAGAATTCCCGCTGGGCCAGCCCGATGCCAACTTTCAAAAGAAGGTTCGGATCCATCTTGGCCTGCTGGAGTAACTGCGTGAGTATTTCTCGCACTTTAGCGGATTCCCCTTGCGTGGCAGCTTTTTCGAGGGAGTCGGCTAAAGACCTGAGAGTGGCAGGCTCACTCCCGGGGCCAGTCTGGGATGGGTTCTCAGCCCGCCAAACAGGATCGGATAATGCCAGGAGTGGAAGGCAGCGAAGGATGACGACCAGCGCCAGCGGAAAAACTAAAGTGCGAAGACGCGAAGGCCGCAAAGGCCGCCGCCACGACTTAACGCGGCCTGTGGCCGCAACCAAAGATGAACCACGGAGACACGAAGAACACGAAGAAGAGGTCTGGTTACAGATGAGCACGGAAGGTGCAGATAACATCGTCGATTTAAGGTTGCATCATCGAGAGTATAGCAGGTTTTGGCCGGATTCTGTTTCGCGGCAGCTTCCCGTCGACCTGCCATTGGGAGGATCCCAACGGTTCCTTGGCGCAACCAAACCATTTTACAAAGAATCCAGTGCCAGCATATAGTTTGGCTTCTGCCTCCACGGCAAGCGCCTCCAGTGAATAAACAGGGTCAGATGTTTGGGTGACCCGTAGAGTCAAAGACCACGCCGAGCGCTCGGTATCTGGGAGAAATTGCCAGGCGGAACAAGTTTTGAAATAGTGTCACTCGCTGGCCCTCCGATCTAGCGAGTCAGAACAGCCTGTCGGGATGTGCCGCCCTCCTGGTCCTTATTTCAGGTGCATCTGGCTACCTCGGCGGAGCAAAGGAGTAACGTCCGGAATAGCTTTGAATCCGGCGTTACTTTCAGGAGAAAAAAGGAGTAACGAGGAGGCAACCATGCTTGCAAGATTATTGCATTCCGTGTTCGCGCTACCGCTGGTGATTTCTGTGATGGGGTTTTTCCCGTCGGTCGGCACACCCGTATTGGCTTATTCGGGGAAGACGGGAACGACGCTAAAGCTTATCCGCCTGCGTACGGAGTACAAGGTAAATCCGCTCGGCATTGATATCCGAAAGCCCCGCCTGAGCTGGGAGATTCAGTCCGATGGGCGAGGGGTGACCCAGTCGGCTTATCAGGTCCGTGTGGCCCGGACCGAGCGTGGCCTGCGAACCGCCAGCAACATCGTGTGGGACTCTGGCAGCGTTAACTCGGATGAATCCATCCACCGTGCCTACGACGGGCCGCCGCTGCAATCAGGGCAGAGGTATTACTGGGAGGCGCGCGTTTGGGACGGGAGCGGCACAGCGTCCGATTGGAGCGAGCCGGCGTACTGGGAGATGGGCCTGCTGGAACCATCGGACTGGCAGGCGAACTGGATCGAGCCAGACTTGCAAGAGGACGTTTCGAAGCCGGTGCCTGTGCCCATGGTGCGCAGGGTCTTTAGGGTGAACGGCGTCGTCGAACGGGCGCGTGCCTACGTGACGAGCCACGGCCTTTACGAAATGCATGTCAACGGGCGGCGCGTGGGTGATCAGCTTTTTACTCCCGGCTGGACCAGTTACACAAAGCGCCTGCAGTATCAGACCTATGATGTTACGAATCTGCTAACGAGCGGGGACAATGCGGTAGGGGTGCTGCTCGGCAATGGCTGGTACCGGGGAAACCTGGCGTGGGAAGGGCATCGAAACATCTATGGCGACCGACTCGCCCTCTTGATGCAGATCAGGATCACCTACAAAGGCGGACGCGATGAGGTGATCAGCACGGATCAGAGCTGGAAGGCGGCAACCGGTCCCATCTTGATGTCTGAGATTTACGACGGAGAAACTTATGATGCACGACTGGAGCAGGTAGGATGGGCCAGGCCCGGCTTTGAGGACGCTCAGTGGTCGGGTGTCAAGATCGCCAGGCCCACCGATCCAAAAAATTGAGGAAGTAAGACCGGTTAGGATCCTCAAGACACCAGCGGGTGACACGGTGGTCGATATGGGGCAGAACATGGTCGGCTGGGTGAGGCTTAAGGTCCAGGGCACTGCCGGAGCGACCGTCACGCTCCGGCACGCCGAGGTGCTCGACAAGCAAGGCAACTTCTACACGGAAAACCTGCGGGCTGCCAAGCAAACGGTGCGGTACCTGCTTAAAGGTGGCGGTGTTGAGACCTTCGAGCCGCACTTCACGTTTCAGGGTTTTCGCTACGTGGCGGTCGACGGGTACCCGGGGGAGTTAACACCCGAAAGCCTGACGGGCGTCGTCATTCATTCGGCCATTTCACCCAGTAGCGAGTTCGAGACATCCAATCCGCTCATCAACCAGCTTCAGCACAATATCATTTGGGGGCAGAAGGGCAACTTCCTCGACGTCCCGACAGACTGCCCGCAACGCGACGAACGCCTCGGCTGGACCGGAGATGCGCAGGTGTTCTCCCGCACCGCTGCTTTCAACATGGACGTGGCGAGCTTTTTCACGAAGTGGCTCAAAGATGTGGCCGCTGACCAGTATGAGAACGGCAGCGTCCCATACGTCATTCCGGATGTACTGACACGCCCCAACAATCCAGCTGCCGGCTCGGCTGCCTGGGCTGATGCCGCGGTGATCATCCCCTGGACTCTGTATCTCAGCTACGGGGACAAGCGAATTCTGGAGGAGCAGTACCGCAGCATGGCCAAGTGGGTGGAGTACATGAGAAGGCGGGCTGGCGACGATTACATCTGGGATGGTGACTTCCACTTCGGCGATTGGCTCGCTTTTGCCACCACGCGTTCAGACTATCCTGGAGCGACGACAGGTAAAGACTTCATCGCCACCGCCTTCTTCGCCCACTCCACCGACCTGCTGCAGCGAATGGCGGACGTTCTCGGCAAGCAGGACGATGCGGCCCGCTATGCGGAATTATTCTCGAAGATCAAGAGCGCCTTTCGTCAAGAGTTTGTGACGGATGCCGGCCGAGTGGCTGAGAATACACAGACCGCCTACGCACTGGCCCTTCAATTCAACTTATTGCCCGAGGGTCTGCGCCCGGTGGCCGCAAAGAGGCTGGCCCAGGAAGTGCGTGAGCGCAAGCACTTGACGACCGGCTTTGTGGGTGCTTCGTATCTCTGTCCCGTGCTTAGCCGCTACGGTTATCTGGACGAGGCTTACCTGTTGCTTAATCGTGAGGAGTACCCTTCCTGGTTGTACCCGGTCAAGCAGGGGGCGACCACCATCTGGGAGCGGTGGGACGGTCAGAAGCCGGACGGCTCATTCCAGGACAAGGGGATGAATTCGTTCAACCACTACGCCTACGGCGCGATCGGTGATTGGATGTACCGCGTCATGGCCGGCATCGAGATTGACCCGGCGGCCCCGGGCTACAAGCACTCTCTCATTCAACCGCAGCCTGGTGGAGGATTTTCCAGCGTGAAAGCCAGCCACCAGACCATGTACGGCAAAGTGAGTTCCGCCTGGAAACTCAAGGATGGCAGCTTCGAACTCGGCGTCGAGATTCCGGCCAACACCCGAGCCACGGTACGACTGCCCAAAGCACAGCTCGCGAGCGTCGTGGAGGCCGGTCAGGCTCTTTCCAGCGGAAACGGGATTACGGGTGTACACCAGGAGGGCGATTTCGTGGTCGTGGAAACAGGCTCCGGACAGTACCGGTTTACCTATGCCATCGGAAAGTAACCGCGACGGAAATTGTGAAGGGCTTGCAGCAGGTTGCCGCCGAAAAACCCACAGGTGTTCATTTAAGAACGTGGGAAGCGTGCTCCGCGCGGCGACCAGAGGATGTTTGTAAGAGCGTCTTGTGGCTGCCGCGCCGGGACATGCGCTGGTGGCTGCCGGTGTGCCACCAGCATCTCAGCCGTTTATTTCATCGCCTCATGGCGGCGAATAAAGTAATGCCACTTATCGAGATTCGCCGCCACGGCGACATCGAAGAAACCGACCATCATCTCGTCGTAGGTCTGACTGCCCCAGGTCACGGCTTTATCCGGATCGGGATTATGGGGATTGTTCCGCGAATTGTCGTACCAGGCGACGGCCTGGA
>QHZQ01000040.1:0-2089 GCA_003224725.1 Acidobacteriota bacterium | reverse complement strand
GGGGCCAGCCGGTAGCTCAACTGCCAGTGGAAATGATAGTTGACCCGCAGTAGCGGCTCGATACCTCCGTCTGGGTGAATGATGTTGTAGTCAAACCGCTTCCCGCGCAGATGCATGTGCGGGAATAAACTGAGCAGGGTGGCGTCGTTCGGCAGGGTGCCGTACACTTCCACGCGATAATCGTCGGCACCGGGCGGGATGACGAAGCGGTCGTTCGTCAACTGTAGCGTCAGCACGCGCTGTTTCGGCGGCCCATTTGGAAAGACGATGCCAACGCTCGTCTGGTCGGTTCCCGGATGGCCGTTCGTCGTGTAGTGCACCTGGAACACGAGATCCGATCCGCGCGGAACAAACTTGGCCATGCCGTCGGGCCAAAGATCGGGGGAGCTGCCCGGCGCATACACCAGAAGCATGTCGCTGTCGGTCGCGTGGGCGTCGCGCCGGTCCTGTTCATCGGTGAGACTCGAGGCTGTGAATGGCTTGCTGCCCGGCGCGCGGCGCAACCATCGAGAGTCCGGCGGCCGAATGTAGACGACCGCGTGATGGACAAACGCCCGGCTGGAAGGGCGGATCTCCGACATCTGCACCCACATATCCTTGGTGAAACCGGTGGGCACAATTTCATAGGTGTATTCGACGTCGCCCTGTGCGGGTATCGTAACCGGCTGCGGCATCCGCACCACAACGTCTGGCTGCGGGATATTCCAGCCCTCTGCCCACTGCCGCGGCGGCGGGGCGTCGCGAGGGTCACCGGCTGGTGCGTTAGCGTCAGACCAGGAGGAAAGCGTTTCAATCTGCCGCGGGGTGAGCGACGGGTCGTTCGAGAAATGCCCGTAGTGCGGATCGGCAAACCACGGTGGCATCGTCTTCAAGCGCACCGCGTTCTGGATCGCGCGGGCCCAGGGCCGCGTCTGGTCATACGTCACCAACGACATCGGGCCGATGGCGTCGGGCCGGTGACAGCCCTGGCAGTGCTGGGCGAGGATGGGCAGCACGTCCCTGTAAAAAGTCGGTGCGCTGGCGGCACTGCCCGGAGCCGTTGTGCCTCCAGCCAGCCCCATCAGTGTGCCCTTTTGTTCTGTCGTTCCAGGAACGAAGTATTTGGCCGCCAGAAGCAAGCCTATGACCATCCAAATCCCAATGTTACGACAACGCATACCTGCCCTGAGAGAATACAGGCCCTTAATCCTAAATCCCGCAGTTGGGATTGCCACGGAGTCACGGAGAGCACAGAGCCAGTGGAAAGAGGGCGGCTTTTCGGATGCTTTATCCTCACCCCGAGGGTAACAATTCTTCAAGACCTTTTGAAGACGTCACCTTATTTGCCGCCTCTGTGGATAACTGCCGTTTTTAGGTTAATCGGTGAAAGCTGCACCGAGCGCGATCGCGAGTCGGTTGCAGCCTCTCAGTTAGACCGCGCCGAATCGGGATGCCGAAGTGCGTCGAAGCTCCACGGCCCGGGCCCTGCCGCGGACAAGTAGAGCCAGAGAAAGGCGAAGGAGATGGCAAGTTCGCCGTGATTGAGAATTGGCCAGAAGCCCTGGGGCGCGTGGCCCATGAAATACGCGTCCGCCATCTCGCCTGACAGGAGGAAGGCGACGGGGCGCGTGAAGAGACCCACTAGCAGGAACAGACCTCCAACCGCCTCCAGGATGCCGGCAAGGCCAAGCAGAGACACGATCGGTACGGTGCCACCATTGGGGAGTATGGCAGCCGGAAAAGCAATCAGCTTGGCTGTCCCGGGTTGCATGAAGAGAAAGGCGGCAATGATGCGCAAGATGCTAAGGAGATAGGGCGCCCAGGAGCGCCAGCGCAAAGTAAGACCGGGATTGTTCACGTGCCCTCCACGAAATTGTTCCGATGATCGGCGCGGTATAAGGTGTGAAGAAATTCCGAACCACCCCTCACCCGCCCTTCGGGCACCCTCTCCCCCGATGGGGCCGAGGGAGTTAACTGTAATATATTCTTTCCCCTCGCCCCATTGGGGGAGAGGGGCCAGGGGTGAGGGGCGAGTCCAATCCGTTCCATGTCTGTTTTTTTCACACCTTCCCTCCCGAGAGGGGAATATGGATTTTCATGGTTTGCTGGC
>QHZQ01000039.1 GCA_003224725.1 Acidobacteriota bacterium | reverse complement strand
AACAATCATCACTTGGGGCTCACGGGCTTTGGAAATGCATTGCTGCTGACTGGAAACCAACGCTACGTTGATGTTTGGCGTCAGATGATTGAAAAAGTCAACGCGAATCAAAAGGTGGTTGATGGCCGGGTTATGTATCCACACATGTACGGTGATCATGGATGGTATCACTATACCTTAGAACCTTACTCCCATGGTGCTCTGGAAGTTTACTACTGGTCCATGGACCGCCAGGACTTGAAACGTCTGCCCAAGGATGGCTGGATTGGGTTCCTGGAAGGTAATAACCCGGAATACCCCACCCAAGCGCTTCAGAAGGATTTCGCCAACATTCGCGCCAGGACTCAAGGGATGAGCCAAGACCCAACCACACCGGATACTCGCCTCTCGGATGATCCTTTAAGCTACAATCCCGCAACCGTGCACACGCTGGTGGAACTCATGCTAGGCGGATTGCCTCCCGGGAACAGAGGAGGGCCTTTGCATATTTTGATCCGGAAAATCGCCGTGCCGGCATACCAGAAGATGTTGCTGCCCTGGTGGAAAGATTGACAAACGACGCTGTAACAGTTCTTCTCGTGAACATCAATCCGGTCAAACCAAGGACGGTGGTGATTCAAGCAGGCGCTTATGGGGAGCACCAATTCGTCAATGTGGACTGGGGCAAGCAGGTGATCCCAATCAATCAGTCTTCGTTCACAGTCCGGTTGTTGCCAGGAACAGGCAGTCGCATGACCCTCAGCATGCGACGGTACGCCAATCAGGCCAGCTTGCTTTTTCCCTGGGACCGAGACTAGGTGAGATGTAGGGTCGTTGCTTTCCAACGCACCACCTGCCGGTGCGCTCAAAAGCAGCGCACCCTACAACTAAGAAAGACAACACAGATCAACTTCAGCGCGGCATGGGAAGAGCCGGCCGCTAAAAAAATCATTTTGGAAACTCAGCAAACGTGACCAGAGGTCTGCAGGTCCCCCGCTTGATGAGGACCGTGGGAACGGTCACCACGGGCAATGCGGCTGAGGGACTCGACAGCTTCTTGTATAGGAGGTTAATGAGTTCCCGCCCAATCGTATCCACATCAATGCGAACGGTAGTCAGCGGAGGAACAGTGAACGCCGCATAATCCTCATCGTCGAAACCGACCAGACTCACATCCCTGGGCACCGAAAGGTTTCTGTCGTTGAGGGCCTTCCAGGCGCCTAAGCCGATTTCGTCGCACCCCGCCATGATAGCTGAGATTTGATCGGTCTTTTCGTAAACTATCTCCACGCTAAGATAGCCGTTGGAATAAAAGCTATCGGAAAGCGTTTTGGTCTGTGCAATTGGCTTCAATCCGGCTTCCGTTAGGGCCTGCGAGTAGCCTTTATGAAGACTGGAAAACCATCCGATATGTGGATCGCCGATGAAAAGAATGTTGGTGTGACCCAGGTCCAACAAGTAACGAGTCGAATTATAGGCTCCCTGGTAGCCGTCAAAATAGACGGCATCCTTAGGTAGTTCATCAGGGCCCACATAATTATTGCCCAGCACGACATAGGGGATTCCCAACTTTTCCAAAGCTTGAATGAGGTTGGGATAACTCAGGCCAGTGAGGATCACGCCTCCAATGGGGGCCCCGTAGGATAGGTGATCAGACAACTCAAGCATTTGGGCAATGTTCAAATCCTCAGGAGGAGTTTCGGCATTGAAGCGAAGACTTTTGTAGACTAGCAAATCTCCTCTTCGACTGGTTTCCCTTTCAATGGCTTGCATGATTTTTGAATGGGGCGCAACATTTAAGCCCCGATTAGTCAGAAAAAAACAGAAGACCTGTCTCTCAGGTTTTCCCAGCCGCTTCTTGTTAGATAATGGGAAGTAATTGATTTCCCGCATGGCCTGCTCAACCCGGGAACGCAGATCACGATGAACTCCTGGATAATCATGGATGACCCGGGAAACGCTAGACATGCTTACCTGGGCTACTGTGGCAACATCCCTGAGGGTCACTTTCCTTTTCAATTCTCTCTTCTTTTGTTTTGTTGTCTCTTCTTTTCGCATGGGCCACGAGTCCTGGCAGAAAAGCCTGTTGCTCCAATTCGTTTTAAGTTTGAGATTGAGTTTGCCAACAAAGGATGCAAATGGGACTTTCGAAACGATAAGACATTTTTTCAAAACTTTCCAGAATCTTCAACAAGTATTCGACAAATCCAAGTTTGCCCAAGTACCCGTATCGTGAAGACGAAGACTCACCAGGGTGTCAACCCTTTCATTGACCCCGCACTTCAGCCCGGGCAATGAGGAAAATGATTCCCCTCCACCGGAGGGGTGTAGGGGTGGGTTGTCCCGAAACCGGAAGGACCCACCCCTGAAGGCTGAAGCCTTTTTCCCCTCCAGAGAGCGGATTTTGCATTAGTACAGGGTACTTAGAACTTCGATAAATCATCAGGCCGAGAATTGAGAAAATCTGTGAAATAATTCTGAAAATATTTGACGTTTTATTAAGAAAATGATAATTTTGACTGGATTCAAGACCGCCGTCCCTTTTTCTAAATCGGGGAGGTGATCTATCGGGTCAGGGAGTGCAAACCAGTTAACCGGTTAAGAGTGGCTTTACCAGCTTGACCGAAAGGTCTCGAGTTTGGACGTTTCAGTAGCCCCTCGATTCATCGAGGGAACCTTAGGCCGGGTCAATCGCCTTGCCGTTTCAACGGTTTCATTCGCCACCACAAACGGAAGACATGTTAGCAAGCGTTTTCGTGTTGTCGTCTGTTGAAAAACCGCTGAAGCGGTTGTTGGTTCTGAAGCTCTTGCAACCCCTCGATAAATCGAGGGGTTGCTGGAGATTGGACATTTCAAGTAGAGACAGGCATTCTTGCCTGTCTTGAGCTGCTTTAGAGACGAGTTCGACAGGCAGGAATGCCTGTCGCTACCCCCTTTTGCCGCTGAAATCGTAAAATGTCCAATCTCTAAAACCCCTCGATAAATCGAGGGGCTAATTCCATAAAGGTCTGATATGAACAGCAACCCGTCGGAGCGTCGAGGATATCGTCGGGAGCGAAAGGCCGGTCATGCTAGCCCTCCACCCCGGATGTCCCCGATTACTTATGGCTTGCCCGTTTATGAGCTGCTCAACGAAGACAAGATCGAACATCTTCATCAAGCTTCGATGCGCATTCTCTCCGAATTTGGCATCGCCTTTTATGATGAAGAGTCCCGCTCCATTCTGAAAGAGCACGGCGCCAAGTTGCAAGGGGACGTGGTGACCTTTGAGCCTGGCTTGGTCCATGAATATGTGGGCAAGGCGCCGAGCCAGTTTACCCAGTTAGCGCGCAATCCCGAAAATAATATCGTCCTTGGGGGCAACTCAATGGTTTTTGCTCCCGTGTATGGTCCTCCCTACGTCCTGGACCTGGAAGAGCGGCGGCGCGAAGCCACACTGGCGGATTTTATCAATTTTGTCAAACTGGCGTACCTATGTCCTTATATACACCACTCAGGCGGGACTGTGGTCGAGCCGACGGATGAACCTGTTGCGACGCGGCATCTGGACATGGTGTTCAGTCACATCAAGTACAGCGACAAAGCCTTCATGGGTTCGGTCACGTCGGCGGAGAACGCAGCCGACACGGTGGCTATGGCCGAGATTGTGTTTGGGAGCGAGGTCGTGCGCCAGCAACCCGCTGTGCTCTCACTGATTAATGTCAGCAGCCCACGCCGGTTCGATGAACGCATGCTGGGCGCCATCAAAGTTTACGCTCGAGCCAGGCAGGCGCTGATCATCACCCCCTTCATACTGGCGGGAGCGATGGGACCCACCACGATCGCCGGTACGGTTGCGCAGCAGAATGCAGAAGCGCTGGCAGGCATTGTCTTCACTCAGATGATCGAGCCGGGGACTCCTGTGGTTTATGGCTCATTCCTGACTAACATTGATCTTCAGAGCGGGGCGCCGGTCTTTGGTTCTCCCGAAAGCCAACTGGGACTTTATGTGAGCGCCCAGCTGGCTCGGCGCTATCGCTTGCCTTTTCGTGGGGGAGGAATGTTTTCCAGCTCAAAAATTCCAGATGCTCAGGCAGGTTACGAATCGGTTATGGTCATGCTTCCGACGGTTCTGGCTCGCACCAATTTTGTCTTGCATGCCGCAGGCTGGTTGGAAAATGGGCTGGTCTCCGGCTATGGAAAGTTTGCGCTGGATTGTGAAGTGCTTGGCATGTTCCACACCTGGGCTAAGGGGTTAGACTTATCTGACGACTCCCTGGCTCTGGATGCTATTGCGGAGGTGCAACCCGGTGGCCACCATTTAGGGACTGAACACACCCTGCGGCACTTCCGCACGGCGTTCTATCGTGCTGAGTTATTTGATTACAACTCAGCCGAGAAGTGGCAGGAAAATGGAAGCCAGGACAGTTATCGTCGTGCCCATAAAAAGGTTAAGGACTTGCTCGCAGCCTACGAGCCACCGCTGCTGGAGCCGGCCGTTGAAGAGAGACTGAGAGATTATATGGCCCTTCGCAAGAAGGCCATCCCACAGGGGGTTTACTAAAGCGACCTTCATGCTGGAGCCCAAGAACCACGTGTGTCGCGTCATCTTGCTGCCTTCGGGGCTGCGCGGGGAGATTCCTCAGGGGACCAACTTGCTGGAAGGCGCGCGCATGTTAGGGGTAGAGTTGGAGTCGATTTGTGGAGGCCGGCAGACCTGTGGCAAGTGTCAGATCATGGTTGAAGAAGGATCCTTTGCAAAACATGCCGTCACCTCTATCCGTCATCACCTCTCCCCCATCGAAGGTCGCGAAGCGGCGTACTGGGAAAGACATGAGTCGAAGGGCCGCCGCCTGGCGTGTGCGGCTCAGGTCTCGGGGGACTTGTTGGTCACCGTACCTGAAGAAAGCCAAGCCCATAAACAGGTCATCGCCAAGGCCGCCACCCAGCGTGCGATCGAGGTTCAGCCTGCCGTGAGACAGCTATACGTTGAGTGTGACCTGGCTAGATTGGACGACCCCCGGGGCGACTGGGAGCGCCTTCAGGAGGCCATGGCCAAACAGTGGGGACTGAATGGCATCACGATTGACCCTGTGCTCCTGCCCGGGTTGCAGCCGGCTTTACGTGACGGCAGGGGCGCCGTTACCCTGAGCCTTTGGCAAGACGCTGAAGTGCTACGAATCCAAGCGGGCTATGCGGAAGGAGTTTATGGTTTAGCCATCGATGTCGGTTCCACAACGGTTGCCGCTCACCTCTGCGATTTAAGGACCGGCGCGGTCCTGACGACGGAGGTCATGATGAATCCTCAGGTCCGTTTTGGTGAAGACTTGATGAGCCGGGTGAGCTACGGGATGATGGATCCGGATGGTGTGGGCCGTATGCATCGGGCGATTATTCAGGGACTCAATGAACTGGCAGAGAAGGCCGCCCTCGCGGCCGGTCTTTCGGCCAAAGACATTCTGGATGTGGTACTGGTAGGAAACAGTGTCATGCATCATTTGATGCTTGGAATCGATCCGGTGGAATTGGGTGGCGCTCCTTTTGCTCTGGCGATTAGTGGGCCACTTGATCTCAAAGCGCGTGATCTGGGTTTAACAGCCGTTCATGTGGCCGCTCGAGTCCATATCCTGCCCTGCATTGCTGGCCAAAATGGCGCAGACAATATGGCTGTCTTGCTGGCCACGGCCCCTCACGAGCAGGATCAGATGATGCTCGTCGTTGACATCGGAACTAACGCCGAAATCCTTTTGGGCGACCGGCAGCAGGTGCTGGCAGCCTCCAGTCCGACCGGGCCGGCCTTCGAAGGAGCCCAGATTACTCATGGGCAGCGCGCTGCACCGGGGGCTATTGAGAGAACAAGGATTTCTCCTGAAAACCTGGAGCTTAAGTTTAAAGTGATCGGTCGCGAAGAATGGATCGATGAATCAACCCAGGCCGCAGCCACGGGCGTTTGTGGGAGCGGCATTATTGAAGCGATTGCCGAGATGTTTTTGGCAGGAATTATCGACAGGGATGGGCGTTTTATGGAGGCAGCCTCGCAGCGTTCCTGGCGTGTCCGCTTTAACGGGAGAGCCGGAGAATTCGTTCTGGCTAAGCCCGATCAAACCGCATCGAAAGCCCCGATTGTGATTACCCAGAACGACGTACGCTCCGTCCAACTGGCCAAGGCTGCTCTGTACGCAGGTGTCAAGCTGTTGATGCGCCGCCGAAGGGTGGATCGGGTAGACCGAATATTACTGGCGGGGGCGTTTGGCAGCTTCATTAGCCCTCAGCACGCCATGGTGCTTGGTTTAATTCCAGACTGCGACCTGGACAAGGTAACGGCGGTTGGCAACGCCGCTGGGGATGGGGCGCGCATTGCCTTGCTCAATCGTAAACGACGGTCCGAGGCGGCTGAATTGGCGCGGCAAGTGGATTATGTTTCCATAGCCGTTGAGCCCCGTTTCCAGGACGAATTTGTCGCTGCTATGGCTCTGCCTCACGCTGTGGACCCTTTTCCTCATTTGAATCAGCATTGGCCTGGCCAATTAAAGGGGCAACATCAGGGACGCCCCCGGAGGCGATTCAACTTAGTCAAATCAATTTAGCTGGAGACCCTATGAGTGAAGAACTGGAGATTACTGAGCTGGAAACTTCCGAGTTACTTGAGATTATTCATGACTGTCTCTATGACGGCATGGCCGAGGACGTGGTGGCAGGAGTGAAGGAGCTGCTTCGACGCGGAATGTCTCCTTATGACACACTGACACAAGGCTTGGTGGCGGGAATGGACATTGTGGGCGTCGACTTCCGCGACGGCATTCTTTTTGTTCCGGAAGTGTTGATGGCGGCAAAGGCGATGAAAGCTGGCATGGCGATTCTCAGACCCTTGTTGGCAGAAACCGGGGCCCCGGCCATTGGGACCATGGTGATTGGGACGGTTAAGGGAGACATCCATGATATCGGCAAGAATCTGGTCACCATGATGATGGAAGGGGCGGGCTTCAAGGTGGTAGATCTGGGTATCAACAACGATGCGGACAAGTTCATTCAGGCCGTCAGGGAGCACCAGACAGACATCCTCGGGATGAGCGCTCTCTTGACCACCACAATGCCCTACATGAAAGTCGTCATTCAAGCGCTTAAGGAAGCAGGATTGAGAGACAAAGTAGTTGTCCTGGTGGGCGGGGCACCCGTCAATGCGCCTTTTGCTGAAGCGATCCAAGCCGACGCCTATTGCCGTGATGCTTCCGTAGCAGTTCAAACAGCCAAGAAACTGCTGGCAGAGAAACGTAATCAAGTGATGGTGGGGTAAGTATGAAGACGGCACTGATCGCCTGCGGAGCCTTGGCCGGGGAAGTGGTTGCCTTGAAAGAAAAACACGGCTGGAACGCCCAGGTCTTTGCGCTACCTGCCTTGCTTCACAATTCACCGGACCGGATTCCTCCGGCCGTACTCACCCGCATTCGCGAAGCTCGCAGGGATTTTGACCAGGTGGTGGTTGTTTACGGCGATTGTGGCACGGGCGGTCAGCTAGATGCTCTTCTGGAGCGTGAGGCCGTGAAACGAATTCGAGGGCCTCATTGCTACGAAATATACGGGCATCCCATCTTTAACGAGCTTATGGAAAGAGAACCGGGCACCTTCTTTCTCACTGATTTCTTAGTCACCCATTTCGATCGCCTGGTCATGGAAGAGTTGGGGCTGGATCGCTTCCCGCAGTTGCGAGAGGATTATTTTGCCAATTACACTCGCGCCGTCCATTTGGTTCAGCGACCGGATCCCCATCTTGCAGTCAAGGCGCAACAGGCAGCCGAAAAACTGAACTTGCCCCTCGAGATACGATATGTCGGGTACGGTGCCCTGGAGTCACGACTGTTGGAGTTAATAGGAACGCAGTAGCTGTTTGCGAGGTCGGGTGGGCGAGGCTCGTAAACGCTCATCAAGCGTTCGCCCCTCTCCCCTTGAGAGAGGGGCTGGAGATTGGACATTTGCATGGGCAAGATGCCCATGCAACGTGGCACGGGCGTCCCGCCCGTCTTCGGCTAGGCCTCTGGTCTGGCCCCAACCCTCTCCCCTTGGGAAAGGGCGGCTATCAAAAAAGAAATAGTCTCCCCTCGCTCCCAATCGGGGGAGAGGGGCATGCGGGTGAGGGGGCAGTTGCGTGCGGAGCGCAGGTTTGGGAAACACCCAAATCTTTCCGAACTCCATAACTTGGTTTTGTTTCAATTAAGTGCATGAACACGCAATACCAGATCATCTACTGGCGAGACATTCCAGCTCAGGTGAAGGTTCGGGCCGGGACGATCCGCCTGGCGCGCAAGCTTTCCGAACGCTTTCAAGAAGGGATTGACGAGGCGGCCATGCGAACGGGGACTACGGGAACTGAGGAGTACTTGTCGGCCTGGCGGACGTCGAAGTGGCAGCAGAGGGAGGGGGAGGCCGAGGCCGTTGCTGACGGCTTGGCGCTTGAGCTGGAAAACGCTTACCCGTCCAATCGTCTCCTCCGTTTGGTGCAAAACGGAGGTTTTGACCCTGAGATTTCCATGGAGAGCAAAGGTTGAGACTGCTGCAGGACCAGCCACATCTTTTGGAGACAATCTACAAGGCAAGCCAAACGCTGCTTTGGCCCTTTCGCCGTTGGTTGAAACCTGGTGGGTGGGTGGAAGGGTTTTTCATTACTGCTGAGAAACTAGGCAAAGGGATCCTCTTTGATTGCCGCATGTGTGGCCAGTGTGTGCTCCATGAGACCGGAATGACCTGCCCAATGACTTGCCCCAAGAACCTGCGCAATGGTCCATGCGGTGGTGTCCGGCCAGACGGACATTGCGAAGTTATTCCTGAAATGCCCTGTGTCTGGGTCCAGGCCTGGGAACGATCTCGCAATATGCCTATTTATGGGTCAGAGATCCTCAAAGTGCTCCCGCCACTGAACCGCCAATTGGAGGGGACTTCGGCCTGGCTCAATGATCTGGCAGGCATTTCGCAAAAGTTGCCGGCAGGCTGGTCAGGATGAGGGAAGTAAGCAGGATCAGAGTCCACATTTTTGTACCGCGTCGCAGACCAACGCCTCGGCCAGCTACTTTGGGGGACTGTCCACCATGAAGAACATGAAGGTCAGGAAGAGCGGTTCGGCCAGCTTTTCAATCGGCATCCTGCAACACCCTCTGCCAGTCGAATACAAAGGACTTCAATGATAAATTTCAATGGAGAGTGGTTAGTGGGCGATCTGAGGAATCTTCGTACTCTAATTCTTCACGGTCTTCATGTCCTTCATGGTTTAGGCCCGGTTATTGGAGTTGGAGATTAGTCGTTTGTTGTCTGCTGCCCGCAGGGCCACTTTTCGACGATCTGTCGCCGACAACGGCTACCATTTTCGGGATGAACGAGAATTTCGTTCTCGTTCCTGGTCGTCGTCGTCCTTGTCTCATCGTCGTACTCGGCTTTTGAATTTCGAGGATGAGGACGACGAGCACGATAGTGCCGGGCTATCGAGGGCGAAGCCCTTGGCTAGTTAAACAGCTGTGTTCTAGGATGATTACAGGTCCCATGAAAGCCGGCTCGCGGCTGGAGCGCGTATTGAGGTCTGGCCGGTTTGCCGTCACTGCCGAGCTCAATCCCCCGGATAGCGCGGATCCGCAGGCAGTCTACGAAAGAGCCCTGGTGTTGGCTTCCGTGTGTGATGCCATTAACGCTACCGATGCCTCCGGGGCCCACGTCCATATGTCAAGTGTGGGTGTGTGTGCGCTACTCACGCGAGCCGGCTATGAGCCAGTCCTGCAGGTATCCTGTCGGGACAGAAACCGTATCGCCATCCAGGGTGACCTGCTGGGGGCAGCCGCCATGGGTGTGCAGAACGTGCTCTGCCTGACCGGGGATGGGGTACAGGCAGGCGACCAGCCTGAGGCTAGGCCCGTCTTTGATCTGGATTCGATTACCTTGCTAAGAACAGCGAGAATCCTTCGAGACAAGGGCCAATTTTTGAGCGGGAGAAAGTTGGAGTCGCCGCCCCGCTTGTTTCTCGGTGCAGCGGAGAACCCCTTTGTCCCCCCTTTCGATTTTCGACCCTTACGCTTAGCCAAAAAAGTGGAGGCCGGTGCGGATTTCATCCAGACCCAATTTTGCTTTGACGTTTCGCGGCTGCGTCAATTCATGGCGAAAGTCCGCGATTTAGGATTGCACGAACAGGTCTTCATTCTAGTTGGGGTCGGACCCCTTCGTTCTGCCGGAGCAGCAGAATGGATGCGCAGCAAGATACCTGGAGTTGCGATTCCGGAAGAGGTGATTGTGCGACTTAAGGGGGTGCCCGAAGACAGGCAGAAAGAGGAAGGCAGACGCTTATGCCTTGAGGTGATCAGAGAGATTAGAGAGATCCAGGGGGTTAGTGGCATCCACGTTATGGCGTACCGGCAAGAGGAACTCGTTGCCGAAATCATTGAGGAGGCGGGATTGCTGCCCCGCCGCGTTCAACCGGTGGAGGCTGCCAAAGAATGAAATGGAGAACCGATGGAAACCATCGTTACCTCACCCAGCAGAGAAATAAGAATTGGACCAGATTATCCTTTGGTCGCAAACTTCTAGCCGCTGAAATGGCAGCGGGGAATTTTGATCGTGTCCGAGCAGACGCTATCGCGCAAGTTGCGGCGGGAGCCCAGATGCTGGATGTGAACGCCGGTATCCCACTCGCCGATGAACCGGAGATCCTGGCCGAAGCGATCCGTGTGGTCCAGTCCGTTACCGATGTGCCTCTCAGTATCGACTCTTCTATTGTTGCCGCACTGGAGCGCGGGATGGCAGCTTATAAAGGTAAGCCGCTGGTAAATTCGGTGACGGGCGAGGAAGAACGTCTGCAGGCCGTATTACCGGTGGTGGCAAAGTTAGGGGCTGCGGTGGTTGGTGTCGCTAACGACGAAACCGGTATCTCGGAGGATCCAGACGTGCGTTTCGAGATCGCGAGAAAAATTGTGAATCGAGCTGAGACTTACGGGATATCGCGCAACGATGTCATCATTGATCCGTTAGCGATGCCTGTAGGCGCGGTTCCCTGCGCTATTGTCACCCTCTTTAAGATCGTACGCCGGTTGCGGGAGGAGTTAGGAGTAAACACCATCTGTGGCGCCTCCAACGTCTCCTTCGGGCTACCAAACCGCCCCACCCTCAGTGCGACTTTCCTGAGCATGGCGATTGCCAGCGGCATGACCTGTGCCATTACGAACCCCCTTGAAGAGGAAATACGCGGGGGGATCCTTGCCGCTAATGTAATGATGGGGCATGATGAAAATTGTGAAGCCTGGTTGAATGCACATCGATCTGGTGGTGATCCTGATGATGTTGAAAGGAGTGCCCGCCAGCAACGGCGTAAGACCCGCAAATTGGTTTGAAAGCTCGGGTGGAACGCGCGCTCCGTCGCGTGTTCAAGAAGCGTGCGCAGGAGCGCCCGCTCCACCTGGAGCGTTTCGCGACAGCCACGATTACCGTGTTTTGACGGTAATCGTGGGCTTTTTGAGAGGCTACGACGGCCACCCACTGGTCGCCGCGCGGAGCGCCTCCCACATTCCCGGCGATCAATGCAGAAAATGCCTTGAGCGTGGCCATCAACTTTAATCTTTGTACTCGTGCTTATGCAAAAACACTCGTTCTTCAGCCTGGTTCGAAATGCCCTGAGCTACCATGAGCATTGGCCGAAAGCGTGGCGCAGTCCTCATCCGAAGACAAAGTATGATGTGGTTATTGTCGGAGCTGGCGGCCATGGCTTGGCCACCGCCTACTACCTAGGCAAAGAACACGGCATCACCAATGTTGCCGTGCTCGAAAAGGGCTGGCTCGGGGGCGGCAGCGTCGGTCGAAACACTACCATCGTGCGCTCCAATTATCTCTGGGACGAGAGCGCCCATCTGTACGAGAAGTCCTTGAAAATGTGGGAACGCCTTAGTCAGGAGCTGAACTATAACGTTATGTTCAGTCAGCGCGGAGTGCTCAATCTGGGGCATAGTTTGCAGGACATGCGCGACCTGTCACGTCGCGTGAGCTCCAATCGCCTAAATGGCATCGACGCGGAGATTCTGACACCCGAACAGGTCAAGGCCATGGTGCCGATCCTAAACACCTCTCCCAATGCTCGCTACCCCATCCTTGGCGCTTCCTTACAGCGGCGGGGGGGTACGGCTCGGCACGATGCGGTCGCCTGGGGGTTTGCGCGCGCGGCTGATGCTCACGGGGTCGATATCATCCAACAATGCGAAGTAACCGGCATCCGCCGCGAGAATGGTCAGGTCGCCGGTGTGGAAACCGTCAAGGGTTTCATCCAGGCTAAGAAGGTGGGAGTGGTTGCAGCGGGTCACTCCAGCATACTGGCAGGGATGGCGGGGCTCCGCCTGCCGATTGAGAGTCACCCGTTGCAAGCTCTAGTATCGGAACCCGTCAAACCGGTGCTGGATACCGTTGTGATGTCCAATGCCGTCCACGCATACGTTTCTCAGACGGATAAGGGTGAGCTAATACTCGGTGCGGGAATCGATTCTTACACGGGCTACGGCTTCCGCGGGAGCCTCTCGGTTCTCGAAAGCAACCTGGCCGCCGTGGTGGAGTTGTTCCCAGTTTTCAGTCGTATGCGCATGTTGCGTCATTGGGGCGGCATTGTCGACATCT
>QHZQ01000038.1:3139-11513 GCA_003224725.1 Acidobacteriota bacterium | reverse complement strand
GCAATGCGCCGGACGGTAAGGTGAGGATAGGACCGCAGCGGACGAGTGGGGAGACTAACAGGAATTGAATCCCGGCTTAACTCGGAAAAAACGGCGGTACGAAACTTATCCCGGTTATCCGCCAGAAAACGGCAGAGGCGCCTGAAACGCTTGATAATCAGGCGATCAGGCAATGCCCGCTTTCCCGGTGCACCGCGCCGCTTCACAAGTTCAAAACTGTGCAGCACCAGCACGTACGAATGCCACCCCTTATTCCAGGCTTGCAACATACTGTTTTCCAATTCCCCGGAGGAACAGGCGCAGAGCTGTGCGTGACGGTAATGACCCGGGTAATCGCAGAAAAAGGATATCGGAAACTCGTAGACGCCAAGGATCTCCTTGGGCTGGAGCAATGGTTCCGGCGTAGGCATGCTACAGGTCGAGTTTAGATAGCAGGTATTATGGCTGGTATCAAATCCAATTCCGTTTCGGGCAAGCGCATGCAAGGTATCGAAGTTGGCACCATAATTACCGGCTCTAAAAGCACACAATTTGTGTGCGCCGCACGCTTCGAGATTTCGGGCGGCCTCTGCTATAAGCAGGGTCTGCTCATCTCTTGAAAAATTTTTCAGGTGCCTCCCAATTTTGCCAGGTAGGATCGGCTTGGCCAGCTTGTCAAGCCACTCGGTGTGGAGATGCAGTTGAACTTCCTGGCCTCGATCCTGAATCACCCTTACTATCTTTGATAGAGGCTCAAGACCAATAGCACTGGCAAACAGAGACTCAACGAAATATACTGCTTTCAGCCCGTATTCGTTCAACAAGTCAATCTGGAAGGTAAGTCCGAATTCTCCATCTGATGTAACCCCATAAATATCCTGCTCCACTTCCCTAGATAGCAACGAGTCGCGCCAATTAGGGGTGAAAGGCCAGACTTCCGTGTCTACCGTGAGAAAAACGCTAAGCATTTCCTCTGGATCCGCATATCGATTCCGCCTCAGTCGCCCGAGCCGACTCCAAGACTCGACAACTTCGATTGAATAAGTTTTGTAATATAAGAAATAGTGTTCAGATTCTCCACATCTGCCTCATGTGCCTGGAGTGTGATCCCATATCGTTCCTCTATGAATGCCACAAGTTTCAAGGTCGCTATGGAGTCGAGAATTCCTCCAGTGATAAGAGGCGTCGAGTCGGTGAGTTCGTCGGGGTTCTCTCCGGGCAGAAACTCTTTTAGAATATATGCCTTTACAGTTTCATTAATTTCTTCCATCTTTTACGATTCCTCCTGTAGTTTGTGAACCCGTACGTCCCGCTGCCTGACTACCACTTTGTTGGCTGAAAGTGGAAGGGCGAGGACGGATGATATCTTGTTCTCTTTCCCAGAGAGCCTCATAGAGCTTACCAGCAATCAGCTCATGGGCCTTCGCATTGGGATGGGTATCCCACCCTGCTACTCGTAACGACTTTATATCCTGATTCTTGTAAACGTCGATAAGATTTAGGACAACGAAACCTGCTTCCCTGGCAATCTGGAAGAGGGTGGCAGTGTCATCTTGCCATGGGTCCTCAATTGTCATGGGCAAGAAAATCCACACAGGAACTGTCCCTCGTTCCCGGCAGCCCTGCACAATGCGGCGATAGAGCCACACCAATATCTCGTCACGAAACGGTTCAAGGCGCCTGAGGCCGACAGGTTCCGCAGTTTTTGCTTCGATTCCAACTTTCTGTACGATTTCTCGAAGATAATCATACGGGATGTAGATCCCCTTGCGGGTAACCTCTATGAGATAGTCGGTGGAGCGTTGCGCCTCTCGGCCCGTCGCCACATAGAAGACGACATCAGGTCCAAAGGAAAGGGCCTTCTCGAGAGCCTTCAGTTGCTGTGGCGGCTGATAGCCGGGCACGGCAAAGTTCAGAATCTCATACTTGGCGTACGGCTTTCCCTGATTCTCGTGGTTTAAGCGGTCTTCCAGAATCCACTCAAAAGTTTCTTTATCCTGGACTCCCCATCCCATCACTGAAGAGGCGCCCAGCAGAGCGATGCGAAAAGTGCCGGGCGAAGGCTGCCTCTCATAATCTCGATCGCGCATTCCCCAGCGGTTGGTGCTCACGGTACCATACTTCGTCAGCGACCGGAAGGAAGGAATTAACTCCTTTTGCTGAAAATCGTTGGTGAATCTTTCCAAACCTGTTCCCTGAACGTCGAGCCAGTTGAGTGGTTTGTTCGTGTAGACCTCCCAAAGCTGGGTATTAAACCGATCCACCTGAAGCAAATTTTCGTAGTACCCCCTCTCCAGCGTGGCGTTGTCCAGTCGGCTAAGTTTTCCCGACCGCAGTGAGTTGATCAGGGTCGCAGCGGTCGGACCGAATCGCGTATACGCCTCTTGGATGCCGGCCAGAGAGAGGATAAGAAGCGAGGCAATGCTTATAGCTGTTGACTTGGAGAACTCGGGCCTTGGTTGACCTATCTTGGAAATACCACTTCCTCTAATTCTGGAAGCTCCCTCCCCGAGGACCACGGCGGCTACGAGCAGGGTCGGAAACAAACGGGCTGTTCCTGCGGTCTTTTCGCCCAGGGAGGACCAAAGCGAAATCCAGGCGGAGATCGACTCGGAGGTCCAAAGGGACCAGAGAATGCAAATAACACTGAATGTTCCTGCTGTCTTAAGACATAACGCCGCGAAGCCCCGAGGAGTCCAGGAGGATTTTCTCAAAGTTCTTTCCCGTCCATGCCTTGCCTCATAAACTGCGTTGATCACTACCAGCAGGCCAAGCACAGCCCAAAAGCACACGTCCTGCCACGCAAACAAAAAAGAGCCTCGTACCCAAAAAAACTGAAGAGAATGGAGGAACCAGGTTATAAAAAATACAATGAGGGTTGAGGTAACGAGAGCCTGGAAGGTCCCCCAAGTCCGCAGCTTAAAGTAGATAGGGAAGTAGAAGACTTTGAGCATGAAATCCTTCCAGTAAATATTGATTCGACGCCAAAAGTCCGTGAAGCTCGAGGCTAAATAGTAGCGATGATGCGACTCCGGAAGGTGGAAACCGAACAGGTGCAGCATTCCCACAATGATGTGAAATTGTCCTGAAACTCTCAGATACAGGAGAAAATTCGCTATCAGATATCGAACCAGGTCCCCGGGGGCCTTTACTTCGAACGGAGCCATGGTTAGGTACTGGTAGACGAAACGATACAGAATGAGGTGGATCACCCCGCGTAACATCCAGTCCACACCAACTTGGTATATTCGATACGGATCGTCGTTATAGTAAGTGCGACGGAAGGTCTTGTAGTCCACCACCGGAAAGAGCGGGAAACATACGTTCGGGAGCAGAAAAAAATAGGCGAGCGTCCGCCAGACTGACACCGGCTCCTTTTCATGCCGGAGGTCATACAAGTAAACGATTAGGCGAAACATGAACATGGAGCCCAGAATGGGCCAAATCGCCCGAGACCAAGGGGCGTGGAGCCAATCCACTCGAAAGACAGCCAGCAAGGTCCCAGTCAGCAGGAGTAGTGTGACGCGGGCTGAAAACGGTACTGGAAGGTGGCAGATAGCAATTAATAGGAGACCAATACCAACTAGCCAGGCGCCGTTTGGAAGGCCGAAAACCATTCCAATAGAGGCGAAGCAGAGAAGAAGAAAAAAGGGTTGCCGAAAGCGTAAAGGTAGAAACGAATGCAACATGAAACCGACAAAAGATAGAAGAGCAATCCTCAAGAACGCGCTACTCTCGATCTGGAACTGACGAATTACAAACGCAAGAAGAGCTAACTGGGCTACCACGATCAAGAATTCGGTAATACGAATCTTGCCCTGTTGACCTGGTAGACTAACTCGCTCACTGGCTTCCGCTCCCCTGGAACCCACCAGCAGTGTAGTGTTTTTCTCGAGGGAACTCTCATCGAAACCACCCATGGTCATGCCTTCCTCCCGCAATTGGATCACCTTAACTTCACCGATTACTTCCGAGGGTTCTTCCAACCGATAGTAGGATAGACGGAGGGTAACCTACAAAGCCTCGGACAAATGTTCAATATCCAAGTGTCCCAAAAATCCTGCGCCGAATAAGATCCAGCCCCCATGTTCTCGAACCCTGGTGGAACGTGCGCTCCATCGCGCGTTTTCCAGCGTGCGCAGCGCGCGCTCCACCCCAAGCCGCTCCTATGACATTTTTGCACCGAGAACTAGCTACGCTCCGGCGCAAAAATGAGTTTTCGAGGAACGGCTGTCGGTTGGGAAGAAAGCTAACTGCGATGACGTCGAATTCTATACCACCTCACCTTTGACTTCAAGCAAAAATATGCTGGGAAACTGGGAACGTAGCTCAAGCAGGGCGCACTGCGCAGCCTATCTTCACGTCCCATAGCGGACGCACCGGATAATGCAAACGAAGCCAGGATCCGTTACTGCTTTGGAAGGTAGGAGTGTTATATTCCCCTGAAATCTGGCGTGGAGGATTCTGTTCACCTCCCTTGAGTTTCCAATTTCTCTGGTCAGACTGCCTGCGTGGGAATGATGTCTACTAACACCTTAATAATACGTTCACCAGCACGTCCATCCCACAATCTGGGTTTTCTGGGTCTTACTGGCTGATCCAGTTTACCCAGGGCACAGCGTATGATGTCTTCCTTTTTCGTTCCAGCCAGAACATTCGTGCCATGGGTTATGGTGACCGGACGCTCGGTATTTGTTCTTAGGGTAACGCAGGGAACGCCCAGCACGGTGGTCTCTTCCTGGATGCCTCCCGAATCGGTTAAGACCAGCCGGGCATTAGACATCAAGCAAAGAAAGTCGAGGTATCCGAGCGCCTCAAGACAATTAATGGCAGAATCTTTGATTCCTCCATTTTGAGTCACAAAAGTAAAATACTCGGAAAGGGAAAATTCTTTGATGTACTTATCTGTTCTGGGGTGCACTGGCAAGATAATTGGGATTTTTTTGGCAATGACCGACAGGGCCTCAAGGACTTCTTGAAAGGTATCCCGGTCGTCGACGTTGCTAGGTCGATGCAAGGTAACCAAGGCGAAGTCGCGAACTCTGGATTTCTTAGCGTTGTTTGCAAGAAAGTTGCCGGGCTTGGAAGTTTGAGCTTGGGAATTGGCTAATCCCAAGCGAGACAAAATGCTCGACCCTTGAGCCTTTTGTTTATGTTTTAATAGCGAATCGACCATGGTGTTGCCTACAAAGTGGATCTTTCCCGCCGAAATACCTTCCCGTAGAAGATTGTCTCTGGCACTTTTTTCGGTGACAAAAATGAAATCGGATATTGCATCGGTCAATATTCGATTGGTTTCTTCGGGCATCGATCTATCAAAACTTCGGAGGCCTCCTTCGACGTGAGCCACGAGAGGACGAGGTCGTTGGGAATCTCCCAAGGGTCTAGGGTACACGACCTTAGAAGCTACCAGCGAGCAGGCTAGCGTGGAGTTGACATCACCAACCACTAGAACCAGATCGGGACGCTGCTGTAGCAAGACGGGTTCAAACCTTTTCATTAATTCTGCCGTCTGTTGAGCATGCGATGAGGAACCGACATCCAGTTCGACGTCAGGCTTTGGCAAGTTGAGATCTTTAAAGAACGCATCGGACATTTGTTCATCATAATGTTGGCCAGTGTGAACCAGGTAAGGAACAATCAACTGCTGGCTGCTCTTATTGTACGTTTTGATCGCATCGATGATGGAGGCGATCTTTATAAAGTTAGGTCGCGCACCCGCGACTAGCAAGAATTTCATTATTGTTTAACGCGATGTCTGAAACCGAGTTGAAATACGTCACTCTACTTTTGAATTAGGGCACTGAGCGAAATCATGTCTCTTGGGAGACCGCTTAGAAAAAAGTTTGCCACGCAGTATTTCCACATACATCCGAGAAGCGTCGTAATGAGCTGCTCGATTTCAGCGGATCACTATAGCTCCAAGGGCGATGCAGAGTCAATTCTGCAATGTAACTCGCAAATTCCTGGCAGTTGATCTTTTCCGTTTTTTATTAATATTGGCGTCTATTAGATTATACTGGTCTCCAAATGTCAGCGCACATCAATTTTTCCTTGAGCTAATACTGAAACCAATGGAATCGTCTATAGGGCATTTCCTGCTCAAAAGGGAGGCACCAAGTTCAAATGCGGATTCTAGTCACGGGGGGCGCAGGATTCATTGGCTCTCATCTTTGCGAAACATTGTTGAAAGACAGACACGAGGTAATATGTCTTGATAACTACTTCACCGGCTCCAAAAGAAACATCTACCATCTGCTGGATTCCCATAATTTCGAAGTCTTGCGTCACGACATCATCAACCCGATCGACATTGAAGTGGATCAAATTTACAATTTAGCCTGCCCCGCTTCTCCGGTGTTTTATCAGTTCAATCCGGTTCGCACTGTTCAAGCGAATGTTCTCGGGGTGACTAACATGTTGGAATTGGCAAAACGAACCAGGGCGCGAATTCTCCAGGCCTCAACCTCTGAGGTTTACGGAGACCCACAAGTCCATCCACAAAAGGAAGACTACTGGGGCAACGTCAATCCCATTGGAGTGCGCAGTTGTTATGATGAAGGGAAACGGGTGGCTGAAACTCTGATGATGGATTATTACCGGCAGCACCAGTTGGACATCAAGATTGTCAGAATTTTTAATACCTATGGTCCCAGAATGGCTATCAATGACGGGCGCGTTGTCAGTAACTTTATGGTTCAAGCGCTCAAAGGAGAAGAGATTACGGTCTATGGCAAGGGCCAACAAACTCGCTCGTTTTGTTATATCTCAGACTTGATCTCGGGGCTGCTGGCTATGATGAACGCAGAACAGCTTACAGGTCCGGTCAATTTAGGAAACCCGTCGGAATTTACTATCTTAACTCTTGCCAGGAAGATCATTGATCTTACCGGATCCAAGTCCAAAATCACCTTTAACCCTCTTCCTTTTGATGACCCCTCAAAGCGCCAGCCCGATATCAGTCTGGCCAAAAACAAGCTGGGTTGGAATCCGACTGTTGAAATTGACGACGGATTGGAAAAAACTATTCATTATTTCAAACAAGTCCTCGACGAGTTCTAAGGAATGCTTTTCAGGAATGCGGTAACTCCCTTTTGCCGTTTATATGATTGGACTTTACGACTTTCTCAACCGTGCAGAGCAACCGCACAAGGTTGACTGTATTTTTGTCTTTGCCGGAAAACCTGAACGGAAAGCCTACGGAGTTAAGCTTTGGCGGCAGGGTTATGCCCGAGAGCTAATTCTCAGTATCGGGCGCTTCGAGTGGCGTGGATTCTACAATCTGGGTCTTCCAGGGGATGGCGGGCTGATGCAGCTCGTGGAAAAGACTCCGCCTAAGCTGCGTCACTTCTTTGTCAGTCTTAAGGGGAAGGAAGTAACTTGTTCCTCCATTCGAATTGGTAGGTTTGGGACAAAGAGCGAAGCCCAGGAATTAGCCAAAAGTATAAAGGAAAACGGGTATCAATCTCTCATGACCGTTTCTTCCGCCTTCCATTTGCGGCGAGCAGCTTGGGCTGTGTGCCAAGCCACCCGACACATGCCCATCTGCCTTTCATTTGTGGGTGTTCCTGAAGAAATGTCGGCACTGAAAAGACAAAACTGGTGGAAAAGTCGGAAGTACCGCTCCGCTGTCCTGAAGGAGTTTTTCAAGTATCTTGTCTATCGTTTAAATTTTCGCTGAGGAGGTGAGGGGCGTCTCTTTGGCATCGACAAAGTTCCGTTTTAGGGCTGAATTCAGTTATTGATGCTTCTGCACAATTTTTCCGTGGAGGTATAAGTATTCTCAAAAACAGCAAACTCTTTCCACAATTTCCGACAAAATTAATTTTGACAATGGCGGATCGGTTATAATCGGCTCAGAAACCCTCGTCTGCCAGCAGTTTGACAACCTAGGAATCTGGAGAACTAATTGCTTGTGGTTCATTGTGAAAACGATTCCTCTCTCAATATCCTTAACCCGAATTCTCAAGTTGTCGGCATTAAGAACAAGTCAAGCAGGAACAAAAAAGTTAAAAGCTCCATTCAACTTCGGAATCCGGAATTAATTGTTTAAACAACCTCGGAGGCAAGATGTCTTACCGTTACAACTCGCAAGCGGCTTTTAAAGAAGCCTTTACCTTCCTTCTTATCTTTTGCTTATTGGGAATACCAGGTTGCTCCCAGGATCCGCAAAAGGCCAAGAAAAAGTATTTTGAAAGTGCTCAAAAGTATTATGGAGAGAAAAAATATCGCGAAGCGGCCATTCAGTTTAAAAATGCCCTAAAAGCAGACCCGAAATATGTTGAAGCCCACTATCAGCTCGGATTAGCCTATTTAAATCTCGCACAATATCGGGAAGCCTATCAGGAATTCGTCAAGACCACAGACCTCGACAAAACTCACGTGGACGCCCACC
>QHZQ01000038.1:0-3131 GCA_003224725.1 Acidobacteriota bacterium | reverse complement strand
AACAGGGAAGCCTGTTGCTCCTCAGCGGAAAGTTTGATGAGGCCAAGAACAAGGCGGAACTGGTATTAGAGAAAGACCCCAAGAATGTTCAGGCTCAGATCCTGCTCGGTAATAGCTATGCGGGACTAAAAGATTTGGACAAATCGATCGAAGAGTTGGAGGAGGCGGTCGAAATCGACCCCACTCAGATTCCTACCTACCTCAACCTGGCAACGTTGCAGTACTACAACAAGCAGCCTAAATTGGCTGAGGAGACCTTCAAAAAGGCCATTTCAATTGATGCCAAGAACGTTCAGCCGAGACTCGCCTTGGCGCAGCTTTATATGACGACTCAGCGCCAGGCAGAAGCGGAAGCAACTCTTAAAGCTGCCATCGGGGCCAATCCGGAGTCGGTCGAAGTGCAGCAGGCCTTGGCCTATTTTTACTATCTAACCAAAAAATTTGATCTGGCTGAACAAGGATACAAAAAAATCGTTGAGCTCAAGCGGAATGATGTCCCATCGCGCATCAGCCTGGCCGATTTTTACATAACTTTGGGAAAAACCGACCAAGGGGTCGAGATCTACAAGAACATTATCAAGGAAGACGGAAAGAACGAAGTGGCCAGGAAGCGCTTGGCGAACCTTTACCTCAATCTGAAATCCTATGAAGAGGCAGGAAAGTATATTGATGATATCCTGAAGGACAACAATAAGGATACGGATGCGAGACTCTTTAAAGGCAGATTGTACCTGGTTCAGAACAAAACTCAGGAAGCCATAACCGAATTTCAGGCTGTTGTGAAACAAACGTCAGATTCAGCTTGGGCGCATCATTTTCTGGGACTGGCGTACATGCAAGCACGAAACTTTGAACAAGCCAAGGCGGAGTTTGGTAGGGCCATTAATTTGAATGCTAAGTTTGCCCCCGCCTATATCTCCATGGCGGAAGTAAATTTGAACACTGGGAACAACGAAATGGCCATAGTCTTTGCGGAGCAGGCGAAAGCTATCAATCCAAACCTTCCGGGGGCCAAACTGGTCTTGGGCAGTGCCTACGGAAACAAACGGGATGCCAAGTCGTCAAAGAAGGAGCTGGAGGATTTTGTCAAACTAGCTCCCGGCAGCGAGTTGGGACACTACCGCCTGGGTCTGGCCTATCTGCTGAATAAGAACCTGGCTGGGGCTGAGAAGGAATTTGAAACCGCCCTTAAGATTAATCCAACTTATCCAGATCCTTTAGCCTCGTTGGTTCGGATCTATCTTTTCCAAAAGAATTCAGCCAGGGCCCTGGTCCGGGTGGAGATGCAAATCGCTCAACAGCCCAACCAGGCCAAGTTTCAGGAAATTCTAGGCCAGATCTACTTCCTTCAGAAAGACTATTCCAAAGCCGAAGACAGTTATCGGAAGGCCATTTCCATCGACAAGAATAGTCTGGCCGCTTACGCTTTGCTGGGTCAGCTTTTTCTGGCCCAAAAGTCGGAAGGTAAGGCGATCCAGGAATTTGAAAATCTGTTAAGAGTCGAGCCTAAAGCGATTCAGGCCCACGCTATCCTCGCTTCGATTTATGAGAGACAAAACGACGTAGAAAAGGCCAAGGTTCATTACCAGGAGGCTTTGAAGATTGATCCAAACTTTGGGGTAGCGGCGAACAACCTGGCCTGGATACTGTGTGAGAACGGCGGCAATATGGATCAGGCCCTTTCGCTGGCGCAAATCGCCAGGCAGAAACTTCCGGAAATCCCCAATGTGGCTGATACTCTGGGATGGATCTACTACAAGAAGAAGGTCTATTCGATGGCTATCTCTCAACTTAAAGAGTGTATTGAAAAGTCACCCGATAATCCAAGCTATCATTATCATCTGGGCATGGCTTATTTTATGAATGGAGAGAAAGACAAGGCGAAAGAAATGCTGAGCAAGGCCATCACGTTAAAGCCTGATTTCGCTGGGGCAGAGGAAGCCAAGAAAACTTTAGCTGAGATTTGAATCATCTCTTCGCGTGCGTCAGCCTTGTCTAGGTATCGTTACAAAATAGGTTGAGCAAAGAATTCCCCTCCTCAGATGAGGAAGGGTTGTGCTGACGTCAGCCAGGGGATCACCTCATTTCACGTCAGCGCCTTAATGTTTTATCACGAATAGCACTGGTTGGTTCCATACATGGCGGAGCAATGGGCAAACGGATCTTGTGTTCTACCCTCCAGGTGACGGGCCAGAGGTGCCAGATGTGCTAAGGCCTCCCATACCTCCTCCCTCTGTTCCAGAGCCTTCCACCTTGCTGCTTGTGGGGTCGAGTCTGCTTGGACTAAGATATTGGAGGAGGAATCGGTCTGAGGCATGATGTCTGAGAAGGGCTTTTTTTAGATTCGGGGATCGTTACAAGGCCCGCCGGTCAGTTTACCGGCGGGCCTTTTTGCTTTCTGTAAGCTGTATAGGTGAGAGTTTGGCCAGTGCGACCCGAAGAGGTCTGCACGAGAGCAGGATTAAATTAAAATCTTCCCCGGTGGTTTGATCAGCAAACAAGGAGGATTCAGTGTCAGAAGCTACCGAAGTTCGTCACACTCAAAATGTGTAGTGTCTATCGCCGAGAGGCGACGGCGCCAGTTGTTTAAGCAAATCCGCCGCCACCTGAGGGATCTTTCACCCTTTGGTTCGTCAGAAAGAGTGCGAGACCGTAGAAGGTCATGTTCTGCCTGATCACGTCCACAGGCGCACGGTCACTCCCCAAAAGCATTTCCGTGGCCCAATCGAGCGCAAGAAGAATTCGATCCCCAAGGAGCGGGAGGCCGCCCTAAAATTTGAGTAACCGACCCGCCACCATTGGCGCTTGTCAACCCGCCAAGATTGCCGGGCGCAAAAGTCAGAATCTCAGAATCTCATTAGACAAATTCCGAGTCACCCCGTCATTCTGAAAGGTACCCAGACCTGCTACAACTATCTTCGCAGAGATTAGATCCCACAAGCGGATAAGCTTCGCCAGCCCTGGGAGATACCTCCAGTCGTTAGAGAGGTTGAGCAAATTTGTACTTCGCAAGAACAAAACTGGCCTTCGGTTAGGACCTTCCGTGGATCGAGTTGTCGGTCATCCGAACGTCCATAACAAAACAAATAAGATAAGCTTTTTGCTGATAGGGTAAAGAGTGCAGTCTCGTG
>QHZQ01000701.1:6599-7038 GCA_003224725.1 Acidobacteriota bacterium | reverse complement strand
GTAGCTCGGATGAGCCAGAGAGAGGCCGTTGCCAGTTGTGAACTGGACCTGGTAAATCGGCTGAGTATCGCTCGGGCACTCAGCGCTGCCGTGAGCCGTTTTGGCGGGCTGGATGGAGTGATTACCACGGCAGCCATTTCTCCAGTGCCGGATGCGAATGGCCATCTTTCAGACGAAGGATGGAGACTCACGCTCGATATCAACGTGACCGGAAACTATTTGTTGGCCGATGAGGTTTGCAAGGTCTTAGTGCCTCAAGGAACTCCCGCCGTGATGGTACTGACCAGTTCCGCGAATGCGGTGGTTCCCAAACGAGGCAGCGAGGCCTACGACGTCAGTAAAACCGCCGTGAACCATCTAATTCGTGAGTTGGCCGTCGGACTGGCCCCGCTGGTTCGAGTCAACGGAATCTCTCCGGCCACGGTCATCGAGGGCTCCG
>QHZQ01000701.1:5540-6566 GCA_003224725.1 Acidobacteriota bacterium | reverse complement strand
ACCGAAGAACTGCGAACGAAGTTGGCCGAGTTTTATGCCCGGCGCACGCTCACGGGGCGCTCTGTCGCCCCTGAGGATTGCGCTGAAGCCATCTGCTGGCTGGCGAGCGAGCGCAGTGCTAAAACCACAGGCCATTTGATTCCGGTGGATGGAGGGCTGGTGGAAGCGTTCCTGCGATAAAACGTTCTGGGGCCCTGTTTCAGACTGTCCTCTCACCCCCTGCCTCCTCTCTCGAAAAGGGCGAAGGAAAAGCTTGGTCGCTGTACTTAACTCCGAAATCTAGACTGGAAATCACCAAGAATGTCTCGCGTGAATCGAGTTTCGGTCACCAAGTCTTCGAGAAATGTACTCGCCATTGATCTCGGTGCCGAAAGCGGGCGCATGGTCCTGTGCCGCTGGACGGGCGGTCGAGGAACACAGAGGGAGATCCATCGCTTTCCCAATGGTGCACGTGAAAAGGAGAGACATCTGCTCTGGGACCTGGAGTTCCTTTGGGAAGAGATTCTAAGAGGTGTCAGCCTTGCCGGCAAGGAGACCCAAGGATGTATTGACAGCTTGGGGATCGATGGCTGGGGCGTCGACTACGTGTTGCTGGATGGTTCAGGCAATCGAATTGGTAATGCCTATTGCTACCGGGATGGGCGCAACCTCCCCCAAATGGAGCGTGCGTTTTCCATCGTTCCCAAGGGGCGTATTTACGCAATTACTGGAATTCAATTCATGCCCATCAACACCCTCTTTCAGTTGCTGGCTCATATTCAGGAGTTTCCTCAAGAATGGGAAGGCGCTGCCTTCTGGTTGAATCTGCCTGAATACTTCTTGTTTCGACTGTCAGGCGTCGCCGTCGCCGAATACACAAATGCGACCACAACCCAGATGCTGGACCTATCTTCCAACAGCTGGTCAAAAGAATTGACCGGAACTCTGGGACTCAATCTGGACAAATTTCCGCCAATCGTACCACCGGGAACAGTTCTGGGCGGGTTACGTTCAGAAATAGCAAAGAAGCTGGATCTCTCCCAGGTC
>QHZQ01000701.1:0-5510 GCA_003224725.1 Acidobacteriota bacterium | reverse complement strand
ACAGGATCGGCCGTGGCTGGAATTCCTTTCCCGCATGATCACTTGGCTTTTGTCAGTTCAGGCACCTGGTCACTCGTAGGGACGGTACTGCCGGGCCCGGTGGTTTCTGATCAAGCCCAGCAACTGAATTTCACCAATGAAGGCGGCGTTGGAAACAGCATCCGTTTTCTCAAGAATGTGATTGGTCTGTGGCTTCTGCAGCAATGCATTGCAGAGTGGAAATCTCAAGGACACGAAATGACCGCCGCTGGATTGGCAAAAGAATGCGGCGAGATTTCTATGGATGGACCGTATTTTGACGTGGCCTCGGAAACATTTCTGACTCCCGGGAAAATGGTTGATCGCATAAACGCCGGGTTGGCCAAAGAAAGTTTTGGTGAAGAACAACGGCCCGTAAACCTGGCAGCCATAATTTTTCGCAGCCTGGCACGAGGCTATGCGGATGTGATCGACGAAGTCCGCAAGATTACTGGAAAGACATTGGAAACTGTCTGCATCGTGGGAGGTGGAGCGAAAAATGAAGCGCTCAACGCTCTCACCGGCAAGTTTACCAGACTGGCAATCGTGAAGGGACCCAGCGAAGCTGCGGCTGGGAACATGCCTCACTGGAGCAAATAGAAGAGATCGCGAAGCAGATTGGATGATCCCGAGAAACGGGGAAGAGCCGGTTGGGTCGTAATCATTGTTCCAAGTATACTGAATGCAGTGGTTTGAAGACGGTGGTGGAAAGCGGAGTTTGCGGTGGTATGGCTCTGTGACCACAACCCGTTGGAAACAGAATCAAAAACTCACCAAGCACAAGGGGCAATGAGAGTCCAACTGTTCAGTCTGACAGATTTATCCGTCTCAAGAAATCATTTTCTTCTCCCGCACATTAGAAAATAGATGCGATGACCTTTGTGCTTGTTGCCCCTTCTGAGAGCCCCTTCCGCCGATCAGATTTAACCCAATGGTGCTGAACTCCTTCGTCCATTAGACCCGTCATTCTGAACAATATTGAACAGTTCCTTGTGAGCTTATCTTGCATAATTATTGGGGAGAGATTTTCACAGGAGCAGATTATGCTTTGGACACTTTTCCTGATTCTTATCATTGGTTGGTTACTGGGCATCGTGAGTTCTTACACATTAGGTGGCACGGCCGCGCTGGTGCCGACGAACGGATCAATGTGGACGCGTGCCTGCCGGGTCTTACCCGCGAGTTCCTTCTGGCGGTTTCGCGGGCTTTCGAGCAGCCGCTGGAGGATCACCAGGCGGGTCGAGAGGTCTACCGGCTTGGTGACAAAATTCTCCGCGCCTTCTTTGATCGTCCGGACGGCCATGTCGATGGAGCCGTAGCCCGTCAGTATGATCACTGGGACTTGCGGATCGATCGCCTTCAGTTTGGGGAGAAGGTCGAGGGCATTTCCGTCTGGAAGGTATTGGTTCATGACGGCCACATCCGGGCGGGAGGCGCGAAAGACCTCTTCGGTCGCACGGCAATCGCCAGCCTCTTCAATTTCGAACCCTTCGGTCTCCAGGAAAGTTCGGAAGCCGAAGCGGACTGCTTCTTCGTCATCTACGACTAATATTCTGGACTTCACCATGCCAGCTCTCCTGTGGGGCGACCGCACATCTCCGTGGAAGAAAGCCCCGACAGCTCACTCGCCTCCCGGTTCGATTGAATGATATTGCCGGCGAGATCCAGTAGGAGAATGGGAAATTGCAGGCATCGAATGTGTGTAGCCATTCCTTCGCGGACTGTTGCACTGCCGCCTGCAGGTTTGCCTGATCTTCTTCGGCTTTCCTGCGCTCTGCCGATTCCTTGCGCAGCGTGTCCGTCATTTTTTACAAATCTCCCTGCGAGACGGTGGTAGCTTCCAATTGGCTTACGGTGCGGTTAAGATCTTCCGCCAGTTCCCGCAGCTCACCCCGGGTATTCGATGCGATACCCGAGCTCGCCACGGCCGATCGCTTCGGTGGCCTCTCTGAGCATCTTTGCCGGCCTCGTGACGATACGAATAAGCAGAAATGTGATGCCCGCGGAAGCCGCGATAAACAAAACGCCCAGCCAGCGAGCCAACTGCATTGCTTGTTGGCTGGCTTGAGAGGCGGCTTGAACCGCTGCGATTGTGGCAGGTTCTCTAAGGTGGGTGAGATTGTGGAAGGATTCTTCTACCGATTTCAAGCCCTCGTACAGGAGCACGAGCAGCGTCACTCCTAGCACCAGGATGGCGCTGACCCCGAACGCTACGGGGCTAGAGAGCGTGAATCGCATAGACAATTCCGGGTGAGGGGCCTTATGAACCAAACGGCAGTCGGTGAGAACAGGCGAATGGTGCCGACCTTCGACCCCACAAGAAAATTATAGCACGTGAAAATGTAGCAGGCGCTTTTCCAACGCTTCCTTAGACTGGTTGTCCTGCCAGGAAGTTCCCTAACGTCTTGTTTCTTATTACCCCGCCCCGCATTTCCCTTTTGATTTTCACAGACTTTTAATCTACACTCGGCTTTCATTACTTAACAAACTCAGACTGAACTGATGCTCTCCTCAGACCCACCCATGGCCACAGCCGGGACTTCTTTAATAAGAACCTCTGTGCGCTACCGTGTTTTGTGGATGACGGTACTGCTTTATGCCATAACCTATATGGATCGGGTGTGTATGTCGGCCGCCGCTCCGGTAATTCGAAAAGAATTAGGTTTCGACACACTGACAATCGGCTTGGTCTTCAGCGCCTTTGCCTGGGGCTATAGCCTCTTCCAGGTACCTAGCGGCTGGCTGGTTGACCGAATTGGACCCCGACGCATGCTGGTGGCCATTGTCTTGTGGTGGTCTACATTTACCATGCTAACAGCGGCCGCCTGGAGCGTCAGTTCGCTAATGGTCATCCGTTTCTTATTTGGAGTCGGCGAGGCAGGCTCATTCCCCAGTGCGACACGCGCCTTTTCGCGCTGGCTGGCCATCTCAGAGCGTGGGCTGGCCCAGGGCGTCACTCATTCTGGCTCCCGACTGGCGGGCGCACTTACTCCACTAGCAACCGCCGTGTTAATCGGGAGCTGGGGTTGGCGCACCGCTTTCGGTCTTTTTGGGGCCATCGGAATTGTCTGGGCGATTATCTGGTTTCTCTGGTACCGAGATCGTCCTGAGGACCACCCGGGTGTTTCGCCTGAAGAACTGGCTTGGATCCATTCAGGAAAACCTCAGCAAAAGCCTCATGAAGCGACCCTTTCATGGAAAGAGTTATTACGCAGTTCCAACATGTGGTATGTGTGCTCAATGTATTTCTGCTATGGTTATGTACTCTGGCTCTTCCTGAACTGGCTACCTACTTATTTTTCGGAGGTACGAGGATTTAGTTTGGTAAAGTCTGGGGTCTATGCAGGTATTCCCTTGCTGGCAGGAACAGCCACCAATGCGCTGGGAGGCTGGTGGTCTGACCGAATTTATGTTCAAACGGGGAACTTGCGCTTCAGCCGACGGGTCGTTCCGCTGATTGGATTCAGCGTCGCCGTCGCTTTCATCACACTTGGGATCTTGGCCAAAAGCCCCGTTATGGCTATACTGTTCATGGCGATTGCTGTGGCTGGACTGGAACTGACTACTGGGGTTTCTTGGGCGATTCCTCTGGATATAGGGCAGAATCACGCAGGAACGGTTTCCGGCCTGATGAATATGTTTGGCAACATGGGTGGAGCGCTTTCACCTATCGTTTTTGCTCTGCTTTTGGAAGCATTTCACTCTTGGACACCGCCGTTTGTTCTGGCCAGTTTCTTGTGTCTTGTCGGTGGGTTATTATGGTTTAAGATTGACCCAGGTCTGTTGGTTGTTAAATAAAGAAGGAGCCATCCCATATTCAATACTCGACAAGGATTCGGCTACATTGGCAGCAAGGGCAAATGGCTGATAGCACACTTGGAGGCGTCTTATGAAGATTGATGAAAGGAAATGCGTCGCTTGTGGAAACTGTGTGCCCATATGTCCAATGGGCGCTATTTATATCGATCCTGCCAAAAAGCGCGCGACCGTAAACCAGGATGAATGTGTGGAGTGCTACACCTGCTTTCGTGGCATGAGCAATGAGCACCTCAATCCAGTCATGGTGCGGACCATTCGCAAGATAGGGAGTTGGTTCCGATGGCGTTTTGATCCAGAACCCGATGTCTGTCCCACCGCCGCCATTGTTGAACAGGAACTCTCCTGGCCACGCATTGTTCGGCGGGCTTTCAGCGATCCGGTGGTCCCCCATGAAAGCACGGGAGTTCATAGCCGTGGCACAGAAGAGGTGAAGACGAATGATGTTACCCATCGGGTAGGCCTGGGGGATGCCGGCTTCACGGTAGAATTTGGCCGGCCCACTATTGGCGTTCGTTTTTGGCAGATTCAGCAGATGACCCACGCCCTAGCCCAAATGAACATCACCTTTGAAAAAAGGAATCCGGTCACTAGTCTTATGACCAACACGAGTACTGGTGATATCAGAGAAGATATTCTCAATGAGAAAATACTCTCGGCCATCGTTGAATTCAAAACTTCACTCGAGAACGTCCCGTCAGTTTTGCGAAAGATCAAAGCGGTGGCCAAGCAGCTCGAGACCGTGGTCGCCGTTGGTGTTTCAGCACGCTGCGATGAGCATGGAGAAAATTCTTTAGAAGAAATATTGAGGCAAGAGGGATTTGATTTTAATCGAGGGAAAACCAACCTCGGTTTGGGTCGCGCCTCCAATGAAACGAAAGTGGCCGAAACCGTCGTCAGCGTTGCTTAGTTTCCCGATTCAAAAATAAGGACGTATTTCTGTGTGTCAGAAGGCTTTCGAAAATCTGTTGGTTTTCTATTAGCCCCGTGCTTCAGGGCGGGGGGGTAACTCGCACAATTTTGCGAAGGAAGAACATGACGTAAAAAGTCCCGCGCTGAAGCACGGGACTAATGAAAAACGAAGGCTGTCAAATACATTCGAACTGAGATCATAACCTGAAGGCTGCTGTCGCTTAAAGGGGACTCTCAAGGAGAGGCTTCTATGACTAACACTCTGCATCGATACGGCGATTCAAGGACTCTGCAAAACGATTTCATTGTCTTTGCCATTCCCTGTCGAGGCTATAACGACAAGGACTGTGTTCCCAAACTAAGGGAATTCTTGCGCATGGCAGTAAAGCATAACCCTGTCAATATTGGCGACGGTTCCAAAGGCGGCATGTATCGCCCTTCCAAGGAACTTAATCCCCTGGCACATTGGACCCGAAAGAATGAACCCGCCATTGAGGAAGTCGTCGAAAAGGTTTCCAACCCGACGACGGTGGCGGCTGTCTTCGACAACAGGGAAGCCGTGGAAAATTTCGTGGGAGAACTTCGCAAGGCCGATCTGGGTCTTTCGATCAACATCAGTGCCCTGGTTGATCGGGCCCAGGAATGCTGCCACGATATTGGACTGAATCGCCACAGTGTTGAATATTCTCTCGGTTTCATGGGAAAGACCGATCGTCTGGCCGATCGTCAGGTCCTGGAACTTTCCACTATGTGCGGCCATGGCA
>QHZQ01000702.1 GCA_003224725.1 Acidobacteriota bacterium | reverse complement strand
GATCGACCTTTTCGAAGTATTTGCGGAATGCGAGCTGCGGGGTTTTTTCGGATGCTTTGGTGGCGCCGGCTTCGAGTTCGTCGAGATGTTGGACAAAGATCTCGACGAGATGGGGATCGTACATGGTCCCGGCCTGGGCCCGCAGCAGATCAGTCGAGTTCTGGATGTTGAAGGAGAGTTTATAAGGGCGGGCCGAGCGAATGGCGTCAAAGGCATCGGAGATGGAAATGATGCGGGCGCCCAGAGGGATTGCTTCGCCCTTCAAACCGTCGGGATAGCCCGATCCATCCCACCGTTCGTGGTGGTAGCGGACGTACTCAGCCACGGGGAAGGGAAACTTGATTTGTTGCAGGATCTCGTGGCCTGCCGGTGCGTGCATCTTCATCTTCTCGAATTCCTGCTTGCTCAGCTTCCCCGGTTTGTTGAGGATGTAGTCGTCGATGGCCAGCTTTCCGATGTCGTGCAGCAGGGAGCCTGTCTCAATAGCCATTAACTCATTCTTGTCTTTGATCCCGCAAAACCTTGCAAGGCCCATGGCATATGCCCGGACGCGATGGATGTGACCGTAGGTGGTCTGGTCCTTGGCGTCCACCGCTAGACCCAGAGACTCTACGGTTCGCAGGTAGAGTTCCTCTTGCTCTTTCAGGTGCTGCTCTGCCTCCATGGCTTTAGCCTTGTTTAGTTTGTTAATTCCCCACACGGCGCCAACGAAAGGAGCAACTAACAAAGGTGCCATCATGTTCAGTCCCTGGAACAGAACAATGAAGGCCCCGGCGCAGGCGGAAACCATGAAGTCAAGAATTAATGAACGGTAGTTCTCGTACCAGAACGAGAAAATGTTAGTGCCGGTTGACAGCGCGATCGCGATCGCTACCAAGAAAGAATTTGATACGAAAAATGCCACGGCGAGACCGAACGTGGGAAGAATGACATCTTCCAGTGAATGTGACCGAGTAGGGTTTAGAAGGTAGTAGACGGAACTGTAAATCCAGACATTGACGACCGCAGCGGCTACGTTGAAGACTACCCGGTAAAGCACCACCTTATGCTTGTGACGAAGGAGAAGCGTTTGAAATGTAATGTAGAGAGTGTTGGCGACTATTGCAGGGGAGGCGCCATAGAGCATGGAAATGCTTATCACGAAGGCATCGCCAATTCCAACCGTCGTCGAGACACTGGGCAAGAATACGAAGATCGGTACCGTGACGAGAGTAATCGCGGTAAGTATGAGCCATTCATAGCCGTACAGACCTTGGTGACCTAGGAACACGGCTTTGATCGCAAACAGAATCAGAGGAGTTGCGAGCAACACAACGGCCCAGCTGTACGCCTTAACTCGAAGAGGTAGGACTGCCCAGGGTGTCACTCTAGAAGAATCGCCTCATAATGCGCTTTAAGTCAAGCTCAGTATTGTGGACCTCTAGCACCTTATCGGATTCTGGAGGATAAGTTGTTAATTGGGTAATGATGGCAGATGCTGCGGTAGGGAAAGGACGTTCAGGGCTGGTAGCGGCTCAAGAACGGTTCCAGCGCGGAGCTTTCATAAATCCTAATTACAACCACAAGATTGCTTTTGCGTTGGTCATGCTCGCCTCACACACGTTGTATCGATAGACCTGACAATCAATGCGTCCCTTTTATTGCCTCTTTTCGGTCTAGAGGATCACCGGCTTTTCGCGGCTTTCGAGGACTTCGATCTCCATTTGCATGTACGTCCCCAAATATTCTTTGTTGTGTTGCATTAACAGGCTTCGTCACGGGTCTAACGAAGGGTCCAGAGGATCACCGGCGTTTCACGGGTTTCGAGGACTTCGATTTCGATTTGCATTGTGTTTCTCCAATCTATTGATTTCGTTTCAGTTATTGCCAAACATCCAAAATTTGCCCGATTTACAGCCAAAGAATCGCTTTTGCGCTAAACATTTGATCTCTCCTTTCCGATATGTTGAGTATCCCCTCTAAAGAACAAAGAACTACAGCCATAGAATTGCACTTAGAGTTCTCATGGTGGATCCCCTTTCTGGTTTGTGTGGCAAACATACGCACACCCATGCCTTGAGGTACAGTTAGGGTCCAAATCGGACGCAAAACCATTCCCCGCCCGTCTCCGTTGAGACGGAAAAACTATTTTCAAG
>QHZQ01000037.1 GCA_003224725.1 Acidobacteriota bacterium | reverse complement strand
CCATGAAGTTCGGGCTCTACCTTGAGCAGAACTGGGACACGGATGGTGCTTCGGCCAGCTGCTTTAGCGGCTGCTTTGATTACAACCGAGATGTGAACAATCCAGGAGATACCAACTGGGCTTTTTCCAACGCGCTTCTGGGAAATTTTCGCCGCTATCGGGAGACCAATGCACGACCGCGGTATCAGGGCAAGGACACGATTTGGGAGTGGTTTGCTCAGGACACTTGGAAGGTCAACCGGAAGTTGACATTGACTTACGGTATGCGGTTCGCTTGGTTTACACCTTGGTATTTGAACAAAGGGCCAGGGGCAGCTTTTGTGCAGGACCGCTATGATCCGAGCCAGGTGCCACCGCTGTACCGGCCAGCGATCGGACCCAATGGCCAGCGCCTGGCGCAGGATCCGACGACGGGTCAGCTTTTTCCGGAGGTCTATATTGGAGCTTTTGCGGCTGGGTCATATTCATTCCCAGGGCAAGTACTGGCCAGCGATACCTCGTATCCAAAAGGCTTTCGAGAACAGCAAGGCATTCAACCGACACCTCGTTTTGGTTTTGCCTATGACCTGTTTGGAAACGGGAAAACGGCGATCCGAGGGGGATTTGGCACCATGAAGCAATTAGCCCCGACTTACAGCGCCTATATTACTAACACGGTGGACAGCCCGCCGGGGAAATATCAACCCCAGATTTATTACGGCAACATGAACACCTTCCTGCGGCAGCCAGGATTGTTGTTTCCAACCGGCACATACGCGTATCAAAGGAACGACATTGTCCCCAGTATTTATCGTTTCAGTTTTGGGATCCAGCATGAACTGCGCTTCGGCACGGTCATCGACGCCTCTTACGTGGGCAATGTCGCTCGTCACCTGATTCAGGGTTATGACCCGAATGTTGTTCCCTACGGGGCGCACTTCCAGCCGCAGAATATTGACCCGACGACAGGGAGCGCCCTGCCGGACGATTTTTACCGGCCCATCCCCGGCTATAACAGCATCACTACAGTCATCCCGTCTGGCACTAGCAATTACCACTCGCTGCAGGTTGCCATCAACCGTCGTTTTTCGCGCGGCGTCTCCTTTGGACTTTCTTACACCTGGTCGAAAACCATGAACACCGGGGCCAACGACACCGATGGACTGGCAACCTATCGACCGTGGCGGGTGTGGAACTATGGTCCCTCCAGCTTCGATCAGACTCAAATGCTCGTCGTCAACTATGTATGGGACCTGCCCAAGTTGAGCAAGTTCGCCAACAACGCGGTGGTTCGGGGGGTGTTTGACAACTGGCAGATCGCTGGGGTGACAAGTTTTTCCAGCGGGCTGCCCTTTCCAATCAACGTGGATACCACGGATGGGGCAGACATCGCAGGAGGCGGGGATGGATGGCGGGCGATGTTGATCGGGCAGCCGCAGTTGTCTCATGGCGAACGCACCTTAGACCGCTGGTTCAACACCGCAGCCTTTGGCCGCCCACCTCAAGGGTACTACGGCGATGCGCCGGTGTATCCAGTTCGCGGTCCGGGATTGAACAACTGGGACATGACGATCATGAAGCAATTCCCCCTGTGGAGCGAAGTCAGACGCCTGCAGTTCCGGGCGGAGATGTACAACGCCTGGAATCATCCCAATTTTTCGCACGTGGATAATAGCGCCCTGTTCGATGAGAGCGGACAGCAGGTCAGCAGTACCTTCGGTCAGCTCGACGGCACTCGTTCAGCCCGCGTCATTCAGCTCTCGCTACGGTTTACGTTCTGACGCCGACTCCCCCCTTGCAAAGGGGGGAAGGGCCGGAGGCGCTGGGGGTTTTCTGTTGAAGCATACCAGGGCAAATCCCCAAAAGGGCATCCCCCTCGCGTTCCCGTACGGGAACGCTGTCCCCCTTTTCAAGGGGGAATTTCGTGCTCCTATCAATGCGACTTAAGAACAAAGTTGCCATTGTCACCGGCGGTGGTTCAGGTATTGGACGAGCCACCGCCGAATTGTTTGCCAAGGAAGGGGCCAAGGTTGCTGTGGGTGACTTGAAAGTGGATTCCGGGAACGACGTTGCTCGGCAGATAAAAGACTCCGGAAAGGAAGCTTTCTTTGTTCAAGTGGATGTCTCCCACCCGGCACAGGTCCAGCGCATGGTTGAAGCCACGCTCAGTACTTACGGCGGCATCGACATTTTGTTCAATGGCGCTGCCATCCTGGCTTTTGGTACTGCTCTGGACACGGATGAAAAAACCTGGAATCGGGTGATGTCTATCAACCTAAACGGCACATTCTGGTGCTGCAAGGCCGTGCTCCCACAGATGATCAAACGGGGCGGAGGTTCCATCATCAATGTCTCCTCTTCAACGGGTGCGCACGATGCGAAAGGGAACACCGTGGCCTACGTTACTTCCAAAGGTGGTGTGGCATTGATGACCAAGGCCATGGCCATTGACCACGCCAAGGAAAACGTGCGCGTGAACGCCCTCTGTCCCGGACCCACCGATACACCCATGTTAAGGAGTGCATTGTCACCCCAAGAGATGGAAGCGTTCGCGGCGACCTTCCCGATGGGGCGAATGGGCCGGCCTGAAGAATTGGCCTATGCCGCTTTGTTCCTGGCTTCGGACGAAGCCTCGTTTGTCACAGGAGCGATGATGGCAGTCGATGGAGGCCAGACGGCAGAAGTTTAGGCTCAGCGATCAGCGGTCAGCCGTCAGCAATCAGCTAAAAAACCATGATTCGCTCCAAACCTCGGCCGCTTTCGGCAGAACCATGATTGAGAGATTCCCGTCGAACTCGCTCGAAAACATGAGCCATGTCCCTAATCAAAGCTGATTGCTGATCGCTGACCGCTCTCAAAAGGAAAATCCACCATGCCAATGAAAAAATTTATCAACAAACCTGAGAATGTGGTGAAGGAGCTACTGGAAGGATATACCTTGGCCTATCCCGACAAAGTGCGGCTGGCGGGAAATAACCTGGTGGTGAGGGCAATCCCGAAGGTTATGGGCAAGGTGGGAATCGTGACTTTGGGCGGAAGCGGCCACGAACCGGGGCTCAGCGGTTTCGTTGGAGAAGGGATGCTGGATGTTAGTGTTCCTGGCGAAATCTTTGCGGCCCCAGGAGCCCCCCGATGTCTCGAAGCCATCAGATTGGCCGACCGCGGAGCGGGCGTCTTATTTGTGGTGCTCAATCATGCCGGAGACGTACTGTCAGCCAACATGACCATGGAGTTGGCCAAGAAACAAGGACTAAAAGTCAAAATGATCCTCACCCATGAAGATATTTCATCCGGCGACCGCGATCATCCGGAGGATCGGCGTGGCCTGGTGGGCTTTTTCCCCGTGTATAAAGTGTCCGGGGCCGCTGCCGAAGCAGGGGCCTCGCTCGATGAAGTATTAGCCATCGCAGACCGCATGGAGCGCAACATGCGAACGCTGGCCGTGGCCGTCAAAACCGCCACGCATCCTTCCACGGGGGAAGCCATCTTCACCCTGGGTGACGATGAAATGGAAATAGGAATGGGCCAGCATGGCGAGGCGGGTACTGGCCGCATGAAGTTGAAGACTGCCGACAAAACGGCTGAAATCATGTTGGCCCAACTGCTGGAAGATCTCGAGGTCCGGCAGGGAGAGGAGCTCCTGGTGATTCTGAATGGCGCCGGCGCTACCACGCTCATGGAACTCTTCATTGTGTTCCGAAGAGTGAGCCAGATCCTGGCACAGAAAAAAATCAAAATGGCCCGCAGCCTTGTTGGCGAATACATCACAACGCAGGAGCAGGCGGGATTTCAAATGCATATTGCCCGGATGGA
Source organism: Acidobacteriota bacterium (assembly GCA_003224725.1). GTDB lineage: Bacteria > Acidobacteriota > Terriglobia > Versatilivoradales > Versatilivoraceae > QHZQ01. The sequence goes on along the minus strand of QHZQ01000037.1, from coordinate 4,629 downwards.
CCCAGACCTCCTGAGCCTTTGGGATGCTCCCTGCGATACGCCTTATTTTGTGGTTCGCTAGAGATTGTAGGGTGCGTTGCTTTGTAACGCACCATATCCCGGTGCGTTACAAAGCAACGCACCCTACGTAAGAACTCCTGCTCTTGCTCGCACGAGCAGGAGCAAGAGCACGAAGTATGGTAGTCTTCTAACATCCCCCTGTCTTCGAGGTACAGAGTCAAGAAATCAACTTTGTCTCCAAAACCTTGCAATCCATGGTTACGACCCTTTGCATTAAAGAACTCCTCTGGATGATGGGAGGAGCCATCGAAAAAGTAAAATGTGAACACAAGGTGCTCTCCGAACTGGATTCCGCTTGCGGCGATGGAGACCATGGCACCACGATGTTGCGCGCTACGAACCAACTGGAAAAAGTGATGACTGCGCACCAGTCGGACAACCTCCAGGGACTGCTCAGTGATATGGGCTGGACCGTGCTTGGAATCGATGGGGGTGCCACAGGTCCTTTGCTGGGATCGTTTTTCACGGGAATGTCCGAGTCCGTTGCAGGCAAACAGACCCTGGATACCGAGGCCTTGACCGCAATGTTTGAGGCCGGCTTGAACGCATTAAAGAAACAAACAAAGGCACAAGTCGGTGACAAGACCCTGATGGACGCCCTCGTCCCTGCCGTTGCGGCGTTGCGGGCCGGCGCGGAGGCCAACAAGGAGATACTGCAAATACTCCGGGAGGCCGCGGCTGCCGCCCAGGAGGGGGCTTACTCCACCAAAAACCTGAAGGCCCGGTTTGGGAGAGCCAAATATCTGGGAGATCGGACTCTGGGCCACCAGGATCCGGGTGCGACCTCGATTTCCTTGATGTTTCAAGGATTCTATGACGGGCTTTCAACGAAATGGGAGTTGTGAAAAAATCGGGAGGGCGAGCCTCCTGGCGAGCCATCGGCCTGGCAAGTCCTTACCCCATGAGGCTCGGCGGGAGCCTCGCCCTCCCGATCTCGGCCGGCTTTGAATTTTTTCATAGCTCCAGGGGTCGAAAGGTGAGTTGTCCCAATCGGAAGGACCCACCCCGAAGGCTACGCCTTCTGCCCCTCCCGAGAGGGGATTTTCACAGGAGATTAGAGCATGCCCGATGCGGACCAAATGAACAATGGAAAGAACTTCGGAATTGATATTCCGGCAAGAGCCAATGTGTTTTTTCTCAAAGGCTCCAATTCCTTGGATTGGGGAATGAAAAATCGTTTGGCACGAGTCTTCAACCCCATGACAGGACGTACCGTGATGCTGGCGTTTGATCACGGCTATTTTCAGGGACCCACGACGGGGTTGGAACGAATCGATTTGAACATTGTGCCACTCATTCCTTATGCTGATGCCCTAATGACCACGAGAGGCGCTTTGCGCAGTAGCATCCCAGCCGAGAGCAACAAAGCCGTAGTCCTACGCTGCAGCGGCGGGCAGAGTATCTTGAAGGAACTGTCTAATGAGCTCGTGGCTGTCGCGATTGAAGACGCTATCCGGGTGAATGCGGCAGCCATGGCCGTCCAAGTTTACATCGGCGGCCAGCACGAGCATGAATCCATCAGAAATCTGGTCAGTCTCATTGATGCCGGTTATCACTATGGCATTCCAACTCTGGGAGTCACAGGAGTAGGGAAAGAACTGGTTCGAGACGCCAAATACCTGGGTCTAGCCACGCGCATCGCGGCTGAGTTAGGCGCTCATTTTGTCAAGACCTATTTTTGTGAAAAGGGATTTGAGAGAGTGGTGGCTGGCTGTCCAGTTCCCCTGGTTGTGGCCGGAGGAAAGAAGCTGCCCGAGTTGGATGCCTTGACCATGGCCTATAAAGCTGTTGATGAGGGAGCCGCCGGGGTTGATATGGGCAGGAATATCTTCCAGTCCGAAGCTCCGGTGGCCATGATTCAAGCGGTGCGGGCTGTTGTGCATCAAAACGAAACACCAGAGCGGGCATTTGAGCTATATCAGAGTCTAAAGAATGAACGTCCTTCACCCGGTGAAGACGTGTATGTTAACGCATCTCGCAGCCCGAAAGTCGGGTAGCCACGATGAATTTGCTTTTCAATTCGTCGTGGGTTTGTCCGGTCGGTGAGGAAAAGTCCTCGACGAGCGACGGTGGTCGCGGAGAAAAGCGCTCGCCGTGGTTACCAAAACTGTTTGATGAGAACCATCCATGCCGCGGGGCGGAAATGAAAAGCATTCCCCCTTCGAAGGGAAGGTGTGAAGAAATCGTTTTCAGGCGCGATTCGGCCGCTTGCTTACGCGCGCGGTACTGATCAGCAGGCAGCTACTGTACCGCGACCGTGAGGGAGCGGCGAGATTCCCAATTTTTTCACACGTTCCCTTGATAGGGGGGATTTTCTGAGGAGGAGAACAAAACAATGCCCAAAAAAGCAGAGAAGGAAATCGTTTGTATCGCGCAGTTCACGGCTAAGCCCGGAAAGGAAACTGAATTTATCGAAGCGCTCCATCGTTTGATCGGGCCGACACGCAAAGAAACGGGCTGCATCCGCTATGAGTTGAACTAGAGTATCGATAATCCCAGAGTCATCACTTTTATTGAGAAGTTCGCCAGTAAAGAAGATTTCGACTTGCACTGCAATATGCCGTACATCAAGGAGCATTTCGAAAAATCACCCCAGTGGGTGGAGTCACAATCGATCACGCTGCACCGAGAAATACTGCCGTAAGAAGCGGTCAGCCGTCAGCTATCAGCTGAAAAGCAACCTCGGTTCAGGAAAATAGATGTTCTGGCCTTTGTTTCGTCAGTTTCCATGGGATTGAGGGGCGATAGCTGTCAGACTGATGGCTGAGCGCTGATAGCTAAAAGCTTAAAATGAAAACCCACGAACTGGACACGCCGGCCCTGCTGCTGGACTTGGACTCCATGGAGAGCAATTTGACTCAGATGGCCAGGTTTTTCAGCCAGAGTCCAGCCAAATTGCGCCCTCATTTCAAGAACCACCGGATTCTGCCTCTGGCCCGAAAGCAAATGGAAGCGGGTGCCATGGGAATGACCTGCGCGCGACTATGGCAAGCCGAAGCGCTCGTCGAACATGGCATCAAGAATATTTTGATCGCCAATGAAATAGCAGGCGAATCAAGGATTCGTCAGTTAATCGACTTGACAAGGCAGGCTGATGTCATCGTTGCCGTGGATAATGAGAAGGTCGTGGCTGACATGGCGCGGCTAGGCCGTAACGGGAAGGTCTCGCTGAATGTTCTCGTCGATGTCGACACCGGCTTGAAGCGTTGTGGTGTGGAACCTGGAGCAGCGGCCGTGCGCCTGGCGAAGACCGTGGTTGAGAAAGGATTGAGGCTACGCGGAGTGATGGGATACGAAGGTCACTTGCAGGTGATGACGCCGGGCGAGGAGAAAGAGCACGCTGTTAATTCAGCTCTGCAGTCCCTGCTGGACTCCAAGAAATTGATTGAACGGGAAGGGCTTCCAGTTGAAATTGTGAGTGGTGGCGGCACAGGCACTTATTCGATTAGTGGCTCTTTCCCGGGCGTGACCGAAATTCAGGCCGGATCCTATCTGCTGATGGATACCTGGTATGCGAGCGTCGTTAAGGAATTTAAGGTGGCCGCCAGTGTTCTGGCAACCGTTATCAGCAAAACTCCAGGAGAGCGACTCATCGTGGATGCCGGCGTCAAGGCTCTGAGCGGCGAAAGAGGCATCCCGTCGGTTAAGGGACTCAACGGTCTCAGGCTAAAGGCACTACACGCCGAGCATGGAGTGATTGAGATTCAGAATCCCTTGGTGACGCTGGAAGTCGGAAATAAAATAGAGATCTGGGTTCATTACCACGATGGGACCATCCATCTGCATGACCGGGCTTATGGCGTTCGCAATGGGGAAGTCGAAGAAGTATTTCGAATTGAACATTAGTCTAGGGAGCCTTGTTATGCTGCCAAGGCAGCACTGCGAAGGATGAAAATGATTATCCTCCCCTGGAGGGAAGCTGTGGAAAAATTGGGAGGGCGAGCCTCCTGGCGCGCCGTCGCCCCAGCAAATCCTTGCCCCATGAGGCTCGGCGGGAGCCTCGCCCTCCCGATCTCCGCCGGTTTTGAATTTTTTCACACCTTCAGCGGTGTAGGGGTGGGTGGTTACGGATGGGAAGGACCCACCCCGGAAGGCTGACGCCTTCTGCCCCTCCAAGGAGGGGATTTTCAGAGGAGGGAACATGAAAGCGGCAGTATGGTATGGGCGACAAGATGTTCGGATAGAAGAGGTACAGGATCCCCCGGCCCCAGCTCCAGGGCAGGTGCAAGTAGAGGTCGCCTGGTGCGGCATCTGCGGCACTGATTTGCATGAATATCTCGGCGGTCCCTTGTATATCCCGACAACCGCGGCGCATCCTCTGACGGGTGTAAAAGCGCCCGTCATTATTGGCCATGAGTTTTCCGGGCGAGTGGTTGCGATCGGCGACGATGTGGAAGGATTCGCTGTTGGCGACCGTGTGGCCGCTTGTCCCATCGTTGGGTGCGGACAGTGCCGATGGTGTAAGACCGGCTCCATGGCCCAGTGTGACAAAGTGGCCTTTGTAGGGACTTCATGGTCTGGCGGCGGTTTTGCAGAGTGTCTCAATCTCTACGCCTATCAGTGCTACCA
>QHZQ01000700.1 GCA_003224725.1 Acidobacteriota bacterium | reverse complement strand
GTACGCGGCACCAACCGCCTCGTCGCCGGCTCAACGATGGTCGTGGCCGGCTACGGCTGGTGCGGGCGCGGCGTGGCCATGCGCGCCGGGGGCATGGGCGCGGATGTGATCATCACCGAGATCGACCCGGTCAAGGCCCTCGAAGCCATGATGGACGGCTACCGGGTGCTGCCGATGGATGAGGCGGCGCCGGTTGGCGATTTCTTCGTCACCGTGACCGGCAATCTCAAGGTGATCCGCGGCGAGCACTTCGCCAAAATGAAGGACGGGGCCATCATCTGCAACTCCGGGCACTTCAACGTGGAGCTGGATATTCCGGCGTTGGAGAAGCTCAGCCGGAAGCAGCGCATGGTGCGGCCGAGCGTGGAGGAGTTCACGCTGAAGAACGGCCGGCGGATCAACCTGCTAGGGGAAGGACGGCTGGTCAATTTAGCATTGGCGGAAGGCCATCCCTCCAGCGTGATGGACATGAGCTTCGCGAACCAGGCGCTGGCGGCCGAGTATCTGGTGAAGAATCACAAGAAGCTGGAGAAGAAGGTGTATCCGGTGCCCACGGTGATTGACAAAGAGATAGCAAGATTGAAGCTGGCGGGGATGGGGATGCGGATTGATAAGCTGACGAAAGAACAAGAGAAATACTTGGCATCTTGGGAGATGGGGACGTGAGAAGAAGCATGCAGGTGGCAGGCAGTCTTCGCTCCCACGCCTCACGCGGCACCCCTACCACGGCGCTCTGAAGCGGAATCCTTCCGAAATTCCCTCGCAGACTCGGTCAGTTTCGGCTTTCCTTCTTCAGACGCCGGGCGGGACCCCGCCGCTCCCGGCGGATGTCCGCTCCAGACTGCCTGCCACCTGCTGCCTTTCAGCTCAACAGAGCGAGAGAGTGGATCACAAAGGCCACCGCTTGTAGGTGGCCTTTATGTTTTCTGCGCCTGGCAATTGACATCCCTCATCACAAACCGTAGCCTTTCCAAAATGACTCCCAATCCTAAGGAAGCAATTGCTCTTGCGCTTCTCCTCAGAAAACACTGGGAGAAGCCATCCACATTACTTCTTCTCCTTTGCGTCATTGCCTCTACTGGATTCGTCCTCGCATACAAATATGATCTTTCAGAACTCCAAGAGGCAATCACGTGGACGGAAATCGCAGTTATCACTGCTGTCATACTTGTCGCCTTGTGCGCGTGGCTCTTAACGACAAGGCTTCCCAAGACACCACCGGGCATGATTGGAATAGGAATCGCGATTGATTGCGAAACGAAAAAGGAACGACAGCGGTTAAAGTTGGATTTCGTTCAGGCATTGAAAGATGAGATAAACAGGGGCAATCATCAGCACTATCACGTTTTTGAATTATCCGAACATCATTCGGCGAAGGTAACAAAGCACGAATGAAATATCTCGCAGCCACTGAGTCCCATTTGATGGTTTATGGGAGCTGCAGAATACGGATGCATGAAGGCTCACCTAACTATGTCCTGGAATTGAATGAGAGCATTAGCCATGCCCCAAATCCCATCGAGGTGAGTAAGCAATTTAGCCATGACATGGATTTGGCATTTCCCAAAAAAATGCTCATCCCAGAGTGCGATGAACTCGCAGGATTTGAGTTCACGCGTGGGCTTATAGGATTAGCCTCCAGGTACACCCTCGGAATTGCCTGCGGACTTTCAGGTGATCCATTTGCAGCGTTCGATCTCCATCATAGCGTTTGGCGTGAATTAAAGGATGGCGTACGATTGGGAAGCGGCGATTTCCCGCTTTTTGAGAACTTAACGGTCAGAACAGCTAAATTTCTGGTTCAAGAGGGGCTCACCGCTGCAAACTTGAGATTCACAAAGAAACCGACTGACTACCTGGGCGGCATGCAAAGGTATCTTGACGTCGTCCAGACGATAGATCCCAACCACTACGGCGCCCATCTGCTGAGAGGCATATTCTATTTTTTACAATCTCGTGATATCGATAGCTCAAAAAAGGAAATCAAGAAGGCCAAGAACGAGCGTGATGCGGCATGGTTGTGGAGCTCCGCATTCCTGGAGGCCTACGAAGGTAAGCTGGAGGACGCTCATAAGATATATCAGCGAGCCTTTCGGGCAAACGTTACAGATGATACTCCGCTACAAGTTGAAACTTTCATCGTCGACGTACTTAATGCTGAGCCCGAAAAGATCCAGCTCTGGTACTGCCTCGGCATGATCAACTATCTTTATAAACGTGATCTAATCTCCGCAAAGAGAGACTTTGAAATGTTTCTCGAGCTCGCAACTTCCTCAGGGAAGTTCTCCAGATCAATCGACTTTGCGAAGAAGTACCTTGCAGAGATTGACGATAAACTGCGGAAAGAACAAAATAAGTAGGAAGAAGAAAGGGTGCTAGGAACCATATTCCGCGAGAATCCCGCCACGCCGCTGACGGCCGGCCTGCCGATGGCAACGGCTGACCACCACGCCACCATCCCCACACTTTCCCGTGCGTGCTGATACAGAAGAATGGGCGTTGACAATGCCGGCAAGCTGCGTATAGTTATGGCTTGGTAAATTGCGATGCGTTGCCACCGTCTACCGCTCACACTTGCCTTAATCCTCACCTGTGGCTGCGCAACAAGTTACCAACCTATGGGTTTCACTGGGGGGTACTCTGATTTAAAGTTGGACGAGAATACCTTCCGTATTAACTTTAGAGGAAACGGTTATACTTCCTCCGAACGTGTTGAAATCTTCGCGTTGTATCGTTGCGCAGAAGTCACCTTACAACGAGGATTTGACTACTTTGTAATTGTCCAGGAAGGAACTCAAACTAGCCAGTATCAGTACAACACACCAGGAAGCTATTCTTCTACTACGACAGTTATAGGCTCCACAGCCTACACCAGGGGAAATTACACACCCGGGGCTAGCATACCTGTCAATAAGCATCGCGCGGCTGTAACTATCAAGGCATACAAAGGCACAAAGTCGGATATTCCTGGAGCCTACATGGCTAAAGAATTGATGAAGAACCTTGCCCAACAGATCCCCGATCTACCTGCTCCAGCGGAGTAGAACGATAAAAAGGAGTCAAGAGTTTTTCTTTGGCATGGGGAAACCCAAAGGTGCCAGGCTAGTTTTCTGCTCTGATCCTGCCGCACGACGGACGGCCAGGCGATGGCGACGGCAAGCTCACATGTCCCGATTCCATCCATTGCACCAGCCGGCGTCCGCTTATTTAGCTGTCCCTAGACGTCTGCTATAATCCCGCCACGGTCGGAGGTCCCACAGTCTACCGAGCAGAATGGGGGGGGCGAAGCTGCCACGTCCGATTGAGAACGGAGGCGTGAATGGACGAGTTCATCAGCGAGGACGATCTTCGGACATTCGAGGGATGGCTGAGGTATCAGGCTGTCGATGCGTCGATGCTGACGGAGGATGAATTGGCGAACTGGCGGCGCATCTTCGATGAGGCGAGGCAGCGCAGCGCGGCGAATCCCAAGGTCGGGCTCATGAAGCTCCAGCCGGTCCCCGGTGAGCATCGGTACGGGTTCGGCGTTCGAGGAGGGGCGAGTTTTTCGTCATGCTGCCGATGGGCGATCGAGACTGGAACCCACACACAAGTTACCATCTCGACGGCACCCGCCACATGAAGAGCCATGGCCGTAAAATGCTCCCACCGCAAAAATGCCAGCCCTTGACCGGCCCATTTCGGGGAACTGAGGACCTCGGAATCCAGGCTGGCCATGTACCGAAGGGCGTTGGAGCCATTTGTGATCCGGCCGCGTTCTCCGGCGTTGTCGAAGTTCCATCCGGCGTCCTAGGACCGAGGCATGGCGCTGTCGCTGTGGCTCTCGTTGAGCCAGGTCATGCGCCGCCAGACTACACGTGGGCGTATGAGATCGTCACTCAAACCGTCTTTCGTGACGTGGCGCCACATGTCGTGGTTACAGTCATGCGTCCCAAAGCCTTCAATGGGTCAAAGAAATCGGTGCCAGGCTAGTTTTCTGCGAGAATCCCGCCACACGACTGACGGCCGGCGATGGCAGCGGCCGACCTGCACGATTTCAATCTAACAGTGGCTGTACTAAACCTGGGCGGGAACCTCGCCGCGCCTAGCGCCAGATTCCATCTGACGTGCTTAGCTTTTCTGGACTACCTTTAATGGAACAACTCGTTTAACATTATTATCTACCAAAACATTAAATTGAAAATCCCCAGGCGCATCGAACTTTGCACCCCTTAGATTTAAAATGTTATTGGCTTTGTACAGGGTGCCAGGCTTGACCTCTCCAATAGTTAATTTTCCTTGTACAACAAATGACTTCTGGCCATCAGGTCCCATCAGTTGGATCTCAATATCATGAGTCTTTCCTGTTTCAGCGATGCTCGCTTCAAACTGTACCACCAACTTCATCTCTGGATGAACAGTTGGAAACTTCTCTGAGTAAATAATATCAAAAATCCCCATAATGTTAAGCTTGCCTTCCTGCGAAACGTTGGCGTAATCGGCAAGGACGGCTAACACCACTTCCATAGTAAGTCTCTCTGGTTGGAGTT
>QHZQ01000157.1:758-11128 GCA_003224725.1 Acidobacteriota bacterium | reverse complement strand
AAGCCAGACTTCAGCCGCGGGTGACAAACCGGTGACGGCGCTGAACTGAAAGCGGGCTTGAGCCCCGCAAGCCATCTCGGCAAGTATATCCGCATGATCGGGAACCGTGATAGTACGTACCACTCCCAGGGCATCTTTTCGTTGTTTCACCGTGACCCGAGTCATAGCCATCAGTCTCCTGGCTTCTCCAATCCAGCGCAGGATGGCTTCATACCAGATTCCCATGGTCAAAATGTTTAATCCGCTGAGGTCGCGATCCTGTCGCCAATGGAGCGAGCCGCCGAGGTCGGCAAAGTCGGAGGAGTTGGCGCGCACATCCAGCGTGTTTATCTCTCCCAGATAACCTTCTGCGATGAGATGCTGAATCATGCCGTCCACCCGCAAGGTGAAGGGAGAAGGCACGACTTGAGAGACGAGGTGGGGATTCAGGCGAGATTTCTCCAACATGAGATGAGCTTCTCTGGCATTCATGGCCATCCGTGCTTCCGTTAAGACATGCTTGCCGGCGTCCAGCGCTGCCAAGGTGACGGGACAATGCAGATAAGGCCAGGTGCCGATGACCACGGCAGCGACCTCTTCGGATAGGACCAGTTCGGGCCAGTTGGTGTGCGTCCTGGGAATTCCAAATTCTCTGGCCACCCGTTCAGAAGATTCCTTGCTCTGGTTGCAAACCGCTACAATTTCCACGCCCTCCTGAGCCTTCAGGCCAGGTATGTGCCGAACGCGTGTATTGTTCCCGGCGCCGACAATGCCAACACGAATGATTTCAGGCATGGTTCAGCCTCCTATCGGGACGCCCCGCCATCCGTTCCTGCGGAAAATCAAACCGCCAAGACGCGGAGGACGCAAAGAAAACCACTGAGAAGGCAAGCCCAGGGGCAAGAATCCCAAAAAGGCCTTCTTATTTTCGGAACCTGTGCTGAGCTTGGCCTCTAGCAGAGATAAAAGGCCAGAGACCGCAGCCAAAGAGAAGATGGACTCTATCGATCCTCGATCCTCATTCTCAGTTTTTTTCCTCCTCTGCGTCTCCGCGTCTCTGCGGTTTGTTTTTTGGTCGCCGCCATTTGCCGCTTTAAGTCTTCGGGGTTTTACTTAACTTCACGGATGCCTAATCTGCCGCCACCACTGGATTGGTGAGGCTCCCGATCTTTTCGATCCAGACTTCCACTACGTCTCCAGGCTTCAAATATTGAGGGGGCTTCATGCCAAAGCCGACGCCTGGCGGGGTTCCTGTAAATATAAGATCGCCCGGTTCCAGAGTAATGTAGTTGGAAATGAACTCCACCAGTTGGGGCACCTTGAAAACAATTTGATGGGTGCTGGAATTCTGACGAACCTGGCCGTTCACTTTACACCCTAGTGCCAGCACATGAGGATCGGGAATCTCATCTTTCGTCACAATCACGGGACCTAGAGGTGCAAAAGTGTCACTGGACTTGGCTCGCACCCACTGACTGTCTTTCCGCTGGTACTGCCGTTCACTGACATCATGACCGCAAGTGTAGCCAGCCACGTAATCAGAGGCTTCCGACTCCGAAACTCGCTTGGCTCGTTTCCCGATGACGACAACCAATTCCACTTCATAATCCAGATGGGTGGCCCCAGGCGGATTCAGGATGTTGTCTCCCGGGCCGCAAAGGGCGGTGCTGTATTTGGCGAACACCAGGGGTTCATCCGGGACCTTCGATCCCGATTCGGCGGCGTGATCCGCGTAGTTCAATCCAATGCACAAAACCTTGGGTCTCTCTTCAGAACTTAAAGGGGAAACGATGTGGAGATCTCGAGTCTGCAAGATGGCCCCCTTAGGAGGCTTGGCAAGCAAGCTCCTGGCTGTTTCCATTCCTCCTTCCCCTAATTCCAGGAAGGCTCGCATACCGGCACGCAAGGACCCGTGGGCCAGGTTGAAGTCCAGGACCTGATTAGAACTCACTTCGGCGCCAATCGAGCGCCGGCCGCGGTGTACAAAGGCAAGTAATCTCATAATGGGCTCCTTTCAAGGAACAACAACAAAGCTGTATTTAACCTTAAAAGGGTCAGCGGACTCAATGGATATTTGAAATTGAGTCCGAGTCCAGGGTCCGGAGTCCGGAGTCTATGGAACGATGCGTAATTCACGCATCGCGTATCACGCATCACGTTTCACGAGCCCTGGAAATTGACCTGACGCCGGACATGTGAGATAAATCTCCAACAGACTGGTTTTCTGATATTACGGAAATGAAATCTTACGACGTGGCAATTATTGGCTTGGGCACTATGGGGAGCTTTACCGCTTTGGAGCTGGCACGCCGGCAGGTTTCGGTCGCGGGTTTAGACCAATTTGTGCCACCTCATCATCGTGGCAGCCACAGCGGCGAGACGCGGGTCTTTCGTATGGCTTACTATGAGCATCCCGATTATGTTCCCCTGGCCCAGCGTTCGGGTTTGCTCTGGGATGGCCTGGGCCAGGAATTTGGAACCACTCTTCTCACCCGGTCCGGGATGCTCAGCATGGGACCGGAAGAAAGTGAAATCATCTTCGGAATTCGCCAGAGCTCAAGGCTTCATAACCTCGAGGTGGAGACTCTCTCTGCCGCTGAGATCCGAAGCCGGTTTCCGGCCTTCCAACCCCAAGATGATTTCGTGGGCTTGCTTGAGAAGACTGCCGGATGGATCGATGCGGATGCCTCCATACAATATGCACTCCAGCAGGCCAAGGATTTGGGAGCCGAGCTCATTTTGGACAATCCGGTTCTCGGCTGGGAATGCCGTGAGAACCAGCTTAAGGTGAAGACAGAAAGGGAAAATCTCATCGCCACAAAACTCATTATTACCGCCGGAGCTTGGGCCAACCAGGTGCTGCGAGATTTGGGCCTGCCTTTAACTGTTAAGCGAAAGGTGCTGGCCTGGTTTGACCCGCTCCAGCCCGAGCAGTTTGAAGAAGAGAAGATCCCGATATTTGCCTTCGCGCCTAATCTTTTCTATGGATTCCCTAACATTGGCGGCCGTGGAGTCAAAGTAGGGGAACACCTGGGTGGCAATCTCGTCCACGATTTGAACCTTCCTGTGATGCCTCCATCGTCTGAAGACTTGGACTCGCTTGTGGAAACGGCCTCGGAAGTGGTGCCGACCTTGATCGGCCCGCCGCCAGGCCGGGATGTGCGTCTGTTGCGAACGATGACTTGTCTTTACACCCTGACGCCCGATGAGCACTTTATTATCGACCGGCATCCTCGGCACCAAAACGTCTTTTTTGCGGCTGGTTTTTCCGGACACGGATTTAAGTTTGCTCCTGTTATGGCTAAGGCTTTGGCTGATCTGGCCTTGGACGGGACAACTACCTTGCCCATCGATTTTCTCAGGCTGAAAGGACGATTTGAGAAATCAAGAAATTGAGGTCAAAAATTTGAGATTTTCGATTTACAATTTGCTGTGTCCAAAATGTTGTGTCCAAAATGTGTTGTTACTAGCTAAATATTGAACTCCGGCCGCGAAACGATCCGGTATTCTCCTGATCTAAATTCTCGGCATGGGTTGGATACATGCTCGTTTTCATTAGCCCCGTGCTTCAGCGCGGGGTTGCTGGCACCCCACCACGGCTTTCCTTCGTCCCAGCCCTCCGCGCCGATCAGCGGCGCGGCGGGCTGGGACGAAGGAAAAAACACAAGAAACCACCTGTGTGCTTCTCCCGCGCTGAAGCACGGGGCTAATGAAAACTCGGCCCATATCGAATGGCTATCTGACGACGGGAGTGCCTCAAATAGGTCACAGTGTTTTTGAAACGATGTACTAAGGGAGAAAACCATGATCGTTATTGATGCCCACCTGGATTTATCCTGGAACGCACTGAACTGGAATCGCGATTTCACCATGACGGTTCCTGAGATTCGCAGTCTGGAAGCCGGCATGAATGAGAACGCGCGTGGGAATAACACCGTGTCTTTTGCCGAAATGCGCAAAGGGGAAGTCGCTGTTTGTCTCGCCACCGTACTGGCGCGCGCTAATCCCAAGGGTAAAACCATGCTCGATTTCAAAAGCCAGGAAATTGCCTGCGCCATGGCTCAGGGACAACTGGCTTACTATCGAATTTTGGAAGATCAAGGGCAGCTTCGCATGCTGAAAGACTGGCCTGCTTTGGAAGCGCATCTGCGGGAATGGAAAAGTTCCATTGGCAGCTCGTGTCCGTTGGGTTTTATTCTCAGCATGGAGGGAGCCGATCCCATCCTTTCCCCGCAACATGTTCTGTCCTGGTGGGAGGACGGGCTGCGCGCCGTTGGGCTGGCTCACTACGGCGTGAGTGCTTACGCTCATGGAACGGGTTGCGAAGGAGGGTTGACTTCTCCAGGACGGGAGTTGTTAACGGCCATGGAAGACGTGGGTATGATCCTGGACGTAACGCATCTGGCTGATGAGAGCTTCTGGCAGGCGGTGGAGCTTTTCAAAGGCCCGGTGCTGGCTAGTCATCATAACTGCAGGGCGCTGGTGCCTGGAGATCGGCAGCTGGGCGATGACCAGATCCGTTACTTGATCGAACGCGACGCCGTCATTGGCGCGGCCTTCGATGCCTGGATGCTCTATCCCGGCTGGGTTCAAGGAGAAACCGCCAACACCGTGGTGAGCCTGGAAGCGGTGGTCGATCATATCGATCACGTTTGCCAGCTCGCCGGCAATGCTCGTCACGCAGCCATTGGAAGCGACCTCGACGGTGGCTTTGGCACCGAGCAATGCCCCCATGACCTGGATACCATTGCTGATCTGCAGAAGATCCCCGCCCTTTTGCGGAAACGGGGATACCCAGAAGCAGACATTGAAGCGATCATGCACGGGAATTGGCTCCGTTTCTTCCAAGCCGCCTGGTTGCGGAGCCGGTGACTCCAGGGTTTTTAGCTTCCCTGGAGCTCTGAAAAGATTCAAACCCGCCTGAGATCGGGAGGGCGAGGCTCCTGCCGAGCCTCATTAGGATTAGGCAAGCACTTGCTGGGGCGATGGTTCGCCAGAAGGCTCGCCCTCCCAATTTCTTCGCAGCTTCCCTCTCAAGAGGGAATTTTAAGGAGTGATGAAATGATGGTTTATAAATGTGACCTCTGTGACCAGATCAAGAAATGCGGTGAGAAAGAAATTGAGGGTAAGTTCTACAACATTTGCCTGGAATGCTGGAGACCTCTGGAGGCGAAGCTGAAAGGCAAAGGAAGAGTTAGGGACAAAGGGAGAATCGAGATCGCCTCTGCCCCGGTTCAAACTGACGACGGCGAAGGGAAAGAAACCCCGTTCCCGGGACAGCCACCAAAGATTTGGATGAAATCCGATACGGTCAATTAATGTAATCCGGGATTTTTGTCCCACCCGTGCTCATGCTTTTATTCTGATGCCCATTGAAAGCTCAAAATCGAGCAAGGGAGCAAGAGTAAGAGCATGAGCACGAGTACGATGAAACGGCTTCAAACAGAGGATGCCAGAGAGAGGGGGGCAATTAATGAAATGTGCGCTGGTTACGGGCGGTGCCAGGGGTATCGGGCGAGCTATCGCTTCGGCTCTGCGCGATAACGGTCTGCAAGTGTCGGTGGTTGACACCTCCGAACTGGTGGATTCGCTGACCGGAGTTGACTTCTACCGTGGAGACATTGGCAGTGCGGTCGACGTTGCCAACCTGGCAAAAGACCTCGAAGCGCGTAGCGGGATCGACATATTAGTCAACAATGCCGGCATTCGTGGGCCAACGGCTCCGGTAACGCAATATCCCCTGGAGGAATGGGAAGCGGTGGTGCGGGTTAACCTTACCGGGCCCTTCCTCTGTTGTCGAGCGTTCGCGCCAGCCATGCAGAAAAAAGGCTGGGGACGCATTATCAACATTTCCAGTATGGCCGGAAAGGTCCCATACCCTCTGCGTTCGGCCTACGCCGCCAGCAAGTGGGGATTGATCGGTCTTACTCTTACCCTGGCGCTTGAGCTGGGTCCGTATGGGATTACCGTCAACGCCGTTTGCCCCGGACCTGTCGATAATGCAGCGATGCGTGAAGTGATGGAGCAGAGAGCGAGAGCCACTGGAAAGTCTTTGCAAGAAGTACGCTCAGAATACTTCGCCCGCCTGGCTATCCCTCAAATGCCTTCCGAAAACGAGGTCGCGCACATGGTAAGTTATCTTGCTTCCGATGCCGCCTGGAGTATCACGGGGCAGGCGGTGGAAGTGTCAAGCGGATATCGAGGCTAGTAGGTCCAAAGTCCAAGGTCCAAAGCCCAAGGTCCAAAGTCCAAAGTCCAAAGTCCAAAGCCCAAGGTCCAAAGTCCAAAGCCCAAGGTCCAAAGTCCAAGGTCCAAGGTCCGAAGCCGAGCAAGAGCAGGAGCACGAGAACGAGCGCGAATAGATAAGCGTATTCATGAAATGGAGTACTTGGCATTGAAACTTGCACGGAGGTTTTCGTATGTCAGATGCATATCAAAACAGGGTTAACAAGGGTTACAAGCAGTTTATTCAGATGGTGGGCGAGGCGAGGGCGGAAGAGATTCGTTCCCACTGGAATCAGATCTCGCCCGCATTCGAAAAGTTCGTTTTAGGGGTTCTGGCAGGAGAAGTCTGGACCCGCCCGGAGCTGGACCTGCGCACCCGCAGCCTGGCTACCGTTGCCGGCCTCACCGCCCTGGGAAGGCCGCGCGCGCTGGCTCTCAATATAGAAATGGCGTTGCGCAACGGGGCAAGCCGGGACGAGATTCGTGAAACCATCTTGCAGATGGCATTCTATGCGGGCTTCCCGGCCGCTTGGGAGGGGCTGCAAACGGCCGATGAAGTGTTTCAAAGGCTCTCTGTATAGCTAGTTCTCGGTGCAAAAATTCTAGGGCCGGTCAGCTGCATGGTTGAACGCGCGCTCCGTCGCGCGTTCAACAAGCGTGCGCAGGAGCACCCGCTCCACCCCAAAACCTCGCTGACCCATTTTTGCGCCCAGAACTAGCTGGTAGAGAGCAACCTCAGACCGCCCAGGAGTGCGATTCTATCAGCCACGGACCCCTCACCCGGCTCCGGCCTTCGGCCACCCTCTCCCATTGGGAGAGGCATGGGAGCTTTGAGAAAGCTCCCTGGGTGAGGGGACGGCAACTTAACAAATTTGACCGAAGTTTGAACTTCTTCGCCACCAAGTAACCCTAGAGATTTCTTACAAGACGCCTCAGCCGCACCCAGGTGGCAAGGGCCATTGCGACAATCATGAGGACAGGCCGAAATGTTTGCTGAAAAGCTCTTCCGACCGCTTAACGCCTTCTTCGGTCATTACCACGGATTTCGCCCTGCTTTTGGGGTCGTGAATGTAGCCTTTCTGGAACAAACGATCCAAGGTATCCCAATCAAATCCCTTCCAAGCTCTCATGACAGGTTTGTCGGAGAAGATAGTTAGGTAGAGCAGAGCCAGTACCATTTCATCCACTTTATCCTTGTCGTATTCCATTAATAAGCCTCCACGAATGTGGATTAAAGGTTTGGTCAACTTTCAAAGGCCGAATGCTTTATGAGGGGCACTCTGGATTTTCAACTCAACTCTTAACAGGCGCCAACTCTCTTCGCCGCTTCCAAAAGAAATACCCCGGTAACCCAAAAGAAGCCCGGCAACCACCCAGACCGCCAGCATGAGCCATGCCGTTTCCACCTCGCAAGCCACAGAGGCCGGAACGAGAAAGATAGCCGAAGCAATCATAACCCCCACGTTGATCATCAGGGAGTCGAGCGGGGTCATCTCGCGAGGCAACTCACCCCCTGAACGGCTCGCGAGCCTGGCATTTGACTTTTTCATGGTGCAGCGCCAGCATAGCCAAGCCGTTTGTAAAAATCAATTCATGGTTTGACAATGAGGAGAATTAGCGATCTGATATTCCTTCAACCCTGGAGGTAATGATGGACCACGTCGAGTTTTCGTTTGATGAACGCTTGGCGTTCGCCTCGACCTTGCCGTCAGCCTGGTACATGGATCCAAGCGTGCTGGACGAGGAGAAGGCCAAGATTTTCTCTCGCACCTGGCAACTGGTTGGGCGTGCCGAACAAGTGGGTGCGCCGGGAGAGTACTTGACGGCTAGGATTGGCGAGGAGCCTATTATCGTTGCGCGCGGCACGGATCAGAAGCTGCGCGCCTTTGCCAATGTCTGCCGTCATCGCGCCGGGCCGGTCGCGAGCGGAGAAGGAAAACGCCACGTCTTCCAGTGCCGCTATCATGGTTGGACCTACTCTCTCGACGGTCGCCTGCTAGGCACACCCGAGTTTGATGGTGTTGAATGTTTTAATATAGAGGCCAGCAGCTTGCCGGAATTCCAGGTCGATACCTGGATCGGACTGGTTTTTGTGAACCTCGATCCTGCCGCTGCGTCGCTCGCCGAGGTGCTCGAAGACCTGCCAGCGCGCCTCGGGTCACGTGATCTGGCGACACTGCGACTGGCTGCACGCAAAGACTGGACCATGGACCTTGAGGGATACCATGTCCCGGTGGCTCACCCGGGACTGATGCGCGAACTCGATTACCCGCGATATCGAACCGAAACCAAGCGCTACTACTCGATTCAGCACTCGCCAATCAAACCAGTAGACTCCGCCAGGCTGCGCCGCCTTGAGGGCGCGGCCGACAACCAAGCCCAGTATTATTGGATCTTCCCCAACCTGATGCTGAACGTCTATC
This sequence comes from Acidobacteriota bacterium, assembly GCA_003224725.1. Classification (GTDB taxonomy): domain Bacteria; phylum Acidobacteriota; class Terriglobia; order Versatilivoradales; family Versatilivoraceae; genus QHZQ01. The sequence goes on along the minus strand of QHZQ01000157.1, from coordinate 2,501 downwards.
CAGACAACTACTCCACCAACCTCATCGTACCGCTTGGGCCGGAACGTACGCTGACAATCTTTGAATGGTACTTTAGAGAGCCAGAGTCTCCAGAAATGCAGCAGATATTATCCCGCACCATCGAATTCAGCGATGAGATCCAACTGGAAGACATCTACCTCTGTGAGGCCGTCCAGCGGGGTTTGCACTCGCGCACCTACACAAGCGGACGCTACTCCGTCAAGCGCGAAAACGGCGTGCATCATTTTCACAGCTTGCTGGCAAAATTTTACAGGTAGGAGCAGGGTGAACCCTTCTTAAGAGGGATGGGGTGGTGACCTCACAGCGCACAAGGGGATTGTGAGCTGTAGGTAGCGGGAGAGTCAGCCGAGTCCAAGGATAAGTGTTGTAGGCGCCGATACCTGGGTTTCGTCGCCGGCGAGACCTTGTCATTTCCTTAATTCATCGCAAAGTTTCTAATTTTGAATTGTAACCCAATTACTTAGGTGGTTCGGAGAAAACATGCTTAGAATCCTAGAGAAGATCGCTATCTGTGCCCTTGTCGTGTCATGGATGTTGGCTGGCAGTGCGAAGGCACAATTGACCACGCCTGACGTTTCAAACTTAATCGTGCCAGGTGGGCCGGTAGCCGCGGTAGTCGATTCACGATTAGCCCGGGCGACAGGAGAAGTCCAAATTGTCGTTCGTTTGGCGGATGTCCCTCTGGTGGTAGCCAATGGCAATAATGCCAAGAAGGTTGGTGGCAAACTCAGCTCGGCTCAGCAGCGCGATTATCTGCGCCAGTTGGGTCAGAAGCACGACGCGCTCATCACCCAGATTCGTGCCCTGGGGGGCCGCGAACTGGGCCGTGTGCGCAAGGCCGCGAATGCCGTTATGGTCGTGATTCAGGCTTCGCAGATCCATGCCGTCGCTGCCTTGCCGAACGTGCTCACCATCCGTCCTGTAGTTAACTATAAGCTGGATCTGAGCGAGACCGTGCCCTACATTGGGGCTGCGGCCGTTCAGGCTGCCGGAGCCGGCATCGACGGCACCGGCGTGAGGGTGGCGGTGCTTGATTCGGGTATTGACTATACTCATGCCAACTTCGGTGGTCCGGGCACGGCACCCGCCTACGAGGCGGCTTACGGCACCAGTACCAGCGATTCACGTAACACCACCCGCGATGGACTCTTTCCGACCGCCAAAGTGGTGGAAGGGTTTGACTTTGTTGGTGAAGTGTGGCCGGACGGGCCGCTCGCTCCCGACCCTGATCCGATCGATTGCGGTCCGTCTACTATCCCAGCGCCTTGCGTGGGGGGGCACGGTTCGCACGTGGCCGATATCATTGCCGGTCACAGCCTGGATGGCACGCACAAGGGTGTCGCCCCGGGCGCCAGTTTACTTGCGCTCAAGGTCTGCAGCTCGGTCTCGAACCCGTGCAGTGGCGTGGCCCTGCTCGAGGCAATGGACTTTGCCCTCGATCCCAACGGCGATGGCGATATCTCCGATGCGGTGGATGTCATCAACCTGTCTCTTGGAAATCCATACGGCCAGCGGGAGGACGATTTGAGCGAAGCCTGCGCCAATGCAGTCCGCATGGGCGTGATCGTGGTGGCTTCGGCGGGCAACAACTCTGACCACCCCTATATCTTGGGTTCCCCGTCCTCGACTCCTGAGGTGATCAGCGTGGCGGAGACCACAGTTCCATCGGATCGGCTGTTTTTGATTGTGACGGGCGTGACCGCTCCGGTAGGAGGCGTTCAC
>QHZQ01000157.1:0-428 GCA_003224725.1 Acidobacteriota bacterium | reverse complement strand
CGTTCACCAGCCTTGGTCAGCCTCGCCGGTCCTTACTTCGGGCACTCTCGTCTACGACACAACCAATGCAGACACTCGACGCGGCTGCACTGCAGCCGGCGCCAATCCTTATGCACCGGCTTTGCACGCCGGCCAAGTTTTGCTGATGGATCGTGGCGACTGCAACGTGAGTTTGAAAGTATCCAACGCGGCGGCGGCAGGGGCAAAAGCGGCGATCATCGCTAACAATGTGTCTCAGGCCCCCGGCGACTTGCCACCCACCTTTGCGTTTGGCGGGGGGACGCCGACCATCCCTGGCTACAGCATCGCGCTGATCGATGGGAATACTCTCAAGACGGTGGCCCTCGGAGTCAACGCAACAATCGATCCGGCCAGCGCTGTCAGCCTATCGCAAAACATAGGAGCCTTCTCCTCGCGCGGCCCAAACT
>QHZQ01000156.1:27348-36892 GCA_003224725.1 Acidobacteriota bacterium | reverse complement strand
GCCGGCTGAAGCTCAATTCGTTCTTGTCCTAGCATGATCTTTCTGCCTGCGGCGGTTTCAAGTTCTTCCCCTACCTTCAAGCACAACTGCAAGGTCAACTGTGCTTGTTCCGGTGGTGTTCCTTTGCCCGTGATGGCGAAGCGAAGCTTGAGGTCGCTTTCTGAGGGCGCGGGAACGTACAGGTCACTGAAAAACGTGCTAAACGCCAGGGAGAGGCGGTCCTGTTGTTCAGCCATTTGAAGGCGGCTGCTGAGCGGCATGTGAATGACCTGCTCGGAAAGCTTCTCTGAGAAGGTAGCCAACTCAGGTTGGCGCTTGGAATTGGCGCCCGTGATGATCAGCCCAGTCTTCCGGTGGAAGACACTCAAATGCCCCTGGCGATCCAAATAGAAGCGGCTGTTCACTGCCTGAGTACTGATCAGACCGGAGAGGCACACCACCCAGGGACCGGTCTTGCGAATCCCTGCCGGGACTGTCATCTGGTGGGAGTAACGGGGCTGGTCCTGTGGGATCGGCTCGGTGGGTCCCTCGTGATAATAGAGCGCGTTCTGGGAGAGGCGGCCTAACGAACTCATACTTAATTTCTCACCCCGGAAGAATCCTGTTAGGAACTCAGCATAGCGGCGGCCGTCGGCAAAATGCGAGAACCCAAAATGCCCCCAGGCGTCAACTTCCCAGTGGCGGTTACGGTCATTGATCACCTCTACCGGGATACCATCAGGATAAGTATAGTTTTTGTGGAAGTCCGTGGCACGCAGCAGGGCAGGCATGATGACCAGGTCCTGGCTATGTTCCCAATAACTGGCCAAAGCGGTGAAAGTCAGATGGTTGTAGCCAGTCGTGGGGCCGGAGCGGCTATGCTCGCCCCAGTAACCATCAGGGGTCTGCTCGACGGTGGCATAACGTCGCAAAACCTGCGCCCCCAATGCCTCCCATTCCTTGTGTCCAAACACCTGACCCGCGAAATGGACTAAGGAGGCCCACAGCGCGTAATGGTTGGGGGAGGTCCCAATATAGGGAGAATTGTACCAGGGGAAGTCCAGCCTTTCTGTCAAGTTGGGCACCAGCGGACTGACCGTCTTTTCGATTTCTCGCTTCCAGCGGGATCGGCGCTCTTCTCCCAACTCTGGCGCGAGCAGCCGATAAGCTTCGAGCCAAAGACCGGTGTCCCAATCACTGTCCAACCTGGGCTCGTAGCGGCCCTTCTCATTCTCGCTGGCCAACAGGTCGCCAATTCTTATGGCCAGGGCCAGCATCTTGGGATCGTGATAGCGAGAGTTATCAGGATGCTTTTTTGCATAGAGGACCGCCGGCGCCAGGATCGCATAGGGAAAGTGACGCCAATCAGGCCGTGCTTCCAAAGCGGCCAGGTCCACGTTGGGGTCGGCGTTGAGCCGCTCCTCCACTGGGGCAATGCCAGCTTCCATTAAGCGGAAGTATTGGGTTGGCAGTGAAGGTGCTGCAAGCATTGATGCGGCGGCAAGAAAGAAAACCATTATTGCTAGTGACGAACAGTTCATAGGAACGGCCATAGCCTGGCTGTGACTGCAGGTTATGAGAGTCAACGAGAACTGGCGACCCGAGCGCGTTCGTGACGGTAGCGTAGCGCGTAAACCGAGGCTTTGCCGTCGTCGCCTCCAGATCCAACCACCAGCAGGACCAAATCGTGTTTTGGATCGTAAACCATGGCTCTGTTTTGACCTGAGCCGCCAAGCGATTCGATTTCATCTCCTGAATGGATATTGACTCGGTACCACGCATCTTCGTCGACCTTATAGGCCCACACAGCAGATTGGGATTTGTTCTTTCTTGCTGGTGCGTAAATTAGAAAGACATCCTCGCCCGGAATGTAGACTCCCTCCCTCGCGGCCACAGGTGGTGCAGCATCTTTTGTGTGCCCATCTCGAAGATCCACAGTTCATCCCGATTTTTGCCAGCTCCGTGCAAGATCACCTGGTCACGCTTGGAATCAAATGCCAGGGTAGTTTGCTCGTACACGTTTTGCGGCGAAGGTTGTCCCAGGCTCAACCGTTTCCAACTCTTCCTGGTCACGTCAAGCAAGTAGATCGCCTTGTCTTCCGGCGGCTGCGAGGGTCTCCAGGGAAGGTGATATCCCGCGTCGTTCAGTCGTGAAGGCCAGTCTACATTCACACCCATGACCCCGTGCGAGGTAGTCACCAGCGTGTCGAGCCCCTTAGGAGCCGCTCCTAACAGCTCCCAGCCGGCCGTATCAGGATTGTAAGTCCAGGTAACATGCTTGACATAAGAAGACGGCGGATTGACGAGGGCATCCTTGTACGACTGATACTCAGAGGTTAATACAACCGGAAAAAGCTGCAAAGGTTTTGGATCGTATCCAGTTGTTAGTCGAATGGGTCGAACCATGATCAGTTGGCGACTCACCGGGTCATAGCCATACATTTTCCGCCCGTGAACGGTCCAGGGCTTCCCTTGAAAAGTGACACCAGCCAGGCGGACGCCGTGGTTCCATAGCCGCTCCGGGTAATCGGGAGCAGCATCGCCGCTCCGCCAGGTATGCGCTACGACATCATAAGCATCCACATCATTCCCTTCATAGCCGCAGTGCTCACCACCCCAGTACAGGATTTGGCTGTGGTCCGTATCAAAGGTGGCAGATCCCCAGGTGCGGGTCGGAGCCACTCGTCCCGGATCGGCCAGATGAACCCATTGGTTAACCGGCAAGGTCTCTAAGCGTTTGGCTTGAGCCTGCCGCCTGGCAGAATCGCCGGCACTTCCGCTCGTAGCTTGCTCGGGCCTTTTCGAAAGGGCTCGGTGTACCTCAGCAGGCTGCTGGGAATGAAGAATGGTTCCCTTGTCAATTCGGTACCCATAGGTTGTTCGAACAGGGAAGAGAATGTTGCAGCTCATTGTGTCCCCCGGTTTCCGAGTGCTGGTCACTAATATCATCAAGCGTTGCTCCGGCGCCAGATCGGCACTGAGATAGAAACCAGTGGGAACTTCGCCTGCGAGCTGTTGCCAGCGATCCTGGGAGGCGTCATAGGCCCACATGTCAGTTAGATCGTGACGATTGTAGCCACCGCCGACAATGACCCATCCGCTTTCCGGATCGTAAACGGTAAAATGGCCGGCACGCGCTTCAGGTCCAGCCGGCGCTTTTGAGATCCTCCATTGTCTGGACTTCAGGTCGTAGAGCCAGGTGTCGGCCAGGTAGTGACTCTGGCCGTCTCCACCAAACAACACCAGAAGCTGGTTCCTGGTGTCGCAAACGAGCCGCATATTCATACGGGGTGGCGGTTGAACTGCAAGCTGCAACGGGTGCCAATCTCGGTCCTGGAACCGATAGACCCAGGTACCGGTATGGCCGACGATTCTACCGGTGGCATCCGGCTCGGCTACGTGACCCCCTCCAAAGAGAACCAGTTCGTCGTGAACTGGATCGTAGGCGAGCGATCCTCCCAGCACGGGCGGTGGCCGGTGTTCTGGTTCCAGATCAGACCAGTGACGACCGGTCGTGTGATAAGCGGCGGTGAGTCCACCGGTAAAGTAAATGAGCGACCGGCTGCCTGGATGATAGGTCACCTGATCAAAGGCCACGTTAAGATCCGGCCGAGGTACACCGGGTTCCTCCTCGGTGGGACCCCGCAAGACGGTGCGCTCGCTTCCAGTCGTGATGCCGGAATAAGTCCTCGGTACGTAGGCCAACGGAAGTTTCTTACTCCATTCCAACTCCCAGGACTTGGGAATGTGGCTCTGCCATTTGAACTCAGACAGGCCGAATGTGACCACGTCGTATTCCGGGATCTCCATAACCGGGTGCTCCTGGAGTAAATCCGGATTGGCGTTCATAAAACCCCACAGGAAGAAGGCTCCGGCGTCCGGAACGTAGCGTATGGCACTACCAGGACGGGCCCCTTGGAGGTCCTTGCGTAGCTCAACCCACTGGTTGGGGGGCAGATCATAGATGGATCTATCTGGTCTGGTGCGGGCTTCAACAGTGATGGCGAGCATCAAACATAAAAAAATTGTCTTCTTTGCCGGTTCCATTCGGTTATCTTTACTTTCTCGAAGCCAAAAAAAAGGCGAGAGAATCCCGCCCAGGCGGGGCCGGCTTCTAAAGCTACGGCGTCGGCGTCGTGTTCTGCGCTGAGTCGAGCTTTGACCTGCGCAGCGCCTGCTTCCATCAAATGGAAGTATCCCCTGGGACAAGGAGGATGCTGCAAGCGCTCGTGGATGAAGTATTGTTCGAAACAAGTGCTTTATGGTGGTGCGAGATCCTCTCACCGATTCTAGCTCTTCTAGCTCGAACCAAATTGTAGGTGGCCCACTTTTTTGCTATTCTCGGACCGCGGGAGTGACGTTTTCAAGAACCCAACAGGAGAATTCTAATCCGAATCGGCAAAAAACGACGAACACACCGGCAATGAAAAACTCTGCTTGGTTGCTAATACAGGCAGCCCTTTTGTTAATGTTAGCCGTCTTCCTTGCTGACTGCAACCGGGCCCCGCAAACTATTGCAGTTAGCGATTTCAACGTCTTGTTGATGACCCTCGACACGGTGCGTGCCGACCACTTGAGCTGCTACGCTGGAGAAATATTAGGGAAGGTCAAGAAAGGAGCAAAGACGCCCCGTCTCGATGCCTTGGCTGCGAGCGGGGTTCGCTTTGCTCATGCCATTGCCCAAGTCCCGCTGACACTTCCCTCGCATGCTTGCATCTTGACAGGCACCTATCCAGTCGTTCACCAACTTCGGGATATGGGGGGATTCGTCCTTGATCCAAAATGTCTAACCCTTGCAACAATGGCAAAGAGTTCAGGTTTTCATACTGCTGCCTTCGTCAGTTCAAAGGCACTGAGTCGCCACTTCGGCCTGCTAAAAGGGTTCGACGTTTACGATGATTACATGCCCTTGCGAAATCCCGAAGGTAATCCTATCTTTCCCGAGCGGCGCGCATCAGTCACCACGGATCGGGCACTGGACTGGCTGAGGCAACAGGGCCCGCAAAAGTTTTTTTTGTGGGTTCACTTTTATGATCCACACGAGCCCTACGACCCACCTGAGCCCTACAAGAGTACTTACTCGGACGATCCTTACTCAGGAGAAATCGCCTATTCTGACGAGCAAGTCGGCCGGCTCCTGGATTTTCTGGACCAATCCAAGCTACGCGAGCGAACTCTGGTCGTGTTTATCGGAGACCATGGTGAGGGATTAAACGATCATGTAGAGGCCACTCACGGTGTTTTCATTTACGACAACACACTGCACGTTCCCCTAATTCTGGCCGGGCCGCGTGTGCCGCCAGGTCGAATCATTCAGCAACAGGTACGTTCCATCGATCTGCTTCCCACTCTGGCTGAATTCCTCGGTCTTTCACCGAACCCTGCCGCACAAGGAGCTAGCTTGTGGCCGCTCATCGAGCACGGGAGGTCTGTAATTGGCAGAAGTGCCAACTATGCTTACATCGAAACACTTTATCCCAAGACCTTCATGAATTGGTCCGAATTGCGTGGCATGAGAACCGACCGTTGGAAGTTTGTCCTGGCACCTCGACCCGAGTTGTACGATCTGGAGCAGGACCCCGGCGAAACCAGGAATGTAATTGATCGTCATCCGGCCGAGGTCAATCACCTGCAGGAAAAAATCCACGAAGTGGTCGGTGCGCCAGAACAAGACCAAAACCGGACCAATACTCCAGTTCCTCCTCAAACACAACAGGAGTTGGCAGCCCTAGGATATGTGAATCCAGGTGCCTCTCGAAAGATAGTACTCAATATGAAGGGACCTGATCCGAAGGACCGACTGGGAACGCTTTGCGCCCTGCAGCAGTACGAGCGTCTTATGAAGAAGAAGTCTTATATTCAGGCAGCTCATGTCATGGAAGGTGCAGTTCGTTCTGATCCATCCAATCCGCTGGCGCGATTTTACTTGGCGACGTCCCAGGAGAAATTGGGCGATTGGAGGCGTGCTATTGAAATTTATCGGGGCACGGTGAAACTGGGTGTAGCGACAGATCAGATTTTCTCTCGTCTCGGGAAAGCCTATCTTCGTGTCCACGACCTCGGGAATGCCGTTTCAGCTATGGAAAAGGCCAGCTCCATGAACCCGACAAACCTAGAAAACCTGCATAACCTGGGAAACGCGTACTTGGTTCTGAAACAACCAAACAAAGCCGAAAAGGCTTTCAAGGCCCTATTGGTTCAGGATGACCGTTATTCAGGCGCTTATACCGGCCTCGGACTTGTGGCTGTTCAACGCGGCGACAGCAATGCAGCGCGAGCAAACTTCGAAAAGGCCACAGAGCTGGATCCAGAAGAAGTAGAACCACTACTCCATCTTGGGTTGCTTCATCAAAACGCAGGCAACAAACAGGAAGCGCTTCGCTACTTCACGCTTTTTCTAGAAAAAGCCTCACCCGCCAACTACGGCCCTCTTCTCCCTCAGATTCGGAAGTCTATCGAAGAGCTGCGTTCCGGCAACGGAAACTGAGCCGGCCCTTTCAGAAGTACATTGTCCCATTTCATTTCCATTCGTGTTTGCACGGTCGCTTCTTCTACCAAAGAAATTTCAAGCCAAACTGAATAACCCGGCCATCGGCTGCGCGTCGAAGTCGACCAAAGGCTCCCGATGTGACAGTTGTCCCGACTCTCGTGAAATTAACCTGGTTGAATGCATTGAAAAACTCGGACCGAAATTGCAGCTTATAGGGCTCCCTGAAGGTGAAGTCTTTGATAATCGAGAAGTCAGTGCTGTTGAAGGCCGGCCCGCTGATCAAGCCCCGTCCTGCATTCCCATAGACCCCTCTCGGAACCTGTTCGGTCGGCACAAAGGCGGCCGCATTGAAGAAACCCTCGACCATAGCGCCTCGACTGGAATGGTCAATGGCGATCTTGTCCCGAGTTATCCCGGAAACCAGTTCGGCATGCTGGGATCCAAACGTACCATCCAAAGCCACGTCGTCACCCATAAGAAAGGTGAGAGGCAAACCGCTCTGAATGGTATGAATTCCAGTCAGCGTCCACTCGCCCAGCAGGCGATTCGCCGTGGGATTGGAGAATTTAATGGGCGGCGACCACAACCAGGAAGCCACAAAAGCGTGACGCCGATCCCAGTCGGAACGCCCTCTTTCGTCTCGCAGGTTAAAGGGATTGGCCACGGTGGCCCCCAAGTTGTCCGTGGAGCTGCTGTCTATCGATTTCGAAAGGCTGTAAGACCCCAGGATCGAGAGACCTTTTGAGAATCGCTTGGTGACCTGGGTCTGGAAGCTATGATACCAACTGCGGAAATCATTCCCCAACAGGAATCCCTGCGGTCCCAATATCCCAGGCTCAAAGATCACTCGGTCGTTGATGTTCTGGTCTGATGGAGGCGAGCCATCTCTGGGCGAATTAATGAACTGAGCGGGGTTGTAAGTGCGCAACGCCTCAATCTTGGTCCCGATCTTTCCGGCATAGGCAGCCTCCACCATCAACGTTGGCGTCAACTGGCGCTGAACTGACAGATTGAAGGACTGAATATAAGGAGTACGCAGCGAAAGATCGGTAAACACGCCGCCAATCGGAAGCGGGAAAAGCGGGCACTGATAGCCAGGGTAGGTGGGAATCGTAGTACAACCAAACTTGCCGGTCGTCACAGCCGGCGGAGCGATGAGTCCTACGGATCCAAAAGGATCTTCAATCCTGCCGCTGTAGGCGGTGCCGAAGCCGGCAAAAGGCGGGTTCTCCTGGGCCAGCGAATCTGCGTTAACACTTTCGAAGAACACACCGTACCCTCCGCGAACGCTGGTCTTGCCGTCACCAAAAACGTCCCAGGCAAATCCCAAGCGCGGCGCGAAGTTATTCAAATCATTATCAGCCAGCCCACGCGGTAAGTCGCCGGGAAACAAGACACCAACTGGCGCGTCTGGCACTGCATTGGATTGATGTCCTGGAGCCACCGTGTTGATACGGTCATGCCGCTCTCTCCAGGGTAGAAAAGGCTCCCAGCGGACACCGTAAGTCAGAGTGAATCTGGGACTGATCTTAAATTCATCCTGAAAGAAAACCGAGTGAGCATAGGTCATCGTGTCTGTGTCTCTGATTCCGAAATCCAGATTCAGGAAATCAAAGGCACCAAGCATGAAATCAGCCACTGGATCGCCCGATCGCGAGCCGGTGAAGCCAAAGCCGGGTGAACCGATGAAGACCTGCCGGAAATTGAGATACAAAAGTTCATAGCCAAACTTGAAGTTGTGTTTTCCTTTGATCCAATTCAGGCTGTCCTTGAATTGCCAATTGGTGTTCCAGAAGCGCGTTGTGAAGCCGGAACCCAAATTGAAGTTACCACCTACATCCACAGAAATCGCTCCCGTGGGAAGATATTGGGGCATGTTGATGCCCAGATCAATCGGGTTAATGGTTTTGGTCTCAGACTGATCAGAGGTCGTACGGAGCATCGTAAAGATAGCCTGATTGAGCAAAGTCGGACTGAAGGTGTAGGTGTCGTTCAGGGTGAACTGACGGGTGTCCTGTTTAAAATTCTCCCCAATGTAATTCGGAATATTTCCGCTGGCAGCAAAGGGGTTAGCTCTCGAGTTGTGATCGTAGAAGAAGCTGCCAAAGAGAGAATGTTTCGAGTTCTGGGTCCAGTCGATGCGCGTCATCCACATGTCTCCGCGACGGGGGCTAGACGCCAATGAAGTGATCGTGCCGGAAGCAGACTCGGGAACAAAGCCAAGCAGGTTCTTAGCCACCGGACTGATGCATCCGGGAGCAACGCGATTGGCCACGACGCAAGGGTTCCCGGACGCGTCGGTAAATGCCTGCCCCGTCAGGGGGTCTGTCGGGTTTTGCAAAGTCGTGCCCAGGCCCGAAAAATCCCCAGTACGCTCAGCCGATGAAGGGACCAATGCCTCAATGGATTCGGCTTCACGATGGTCTTGCAAACCCTGGTAGGAGCCGAAGGCAAATAGTTTGTTCCTCATGACGGGCCCGCCAGCTGCAGCACCGAACTGGTTCTGCTTTAGAGCGGAGACCCGGTCAGCAAAGAAATTCCGGGCATTTAAGGCATCGTTTCGAAGAAACTCCCAAGCCGAGCCATGGAAGTCGTTGGTCCCCGCCTTGGAAACCACATTCACTTGGGACCCCGGATTGCGGCCATATTCCGCGCCAAAATTGTGAGTCAGGATACGAACCTCCTGGATGGCGTCTGGAGGAGGATAGTTCATGCCGGTGTTTCTTGATGGATTATTGAAATAGCCCCCGTTGAACGTAAAAAGGTTCATGTTAGGCCGGCCGCCATTGACATCCATTTCGGGCCCGCCTCGAGCATCGTCGAGCTGCTGCGGAGCGTTTACATTCAGAACGCCAGGCAGGATTCGTGCGAGGCCAATGACATTGCGGCCGTTCAGAGGCAGGTCCACGACGCGTCGATCATCAACCAGTCCGGACAGAGTTGGCGAAGCTGTGTCTACCAGAGTTGCCGAACCCGTTATAGTTACCTCGGTCTCAACAGCTCCCACCACTAGAGAAGCATCATCGCGAACGTTCTCATTAACGGTCAACTTGACTCCACTATGTACCTGCTTCT
>QHZQ01000156.1:12766-27309 GCA_003224725.1 Acidobacteriota bacterium | reverse complement strand
TGATTTGCTGCTCAACCATCTTAGCTGTCACATTCGCGCCAGGGACTGCCGCCGCGCTTGGGTCTCGAACAAAGCCGCTGATCGTACCGGTGACAGCCGCCTGCACTTGGACCCAAGAGGCTTGCCACCCTAAACACCAAAAGAGGACCACGGATAGGATGTAACGAGTGACAGGTGGGATCCAATGAAGGTCAAACGATGATTTCTTTTGGCACTCCAACATCATAATGCTCCTTTTTAGATAGTCTTCTTCACCTTCGCGCCTTTGAAGTGTGATTATCCTTGAAACAATGCACCGTTCAGTTCGCCTTAGACTTGAGCATCATTCCACGTGGTGAAGTTGCTTGGAGTTCTCAAGGGACGCGTGGTCAAATCTAATCCACAAAATCCGACGTGTCAAACAAAAATGTTGCACCTTAATGCCCCAGTTACAGGGGCTGCAGACCGCACTCCGTCGAACGTTCATTCAGCGTGTGTGGAGCGCTCGCCGCATCTTTTGTGCCTGTTCGCCGCCAGTAACTGAGGCTTTACGTTTCAACCATTTTTTCATTTGACACTCCTCAGATCCGTAGGATATAAGCTGCTTTTTTGATATAGCAAGAAGTGCAGGAGATGCCCACACAGACCTCTGCAGATATTCGGCAGTTTTTGGGTTTCGCAAAAACGGAGGGATAGTAATGACGAACTCCCCAAGCCAATGGTCGCGAAGGAACTTTCTACGAACCATGGGCGGGGCAATGCCCACCCTAAAGCTAGTGCTGGAAGGTACGGCTGCGAGGGCGAATCCGCCTTTAGCGGAAAACCCGGAAAAGTTCAAGCCGATTGACTTGGCCCCGCACTTCACCGCTTCGTCCTTGGACCTCGGACCACGGGAGCAAGCCAAAGAGTTGGGAGGCGCCTCAGCACAGGACGGCTTAATTCGCACTCCTGCTGGGAAGCAGAATTTCCGGGGAATCCCGTTTTGGCTCGGACCAGAAGGCACCGAGAAGAAAAACTGGGTGGTATTGGCGAAGCAGAACAGTCCGTGGTCCAGACAGAGCCTGGAGATTCCACTAGGCCAAAAAGCAGGTTTCATCTGTCTGGCTGGATTCTGCGATTGGGACTCAAACGAGAGTCCCTCTCCTAACGAGGACGTGATCGAGAAGGTGGGTCAAAGCCTGGCCGATGCGATTCTGATTTACGAAGACGGCACGGAGAAAATCCTGCCCATACGCCGGCGCTTTGAAGTGAATGCGCCCAGCATTTCCTGGGGGCATCAGAGTTTTGCGTCACTGGCTCACGTCGAGGATACTCCACGAAAGCTTTCAGACCCGTTAAACGATGCTTTACAATGGGGAGACCTCCAGACCAGCGTTTGGGAGAATACTTACGGTGCCGGGCCCGACGGGAAGCCTTCTACTCTTCCTTGGATCTGCGCGCTAGCAAATGCCGAGCCGACACGAGTGCTCAAGGGTTTGCGACTCAAGGCCACCAGCGATGATCCTCTGGTTCTTTGTGGCCTAACTCTGTTTGAGGGACATGAGAATCCCCTTCGTTACGAACGGTTGAGTCTCTACCGGATCACTTTGCCAGAGCCGGCGGCCGAGGACAAGCAGCGATGGAAAGTGGAGGTCGATCTGGGCGTTGTTGCCCGGACTTATTTCCTCAGCAGCTTCGAACCGGAAACATGGCTGTCAGCTCCTGACAAAGGACTGGGGGCCCGAGACAAGCCCGTTCAAGGGAGCCGCTACCTCTATGCTGAGGTCACGGCCAGCTCTGAAGCCACTCTCAGTTTAAGTGACACCAAAAAAGGAAAGCAATACGCTTTCGATCTTGGCGGCATCGTCCCCAATCGGGAATTGGAAGCGCGCCCGAGCGGATCGCGGATTGAGATCCTGGAACGGGACAAGGTCTGGCTACAGGGGCAAGTTGTGGATGGGGCCACACAGAAACCCACACCCGTGCGCCTGGCTTTTCGGTCACGGGAAGGCCGTTATATCCCTCCTTATGGCCATCGCGCCGAGATCAACGATGGCTGGTTCCAGGATTATGGTGCGGATGTCAAGCTCATGGATACCTCCTTTGCTTACGTGGATGGCACGTTTCAAGTGGAGTTGCCAGTCGGCGAAGTCTACCTGGAAATGACCAAGGGTTTTGAATACGTGCCGGTTCGAAAGAAGTTGAAGATCGAACCCCATCAGCGCGAGTTGAAGCTGGAGGTTTCACGTCTGACCGATTTTCGTTCACAGGGCTGGGTGACCGCTGATACGCATGTACACTTTCTCTCACCCACAACGGCCGTTCTAGAGGGACAGGCCGAGGGGCTTAACTTGATCAACCTGTTAGCAGCACAATGGGGCGATCTCTTTACCAACGTTGGAGACCTCTCTCAGGGACCTCTCACCTCACGAGATGGCGAGATGATGGTCTGGGTGGGGACAGAAAACCGCCAGCATTTGCTCGGCCATCTGGGTCTGCTGGGAGTTAAGGGCCGGCCAGTCTTTCCGATGTCCGCCGGTGGACCAGGTGAGAGTTATCTGGGAGATCCTCTCTGGAGCAACCTGGGAGATTGGACGGAAGCCTGCCGCAAGAGAGAAGGTCTGGTGGTGGCGGTTCACTTTCCCTATCCCACAGCCGAGCTGGCTGCTGATATTGTGCTGGGGAAGATCGACGCGGTCGAGCTCTATCCTTTCGGCGAACACTTCAACACCCTGCGTTTCCTCGACTGGTACCGCTATTTGAACTGCGGTTACCGGCTGCCCGCCGTGGGCGGGACAGACAAAATGGGTGCCTACATGCCCGCAGGAGCCAACCGAACCTATGCTTACCTGGGCCAGGATGAATTCAGTTTTGCGAACTTCGCCAAAGCAGTTCGTCGAGGAAATACTTTTATGACCACTGGGCCCCTGCTGCTCCTTCGGGCCGACGGCCAGATGCCAGGAGCTGAAATCAAATTGGGGGCAGGAGGCGGCGTGCCGTTCCACCGCCTTGAGGTGGTCTTGAATGGACGGGTCGTTGCGTCTCGGGAAGAATCAGCCGGTTCCCATGAGATGACTCTCAGAGAAAAGGTGTCCTTGTCAGGCTCGGGATGGCTCGCGGCGCGCTGCGCTTCAAAGATGGGTCCAACCACCGGCTGGGGACTGGGAATCCAGGCCCACACTTCTCCAGTCTATGTGAGCGTACCGGGACAGGAGCTGTTTTCTGCGCCGGCCGCCAGCTATTTCTTAACCTTGATTGATGGAGCTGAAACCTGGGCCAGAAACCTGGCGACTCGGGCTGATCCGGAGCGTATGGCGCGGGCCCTCCAGGTTTTTATCGATGCCCGCGAACATCTGCATCGCAGGCTGCATCAGCATGGGATTAAGCATTGATACAAACATGATGTGCGATACGTGAGCCGTGATGCGCGACTAAGATAGAACAGCAACGTCACGTAGGGTGAAGCGCTCTCGTTTCACGCATCACGTCTCACGCCGTGTCGCGAATTCAAACGGAAGGTCACCCACAATGTTAATACTCTCGCTGCAGAGAAGGATACAGGGTTGGCTGTTGCTCACTTTAGAACTCCTTTTGGCTAGCAGCAGTGGATTTTCTGCCACTGTATCTCCCCTTTATAGTCGCGGATACACCGTCATTCCAGAACCCCAGCAGGTCAAGTTGGCCGCTGAGGACTTCCAGTTCAACCATGATGGATGGCATCTGGAGCTGGGAAGCAGCGTCCAGCCCAAAGATGTCGCTGTCGAAAGTTTGATGGAAGATTTAGCTTCCAGGTTTCAGGTGAGAGTCAGCACACTGCGCAAAGGGGGCACTTCAGCCCGATCGATCCGTCTGGCTATTACTTCCGGGTCTGTCTCGGTGGGAAAAGCGGCAGATCGAGATAAAGACAAGCTGGCTGAGCAGGCCTATCAGATGGTGCTGGCAGCCGATGGCATCAGCATCACTGCCAATGCTGCCCCCGGTCTGTTCTATGGCGTACAAACGCTTTTGCAATTGATCAAATCGCGAGATGGGGAATTCTGGCTACCCAAAGGCGCGATTGTGGATTGGCCTGATTTGCAGCTCCGTGAGATTTATTGGGATGATGCCCACCATCTCGATCATTTGGACGTGCTCAAGCGAGCTATCCGCCAGGCCGCCTTTTTCAAGATCAACGGATTCGCTCTCAAGCTGGAGGGGCACTTCGAGTATAAGAGTGCTCCCGCTCTGGTCGAGCCCTACGCCCTCACCCCAGCCCAGTACCAGGAGTTGACGGATTACGGGCTGCGCTACTACGTTCAGCTCATTCCCTTTTTGGATGGACCTGCACATATTGCTTTCATTCTAATATTGCTTTCATTCTAAAACACCCCGAATATGCCAAGCTGCGCGCCTTTCCAGACAGCAATTACGAATTGTGCGCGACCAACCCCGATTCTTACAAGGTGATGCTCAATATGTTTCAAGATCTGTTGGACGCGAACAAAGGGGTGAAATACATTCATCTCTCAACCGACGAACCTTATTACATCGGTATGGCTAACAACTCCCAGTGCCAGGAGGAAGCAAGGGCCAAAGAACTGGGGAGTGTGGGTAAATTGCTCGCCGAGTTTGTTTCCAAGGTCACAAACTATCTGCATGATCGCGGTCGTACCGTGATGTTCTGGGGGGAGTATCCACTCAAACCGGATGATATTGCTTCGCTACCCAAGCACCTGGTCAATGGCGAAGTTTATGGTGCTGATTTCGATCCGGTGTTCAAGGCCCATGGGATTCGCCAGATGGTTTACACCTCGACTCAAGGAGAGGAACCCTTTTTCCCGGATTATTATATTTTGTCCCAATCGGAGCGGCTTCATACCGGACGCTTGGGAACAGAGCGAGTCGCGGGGATTGCGGATCACATTTCCTTTGGATCGGCCCGGACTCAAGCCGATTTGATGGGCGTCTTCGTAGCCGCCTGGGCGGATGCGGGCTTACATCCGGAAACCTTCTGGCTGGGATACGCAACAGGAGCGGCCTATGGTTGGCATCCCGGCTCTCCCGAGGCGCAGGAGGGCATGAGCGCCTTTTATCCTCTCTTCTATGGGCCCAACGTTGTAAATATGGGCAGACTTTACCAGTTGATGAGCACGCAGGCTCAGTTCTGGGCCGACAGTTGGGAGTGGACTCTCTCCAGCGCCCGAAAACCCTTGTTCGGAAATTCCGATCACATCTTCACGCCGCGGCGCCCGGAAAGAGATCAGGCCATTCCACTTCCGGCGGTCCCGTCACCGCAATTCCTAACGCTAGACTGGGATTGGGGTCAGCAGAATTCCAGGCGTCTTGAGTTGGTGTCGAGATTCCTAATGCAGAATGATGAATTGCTGGATCTCTTACGCTTGAACTTGCAGCGCGTGAAGTTCAACCACTACAACCTGGAGGTTTTCATCGCTATCGCTCAGCTCTATCGGCAAAACCTGGTGATGTTACAGAACGTTGGCCGCATCAACAATCTTTTGAAGGCTGCCCAGGTTGCTGCATCATCGAATCAGCCGGCCCGGGCCCTTGCGGACGTTGACCAGGCGTTGGCTGTCGCTGAAAACGTTCGCCAGCAGCGCAACAGCGCACTGCACGATGCCACCGAAACCTGGTATAAGAGCTGGTTCCCGCGGGGGGGTGAGGCCAACGGTCGTCGTTTTCTGCACGAACTGGACGACGTGAAGGACCACGTCCCAGACCGAACTGTTGATATGAGCTACCTGGTTTACCGTCAGTTACTGTTACCGTTGGGGGAATGGGTCGGGCAGGTCCAATCCGCGCGGAACCAGTATGCCAAAACCAACGGTTTACCTGGCCGGCGAATCAACTTCGATTGGAAGGATACGAAAACGCTGGTCTCCCAAGAACAGTCCGGTGACGAGGAACAGTGACAACCGGAACCGATTCGTAAGGCGTGAAGCGAAATGAGGGTTAAGGTCCGCCGAGGATGAGGCCTTGGAGCCAGATCCAGGCGCGCATTTTGATTTATTCTTCTTGGGCTTCTTCCTTCCTGCTTATCTCACAGCTCTCCTGCCAAGCAAAAAGGTATAAATCGCCAGCGGAAGCAGAAGCCCTAAGACTAATGAGAACTCAATCCCGACACGGCAGGCTACCCCTTTCTTTGCTGGCTATGACCGTCTTGATGGCTGGCTGCGGTCACTCCCCTCCATCGCGGCAGACTCACGATTTCAACGTCTTGCTTATCACGCTGGACACGACCCGGGCTGATCATCTCAGCTGCTACGCCGATGAACGCTCCTCCAGGAGCGCAAACGTGGCCAAAACACCCCACGTGGATCAACTGGCTGCATCGGGCGCGCGCTTTGCTCATGCCACGGCCCAGGTGCCATTGACGCTTCCCTCACACGCTTCCATTCTTACGGGGACCTATCCTGAAATCCATCAGCTCCGCGACATGGTGGGATTCGTGCTTAACCCAAAGCAGGTGACCTTAGCCACAATGGTTCGGAATGCGGGTTTTCTCACCGCTGCCTTTCTAGGCTCGAAGGCGTTGGATCGCCAGTTCGGCCTGCAGCGGGGATTTGACGTTTACGACGATCAAATGACCTCACGGAATCCGGGAGGCGAACGTGTCTTCCCGGAGCGCCGCGCCTCGGTCACCTCCGATCGGGCATTGGCCTGGCTTGAGCAGCATGGCCGGCAGAGATTCTTGCTCTGGGTTCACTACTATGACCCGCATGATCCTTATGATCCTCCCGAACCGTACAAGAGTGCCTATCCGGACGATCCGTACTCCGGCGAAATCGCCTACACCGACGAACAAGTTGGCCGCCTCCTGGACTTTCTGAACCGGGCGAAGATCAGCGATCGTACTCTCATTATCGTGATAGGCGACCATGGTGAAGGGTTAGACGAGCACGGCGAGGATACCCATGGTGTTTTCATTTACGACGACACTCTGCACGTGCCCTTGATTCTGGCCGGTCCGCGAGTGGTGCCCGGCCGTGTGATTCAGAGTCAGGTGCGCTCCATTGATCTACTCCCGACCGTGGCTGAGTTCCTGAGCCTTTCTCCCAATCCCGCCGTGCAAGGCCTAAGCCTGTGGCCACTGATCGAGCACGGGAAGCCTTCCCCCGGAATGGGTTCGAACTACGCATATATTGAGACGCTTTATCCCAAGACGTTTATGAATTGGTCGGAGCTTCGTGGCATGCGTGCCGACCGCTGGAAATTCATCCTCGCGCCCAAGCCGGAGCTGTATGATCTCGAGCACGATCCCAAAGAAACCGAGAACGTTATCGATCAGCATCCGGCAGAAGCCGCCCATCTAGAGAAGAAGATCTGGGAACTCATTGGCCCGCCGGAGAGTGACCGGAAGTTGGTTTTCGCACCCGTGGATACCCAGCTGCGGGAGGAGTTGGCCTCGCTGGGATACGTGAACGCCGGCGCTGGACGAGAGCTGGTCCTCGACATGAAAGGACCCGATCCAAAAGATCGCGTGGGGACACTCCGCGCTCTGCATCGCTATAAAGAACTTTCGAAGACAAAATCTTTGGTCCAGGCTGCTCGGCTTCTGCAAGACACACTGCACACCGACCCGGGGAATCCACTGGTCTGGCTCTACCTGGGAATAGCACAGGAAAGACAGGGCGCCTGGCGCCAAGCAATCGAAACTTATCGGGGCGCTATTGAAGCCAAGCTGGCGAGCGATGAGATGTATTCCCGCCTGGGTAAGGCCTACTTGCGAGTACACGAACTCCATAATGCCATTATGGCCATGGAAAAGGCTGGCAGCAAGAATCCAACGGATCTGGACAATTTATGCAACTTGGGAACCGCTTACTTGCTGCAGAAGCGTCCAGTTGAGGCCGAGAAGGCCTTCAGGGCCATTCTGCTTCAAGATGACGGTTACGCCGCAGCTTATAACGGCCTCGGGTTGGTGGCTATACAGCGCGGCGATCGCAAGGCGGCCCGTCCAAACTTTGAGCGGGCGATCGAATTAGACCCCGAACAGGTGGAACCTCTGCTACATCTGGGATTGCTTTACCAGAGCGAAGGAGACAAAACGCAAGCGCTGCGCTATTTCGGGCAGTTCTTGGAAAAGGCGCCTCCCCGTGATTTGGGTTACCTGTTCCCCCAGGTACGGCAAGCTATTGAACAGTTGCGCCGGAGCAACTGAGTAATTTTCACAAACGATGCGCCGAATTTTCATTAGCCCCGTGTTTCAGCGCTCGGACTCCTTCGATGGTTTTTTCTTCCGCCACTTTCCAGCCGATGGCGCTGGACGCAGCGCCATCGGCTGGGAACACCGGGAGAACGGGACGCTTCTTCCAAACCCGTCTGAAGCAGAGGGCTAATGAATGTGCCGAGAAGGAATTCATTGCATTGATTTGTGTTGTCTCCGTAAAGCATTTGGCTGCTTTCATGCATCACCTAACAGGTTTCACGCCTGGAAAGGACGCCCATGAGACCCAACGATGGCCATATTCCTGAAAGATTTCTTGACCAGGTGGCCTTGGTCGTGGGAGGGGCCCAGGGCATTGGCAAGGCTATCGCCATTAGATTGGCGCGAGAGGGAGCCCGCCTGGTAATCGCTGATATTGATGAGAAAATGATGAAACGCACTGCCGGAGAAATCCTCAAAGCCGGCGGAAGTGTGCGCACTTGGTTGTGCGATGTGCGACGGCCCAGCCAGGTCGAGCGAATGGTTCAACGCGTTATGCAATGGTACCACCGGATTGACATTCTGATGTATGTCGCGGGCGTCGGCAAAGGTGTCCCCTTCGCAAAGACGGACGAGAAGCTGTGGGACTGGACGGTGGATATCAACTTGAAGGGAGCTTTCCTGGTTTCTCGTCTGGTAGTTCCGCAGATGGTTAGCTGGGATGCAGAAGCCGAACTTGCGCCTTATAACGCTTCCAAGGCCGGCCTCTTCCTGCTGGCCAAAACCTTGGCGCGAGAACTTGGCCCCTATGGCATCAACTCGAACGCCGTGGGGCCGGGACTGATCCGGACTCGTCTCACCAAGCCCTTCCTAGAAGATCCCAAGTTCATGAGCAAATATAAGAACCTGATTCCGCTAGGGCGAATCGGGCTGCCGCAAGATATTGCCGGCCCCGCCACTTTCCTGGCATCGCGCGATGCCGACTACGTCAATGGTGTTTTGTTATTTGTGGATGGAGGCCAATTAGCCTGAAAGCCCCGTTGCACAACTGGTTCGTCTGTTCGCCTCGAATTGCCGTCTGCGCCGCTCTCAAGTGGTCTTCTGAGTTTCCGCGGTCGATTTGGAAGAAACTACATCAATGAAATCCACGTGATTTGATTTTGAGATGACAGAGTGCTTCTTAAACTTTTGTTCGTTCCGGCAGGGCCAGTCTGACCGGTAATGGGCGCCCCGGCTTTCTTCCCGGGCCATGGCTGAAACGATGATCAATTCTCCGACCGTCATCAAATTCCTCAATTCACATTCTGCCCGGTCCGGCGTGTTAGCCATAAGATGAGAACTCAAATGCAAGAGATGCCGTAAAGCCTCCTTCAAGTCTTTGCCATTGCGGAGGATCCCCACCTTTTCCCACATCAAGCGCTGAACGGCCAATTTAGTTTCCTTGATGCGATGCAACTCCTGAGTGTGGCTGCTCCAGCAGGACGCGCCTGTCGCCACCTCATTGGGAACCGATCGGTGAGCGTCAGCGATGGCGGCTAGACCCAGACGGGCACCATAGACAAGCCCTTCGAGAAGAGAATTGCTGGCCAGGCGATTGGCGCCATGCACACCGGTACAGGCCACCTCACCGGCGGCGTACAAGTTTTCCATGGACGTTCTTCCTCTTAAATCTGTTTTTATGCCGCCCATTAGGTAGTGAGCCGCCGGGTGCACCGGAATCATATCTACCGTGATATCGATATTGTAATTCAAGCAGGTCGCATAGACTCGTGGGAAGCGGTTTTTGATGAAGTTTGCATCCAGATGAGTGAGATCAAGATAGACAAAATTACTGGAGGTTTTTTTCAACTCCGCCACAATTGACCGGGAAACGATATCCCGAGGTGCCAGCTCACCCATTTCATGGTACTGGCGCATGAACCGGGAACAATCGATATTTCGAAGATAGCCTCCTTCCCCTCTAATGGCTTCAGTTAAAAGAAAGCGGGGGGCACCCGAAAGGAAAAGTGCGGTCGGATGGAACTGAAAGAACTCCATATCGGAGAGAGAAGCGCCCGCGCGATGAGCCATGGCTAAACCGTCACCTGTGGCCAGGTCTGGGTTCGTTGTTTCCGAATAAACCTGTCCTGACCCACCTGAAGTCAAAATGGTGCTATGGGCCATAACTCTCTTGACTCGCTTGTCTTGCTCATCCAAAAAATAGGCGCCCCAGACAGATCCCTCTTTGACAACCAGGTCCAAGCAGAAACAGTGGGGTTTGAAAAAAATATTCGGATTGGCGGAAGCCTTCTTGAGCAAAACTCGAATGATTTCGCTCCCCGTAGAATCTCCCTTGGCATGGAGCACACGCGATCGGCTATGAGCCGCCTCTCTGGTGAAGCTCAGGTGGGTGCCCTCACGATCGAAGGCTGTTCCCCATTCAATAAGCTCAGAAATGTACCTGATACCTTCTTCAACCAGAATCTTGACCGCTTCAGGATTGCATAAACCGTCTCCAGCCCGGAGGGTGTCCTCGAGGTGCAAGCTCACTTCATCCTCGTCGCTCAAGGCAACGGCAATTCCACCCTGGGCCCACTCTGTATTGGATTCATTGGGTCTGTCCTTGGTCAAGACGATCACCTTTCCTGCGTTGCCTAGCTCGATGGCGGCTCGCAATCCAGCGATTCCGCTTCCGATGACCAAAAAGTCGGTTCTCAATACGTCCATGGTTGAATTCATACTGACGAAATCTTACTTTACCCCTTGTCTACATCACAAGACAATTCTTGCCTGGGTGTATGCTATAGTGATCCCCTTTTGTGAAAGGAAGGACCGCGAAATCGCCCTCGCGCTTGTCCTCTTCGTCAATGCCTGTTCTCACCCGGACGAATGCGACGGTGATCGGACCAGATCCAGTAGGACCATGAGGCCATGAAAACCATCCATGTCGATCTTGAAGAAAGAAGCTACGACATCCACGTTGGCAATGGAATCTTGGGCCAGGCCGGAAAGATCCTGCGAGATCTGAACCCTTCCAAGAAGGGAATTGTCATTTCGAACTCGAAGATCCTCGCTTTGCACGGGGAAAGGTTGATCGATTCCTTACAGCGCGCCCATCTATTGGTGGAGACCATTGCCTTACCCGATGGAGAACGCTACAAGACTTTGGCAACTGTGGAGGCAATTTACAAGAAGCTGGTGAGATTTCGAGTCGACCGTAAGACAATGTTGATCGCTTTCGGGGGCCGTGTGATCGGCGATATCGTCGGCTTCGTGGGAGCTACCTTCTTACGCGGAATTTCTTACATTCAAATCCCCACAACTCTACTTGCCCAGGTCGATAGTTCCATCGGAGGGAAGACCGGAGTTAATCTCATCCAAGGGAAAAATTTGGTGGGGGCTTTTTATCAGCCCAAGTCTGTCATTATAGATCCTCTCATGCTACTAACTTTACCTGAGCGAGAATTTTGTTCAGGGGTCTATGAAGCTCTCAAATACGGAGTGGTCCGAAGCGCCTCACTCTTTAATCTAGTTGACCGCAAGCATTCACGCTTTCCGGAAAAGGATAAGAGCGGCTTGGAAAAAATGATTATCGAGTGTGTGAAGATCAAAGCTCATATCGTCTCCAGTGATGAACGTGAAAGTCAAGTGCGAATGATTTTGAACTTTGGGCATACGATTGGCCATGCCCTGGAGTCTGCAACAAGGTACCGAAAGCTAACTCACGGTGAGGCCATCGGACACGGAATGATCATGGCGACGCAGTTGGCGGTCAAGCTAAGAAAGATTGATCCCGTGGCGGCCTTGAAGATTCAGCAAGCTATTGCCCGCATTGCAGCGTTGCCATCCCTCCATTCCCTGAAATGGAGGCAAGTTTTATTGACAATCGTTTACAATTTGTGCTGCCGGTGAGAATTGGCCAAGTGGAAATCCATCCCGACACCCCGCGGGAGACAGTTGAGGAGGTGATCCAATCCTATCTTCATGCTCAGTGCTAAGTCCTCCCAGATCCGAAACATGTTTTCGGCCATAGCTTATCGTTACGATCTGCTGAACCATCTGCTGTCATTCAATATCGATAAGCGTTGGCGACGCAAAGCGGCAAGCCTGTTGGGAGACGCTTTAGTAAGCAACAGGGAACTTTGCTTGGATTTATGCTGTGGAACGGCTGACCTGGCCCTCGAGATGTCAAGACGAGGGAGAGCACAAATTGTGGGTTGTGACTTCAGCCACCCCATGTTGCAGCTAGGCCGGCAAAAAATTTTAAAACGAAATCTCAACGCCCGCGTTCAAGTCATTGAAGGGGATGGGTTGAATTTACCTTTCCATTCCCAAACTTTCGATGCCATAGGCATCGCCTTTGGGCTGCGGAATCTCGAAAGCGTAGCTGGCGGCCTTTGCGAAATGGGCCGGGTATTAAAGCCTGGAGGGAAACTGATTGTTTTGGAATTCTCCACGCCGACTCATCCCTTGTTTCACAGACTCTTTCATTTTTATTTCTTCAACGTTTTGCCGAGCATCGGCAACCGTATCTCCAAACACAAACACGCCTACACTTATCTTCCGAACTCCGTCAGTCAATTTCCAGATCAGGCGGAATTAGCCAAAATCCTGGTCCATTGCGGATTCCAAAACGTGGGGTATGTGAATCTAAGTGCAGGGATCGCTGCCATCCATTACGGTGAAAAGGAAGGCTGAGGGAACCTCTCCTTTTTTCACATTTCACGCAGCCGGCATCACTCCCCCTCTAATCCATATTCTTTAATCTTGTTTAATAGGGTCTTGTAGCCAACCCGGAGCGCTTGGGCCGTTTTTGTCTTATTCCAGTTGGCCTGCCGCAAGGCGTGAGAAATCTTGGCCTTTTCCACCATAGCAACAGCGCGAAGACCTGCCTCTGATAAGCTGCCGGACAAATCAAAGCCCTCGGGCAATGCTGAACTGGCTTCGTTCAACCGGTAAAAGGCAAGGTGCAAATCCTCGGGGAAAATTTCATCACCTTCGTTCATAATCACAGCTCGCTCGATGCAATTCTGCAATTCGCGTATGTTCCCAGGCCAGTTATAGTCTTCCATAATCTTCAGAGCCGCTACTGAAAGAGTGATTCCTTCCTTCTTAAACTCTTGTGAAAATTTCTTAAGAAAATACTCGGCCAAAAGTTTGAGATCTCCTTGTCGTTCCCGAAGCGGCGGGATGACGATGGGAAACACAGAGAGCCTAAAGAAAAGATCCTCACGAAATTTTTTTTGCAGTACAGCTTCTTGTAGATCACGATTGGTGGCAGCTACGATGCGAATATCCACCTCGTGGGTCTGCACGCCCCCAATGCGTTCAAAGCTTTTGGCCTCCAGGATTCGCAGTATTTTTGATTGGACTTGCAGCGGCAGTTCTCCAATTTCATCCAAGAAAATCGTCCCCTTGTCAGCCAGCTCAAACTTGCCAATGGCCTTGGAGTCCGCTCCTGTATACGACCCTCTCTCATGTCCGAAAAGTTCGTTTTCAACCAGGGTCTCGGGTATGGCTGCGCAATTCACTGCCACAAAGGAATGTTTGGCTCGCGGGCTGAGTTGATGAATGGCATGGGCGAACAACTCTTTTCCTGTTCCAGATTCCCCTTGAAGCAAGACGGTAGCATCGGTAGGTGCCACTCTCTGAATTTCTTTCTCGATGCTTTTGATGCTTGGGTCTTCACCAATAATCTCGGGGAAGCCATAATTCTGCTGAAGGGCCTCTCGCAAGAGAAAGTTCTCGCGTCGAAGTTGGTGTTGCTCCAAAGCCCTTTGAATTAGCAAGCCAAGGTGATCGACATCGACAGGTTTCTGGACAAAATCAAAAGCCCCTTGCTTCATGGCCAGTACGGCTTCTTCAATCGTTCCATGAGCCGTCATGACTATGACCGGAACCGAGTCGTCCAGATCTTTGCAATAAGAGAGGACTTCAAGACCCGAGCCTTTTGGCAGCCGTAGGTCCGTCAGGATCAGCAAGTGTTTTCTTTGTCTTATCTTTTCCTTTGCATCGATCCCGTCCTCTGCCTCCTCAACAGAGTAGCCCTTCTTTTCCAAAGCGGTCTTGAGCATCTGCCGCAAGCTTTCTTTATCTTCCACGATCAAAATTCTGGACATGAATTCACCAACCCCTATTTTCAACTCGGTATTCCGCGACCCAATTTGTTACGAAAGGAAACAAGACCATTAACTCGACCATCCCTCCAGCACAAAAAAAAAACCATGCCAAGTTCAGGGCAACAAGAAACTTTCCAAACTTGCGAGAGGGACTCAACCAATTTGGAACCATCATTGCTCTTCCTGTGGCTGTTTAGGATTGATTTTGGAGCCAACCCAATGGAAACTAGAGTGCAAGAAAAATGCCCCGGATTCACACTCATCGAAACTGCCGTCGTTCTGGCGATAGTAACAATCGTCTTGGGGTGTATTCTGCCCAATTTGAAAACAGGTCTTGAAGATTA
>QHZQ01000156.1:0-12682 GCA_003224725.1 Acidobacteriota bacterium | reverse complement strand
CTGACGGGAATATCAGCGGAAGTCAGGAAGTCGTTCTGGGTTTGCAAAATAGCGTGACCTTCACAACTTTGTCAACTCCACCTGTTTCTGGAGCAACAAGCATAAGCACCGGATCAAAGTCTGGAGTTGGCTTTACCCCTCGCGGGACTCTGACAAGTATCAATTCGTCAACGGGAGCACCTGACTTTACAACGGCTTTCCCGTCAAGCGGAGTTGTCATCTACCTAACCAATCCAGCAAACGAATTTGCTGCAGTTACCGTCAGCCCAGCCGGAAGAGTTCGGACGTGGAGGTCTCAAAACGGAGTCACTTGGCAATAAGGATTCTCGGAATCCATTGAGTTCCAACGCCAGACTGGCTCGGCGAGATCAACAACAAGGATTAGCCTAATGAACATGATTCAAAGTGACCATGGGAAAGAAATTCGAGATGCGGGCCAAAAAGGCTTCTCTCTGATTGAGATGATGGTGGCCAGTATCATCCTGCTGATTGGCCTTATGTCGGTAGCAGGCCTGATTGGCTATTCGATTTCTTCTAATGTCTCTTCCAAAAACGATACGATCGCTGTGACCGCGGCGGAATTGGAGCTGGAGCGACTCAAGAGTCTCGATTTCAGCAGTGCCAGCCTGGGAGACGGCGGAAGCACTCTGGATAGTAATGGAAACATTGCCACCACTGCGGCTGGAATATTCTCCGGAAGCCCTGTTGCCAGTTACTCATCTACCGTTTCCTTAACCGACTCAGACCAGGTTGGCAAGACAGTTAACTACGATGTTCGCTGGAATATCACTAGCATTAACGGAATGAAGAAGATCACCGTCGCGGCTCAACGTACCAGCACTAATTCTCGTTTTTTGCGAAAACCGGCCCAGTTGGTTTTCTTTAGAACTCCTTAAGCACAGGTGGATACTTTCATGGTGCACCATAAACCAAGCTTGAAACAAAAAGGATTTTCGCTGATCGAACTGCTAGTCGTGTTGTCCATCTTCACCTTTATCATGGGCGGCATCTTTACCGTCTACAACAAAGGTCAGGGTCGTTTTGTTTTCGAACAAGACGTGGCTGAAGCTCAGCAGACAGCACGTAACGTTGTGGACATGATGGAACGGGAAATTCGACTGGCCGGGTTTCCCAAAACAACCTATTACGACAGTGCTCTCGGTTACAACACCAATAGCAATACCATCGCGACGGGATTCACAACCTCCAATGGTACCGACATGATTTTTGAAGGGGATATCAATGAAGACGGCATTGCCGATGTGGTTGAATACAATTTGAATGGTACCACATTGCAGAGAAGCGCCGTGGCCAAGCCAGGCGGCGGGGTAGCGGCAACCCCTAGCTTCAAAACACTGGCCGAGAATGTGAGGTCCCTCACATTCACCTATTACAATTCAAGTGGAGTCACCACTACCGTGGCGGCGAATGTCAGAAGGGTGAAAGTTGATTTGAACCTCAGCACCAATAGAGTTGACCCGGACAGCCGTCGACTACGGACTGTATCGGTATCAACAATGGCATTCGCCCGAAATCTATAATCGAGGTCCTTATGATGGTTAACACTCAAAGAGTCAACGTGGAAGAGCATCATCGATTCAGTCCCAGGGAACGTGGAGTTGCACTCCTGGTCGCCCTGTTTGCCCTTTCAATTCTGTCTCTCATCGGACTGGGGATCATGGCAGCCTCCACCGCCGAGGTTTTGATTAGCACCAACTTTAAGAATTCTCGTGCCGGCTATTTTGCTGCCGAGGCCGGAACTGAAGAAGCTCGTTATCGCATCGGCGGAAACGCCGGGGCCAACGCTATAACGCCTCCCGCTAACGTCACTACGGCAATTTATATTCGAGCCAATACGACCATTGATCCGACTAGCGGAACCGCTTCAACCAACAAATATTACGATTCGGAGTACTACAACATCAGCAAACGGGACAGTTCGGGAAACCAGACCACCGTGGCCTCAGGTTTAACGGCTACCCAGTTTTTCACGACGATTCAGGGATCCACCAACCAGGTTCCTTATGCCTGGGTCAAGATTACCCAGAAGACTGAGACTCTGGGTGCCCAAAGCGTGGACGCCGTGAGCGTCAATAGTTCATCGCCTGTTTACTACGGACTAAACATTGCAACCGATACCACCTCGCAATATGTCAGAGATGCGACCAACTCCTTGACTCACAATGGAAATCCGATTTATTTGGTGACAGCGCTTGCCATTGAGTCCAATGGAACACAAAGAAAAATTCAAACCGAAGTGACGATTCCTCCGCCGGAACCACTCAAGGCGGCCGTTGACTCGTACGAAAACGTAAATTTCCGCGGAAATCTGAATATTGATGGCCGTGATGAATGTTTTGCAGATGCGGGAGGAGTCTATGGCGTGAAGTCCCATGGTACAGTGGATCCTCCTAATGGAGCTCAAGCTATCCTCGGGAGTCCCACCGGAATTCAGCAAAGCTCTACGTGGACTCACGACGTTCCCACCTTAATCAGTAACTTGAGGAATACGGGTACTTTCTTGCCCATCAACACTTCCGGGACAAATGTTACTTGTTCGGGAAGCCCGGTAGCTTGCTCGGGTTCGAACGTCCAACTGGGAACCTTTCCTGACGGGCTGGGATATTACTATTCAGCAGGGGATCTCGATATTAGCTCTAACTCCTCAACTGGAGCCGGGATCCTTCTGGTGAGCGGGAACATTACCTTCCATGGCGGCTTTTCCTTCACAGGACTCATCGTCTGTAATGGTACAATCAACTTTACAGGTGGGGGCTCCGACATTGTCAACATTCATGGCGCCGTTATCGCCGGAGACAGCATTAGTGATACGACCAGTGACATAGGAGGCAGCATCAATATTCATTACAACTCTTGCGACATCTCAATTGTCCATAAAAACCTGCCCATGGTCACACTTACCTTTAAAGATCGAGCCATCTATTAAGTAGAATGAAGGAACAACCTTCCAGATAAATTCGTGGAGCTGATATGAATTACAAACATAAGAATCGACTCTTACCCTTACTGGGTCTTGCTTTGGGGCTGATGGGCTCTGCGGTCCTGGCCCAGACAAAAGAAAGCACCCCCTCGCAAACCAAGAAGGTTTATACCAATGAAGACTTAGCAAAATACCAGGAGAAGTCTCAACCCGACCCGGCCTCAAACCTACACTCCACTGGCAGTGATAAAGGCACGGAGAACAGTCATGCCACTCCCGGCGAGGCCTCCGACATTCCTGGTCAAAAGTCAAAAATGGACAAAGGTCTCGACAAATCTTACTGGGTCGGCCAACTAAAAGAGGCCAGTGACAAGCTCGACAAAGCCAAATTTGAAGAAATGAGATTCATAGAAAGTTTGGCGGCTTTCCAGAAAAGGGGTATCGAGGCGCAAACAGATTTTCAGCGGAAGACGGCTCAGTGGCAAGTTGAAGATACCACGAAGAACTTAACTCGAGCCCAAGAGCAAAGAAAGAAGGCCGAGGCGGAGAAGGCCAAAGTCCTGGAGGAAGCAGCTAAGAAGGGATTTAAGCCGCAGGATTTCAAGAATCAGGAAGCATCAGCCGTTGAAGTCCCAAAGTGATTATTTCCAACTGCTGCTGGATTTATCCCATCGATAGGTTTTCATCCGACCTGCGATGTTATAACTAATGGCGGCGGCATCATTCATTGCATTTTGCAAATAAATAACTCCCAAACCAGCGTTCAGCTTTCCCTGCGAGTTAAGAACTACCCTATCATTGCTAAATGTGATCGGGTCCGTCACTGGCCCGCTCGGGTTCGAAGGTGGACCCAACAGCCCGGCACCCTTGAACTCAATCTGCCTGGGCAGAGAAAAAGAACCTAACAAAACCTCCCCAGTATCCCTGATCCCATTTCCATTTTTATCTTCAAACGATTCGTAATAGAAAGCTGCTGGATAAAATGCCACGACGACGTTGACGGCCTTGGAAATGGCTGAATAGCGAGCTAATTCCAGGTTTGAAGCCAAAGTCTGGGCGGCAGAATCCAAGCGGTAACTTTGCCAATAACGGTTGAGCTGTGGGAAAGCCACGCCACCCAAGAGTAGCGCAATAGCCAG
Organism: Acidobacteriota bacterium; assembly: GCA_003224725.1. GTDB lineage: Bacteria > Acidobacteriota > Terriglobia > Versatilivoradales > Versatilivoraceae > QHZQ01. The sequence goes on along the minus strand of QHZQ01000156.1, from coordinate 8,602 downwards.
CACGATGAGCATCTCAAGAAGACTAAACCCTGCTTTCTTTGGAAAGAAACTCTTTCGCATAAAGCACATCCCTTAATCACAGAAAATCACACGCTGACGGTCGGGCTACTGATAGCAGAGCGGTAGCCAGCCCGTCAACAAGGGCCAAATTGCGATTCACTCACTTTCAGGACTTTGACTGGGTCGTGCAGAAAATCATTTGACAATTTTACCGATTCTTTTAGAATGAGAAAAGATTTTTACTATCTTTCTCGCAAATCTCGTCACCCTTAAGGCATGGGGCGCTTTTGTAAGGTCCGGGTGAGGGATGTCTGAGACCTAACTGACCGGTTTAGACTCCGTCTGCAATGATAACTATTCCGATTCGTCATAATTTAGAAGCCGGGTTTACTCTAATCGAATTGATGATCGCCAGTTTAATCTTGGTCATGGGAGTCGTTTCCGTAATGTCCATGGTGTTATTTGCCTTGTCGGCAAATTTCACCTCCAAGGTCGAGTCAACCGCTCTTCATCTCACGGAACAAAAGCTGGAAGAGCTAAAGTCGCTGCCCATTGACAACTCCAGACTCAACGGGCCGGGCAATCCCTTGGACTCGGAAAACAACATTGACTTCAACGCAACCCCAGATCCCTTGTACTCTTCATCCATTTCAATGACCCTGAACAAATTTAAGAACACCCGTATCAGTTTCGAAACACGCTGGAACATTGGAACAGCCGGCGCACAGAAAATCATTACGGTCGCGACTCGCAATTCTGCTGAAACGCCTTATCGACTTAAACCTCTCAGTTTACAGGTTGTAAAGGCTCCCTGAGTTCAGTCATGAAAACGCTTTTCCAGTTGTCCTGTACTCCCCGCGTTCATCGTCTTCGACCGAAAGGTTTTGCGTTGGTTGAACTCCTGATCGTGTTGGCCATTTTCAGCGCCGTACTGGGGGTTGTCTTTTCCTCTTTGGACGAAGGCCAACATAGCTCGCAGATCTCCAGGGAAGAAATTGAAATCCATCAAAATTTACAAGATGTTCTCTCCCTGATGGCGAGTGAACTCAGAGCTGCTGGCTTTCCGCCTGAGAGCTTCTATGACGTTGCCTATTTGCAGAATCCTTTAACCCGAAAGAACCTCGTAGCCCAGGGGTTGGTGTTGATTGGTCCGCAAGAAATCAGGTTTCAGGGAGACATTGACGGTGATAATACGGTTGATTATGTTCGCTACTACCTGAGCGGACCTTCGACCCCTTACAGCCTTAATCGATTTGGCGGAGCGATCAAGCCGGACGGAACTCTGCCGGGAGGCTCGCCTCAGAAGCTTTCCGACCAGGTAGAGAACTTGCAATTCCGGTTTTTCAATAACTCGGGCCTGGAGACTTCGAATCTCTCCGAGGTAGTCACCATTGAGATCCAACTAACGCTGCGAACAAGACACCTGGATCCTCTCTCGCGCATTTATCGGACGGCAAGCGAATCAACCCGGATCCATCCCCTTAATTTGTGAAAAGCCATCTGAATTCTGTTATGAAATTCTACTTTCATTTCAAGTTGACTAAGGCGACTGAGAAAGGTATCGCCCTTATACTTTCCCTTCTAGCTCTTTCTATCCTTACTTTAATCGGACTAACCATGATGTTTGTCAGCTCTACCGAGACGCTCATCAACCGTAACAGCAAGATGAAACTGTCGAATCTCTATGCTTCAGAGTCGGCGGCAGAAGAAGCCCGGGACCGTATTAAGGGCTTTTTGAATTCAGGGCTGCTCTCGCTGTCCGATCCTAATCAGGTCGTTTATATTACTTCAAATACATCTATCAATCCCACCACCGGCGACGCCAACTCGAATCCTTACTATGACCCCGATTATTCTTCCGCTATTACTGCGACGCTGGTGCCTTCCGAGTTGGGTCCAATCAAATTTTCCTGGGTAAAGATCATTCAAAAGACAGAGAGCCGCGCCGGCTATAGTCTCGATGACTCCGGCAGCAATAATGATGTCCGCGTTTTCTTTGGATACGACAAGCTTCAGCCCAACGCCAAAGCATCCCAATATGTGAACTCAGGCAGTAGACCAGCTACTTATACAGGTTCTCCGGTCTACCTGGTAACCGCCTTAACCAAGGATAGTGCCGGATATAAACAGATGATTCGCGCAGATATCTCGGGTGTCCCACAACCTCCGCTGAACGCTGCGCTGTTTTCCAAAGATGCAATCTCGGTCAGCAGCGACACCGTCTTTGTCCAGGGCAACGACGAGGATCAGACATCTCTCACAAATCTTAATGGGCTGGAGTCTCAAGGAAGCATCAGCGGAAGCATGACGAACGTGGCTGGGTCACCTTTGCCAACAAGACCCAATTCTGCTTTCTCATATAACATCGACAGCTTGATCAAAACGCTCAAGCCGCCTTCCTCCCGCGAAATCGAGAAGGTAGCGCCCGCTATTTCCAAGCTGCCGGACGGGACATATGTTGGGGATGGTTTGAACCTGGGTCGGATTCCCGCAGAGGGTGATAGTTCTCAGGGCACCTTTGCAGATGGTCCATTAAATATTTCCAATTCCACCGGGCAGGGAATCCTTGTCGTGAATGGGGATCTCTCGGTGACTGGGTCATTCATCTACTACGGTTTGATTGTGGTCAAAGGAAAGGTTTACTTCAATGGCGGAAGTGCTTCAGGAATTGAAATTCATGGAGCCATCATTGCCAGCTCAGTTAACGGCGACCAATCTACCCTGTTAACGGGAAATGTGAAGGTTTTGAACAACTCCTATTTCGTTCGCAAACAATTCAGTTCTCTCCAATATTCCCGCCTGGCTTACCGAGAGATTTTCTAGCAGCACAGCCTCTTGCTCCTACAAATAAATATTGAAGCACGTTCCCTGCCCGGCCGTCGATTCCACCTCAATCTTTCCATCATGCAGCAGGACAATTTTTTGGACAATAGACAAGCCTAAACCGGTTCCCTCGCTTTTGCTGGTGAAGAAAGGAATGAATATTTTTTCAATATCTTCTCTCCTGATGCCACACCCATCGTCTTTGAAACGAATGAGAATCCGATGGGGCTTGAGATTCGAAGAATTCTGCACATGACAAGATACGCTTCCCGATCCTCGGGCTGCCGGAATAGACTCGGCGGCATTCAGCAGCAGATTGCCAAAGGCGCTCTTTAACAGCAATTCGTCCCCTTCATAAAGCAGGGGCCGGCCAATAAACCCGAAATTTATTCCTTTGAATCTCGAGTGGAGTCTTATCTCATCCACACAATGTCTCAGCAACTCACATAGGTCGAGTTCCTTCTGGTTCAACTGCTGAGGTTTAGCAAAATTCAAGAACTCATTGACAGTCGCGGTTAATTGCGAGGCTTCCTTCCATATCGCTTTCATATTGTTTTTGGCGCTTGGAGGGAGGTCTTCGTCTTTGAGAATTTGTGCGTAACCGGAAATGGTAGCCAATGAATTCTTGAATTCATGAGCGATGCCGGCCGACATCTCTCCTAAAGTGGCCAGTCCCTCTTTCATATGGACCTGTTTCTGCAAGGCAGCCAGTTCCGTAAGATCGCTGATCAAACAGACGACGCCTGAGATTTCTTCTTTGCCAGAATCGATCGGAGAAACGCTAATCCCCAAGGTCTTGTTCATGGAGTTATTAAGAGTGACCTCTATTTCAGCCCGATGGTATCGTTTGCCCGTTTGTAAACAATCTTCAATCATTTCGGAAAAGCCAGTATGAGAGGTGATGGCCTGATTGTAGTGCATGTTCTCCGGCAATTTAAGGCCAACAATTTCTTTGGCGGCCGGATTGGAGCTAGTGACAATTCCACTGCGATTGATCGTAATCAGGCCAGTGGGCATATTGCGGGTGATGTTCTCACTAATTCGCTGGCTAAGATCAGCTCTCTCTTTTTCTAAGCGGTGCAATCTTTCGAGTTCCCTCTCTTGCTCCTTAAGGCGCTGGATAACTCCTTGAAAGGTAGCCATCATAAATTGCTGTTTGTTGGAGCTGTCGGCAGGAGCTATCTCTTTTGCTCTCCGCTGGCTGGAAGTCCTTCTTAAGAAGCGGACCAGGACGATGACCAACAAAATGAAGAAGAGGGCCACAATGCCCAGAAGAACCAGATAGACTGGCTCCAGATTTCGTTCATGCATAGGTGATAACCGTCAATTGTATCACCAAGAGTCGAAGCCAAAATCGAGTAAGGAAGATCATGGTTAAGAAAAATTCTAAGAGGGTCATCAGCGGTTTCTCAGCTTTCAATACTCAAAACCTGTAAAGAGTGTGAGTATAGTTGCTAATGAGTTCGTGTCCCCATAGAGCAGAAATAATTGCCGCAATACCGAGAAAGGAACCGAAGGGCAACTCATATCGGGTATCTTTGCCGCATAATTTGATGAAGAGCAAACCGATGATCGCTCCCATCATCGAGCCTAGCATGATGGTCAGCAAAGCAAGCTTCATTCCTAAAAATGCTCCCACCATTCCCATAAGCTTAATATCTCCAAATCCCAGCCCCTCAATTTTTCTGACACGAAGATAGATCTCGGCGACTAACCAGAGAAACCCGCCACAAATTAAGGCGCCCAGGAAGGAATTGAGGAAGGAGATGAAAATAGCATTGGATGTCTCTAAACCAAACGTGCGTAAGACCAATTCCGCCGTGCTGTCTTGAACGGGAGTCAACAAACTGAAGAGCAAGCCGAATAGCACTCCGGGCAGGGTGATAACGTCGGGAAGGATGCGATGATTAAGATCAATAAAGATCAGTATGACGACAGATGAAAAAAATATTAAGAGGATCACAGCCTTGAGATTGACTCCCAAGAGCACGAAGGTCGCCCAGAACGTTAAGGCGGTCAATACTTCTACCACAGGGTATTGCCACGAAATTCTCTGCCCGCAGGAACGACACTTTCCAAATAACAAAAGGTAACTGAGGAGAGGGATGTTGTCGTAGACTTTTATCGGCTTTCTACAATGCGGACAATGTGAATTAGGGAAAACGATGGATTCCTGGCGAGGAATTCTCGCAATGCAAACGTTGAGAAAACTGCCGACAATCAATCCCAGAATGACAAAAAAAAGTTCTGCTACCAGCATGATCTTTTCATCGATTCCCACTTCCCAGGACATTAGTATATACTTTATAGGTTTCTGCAATCATTCGTTCGACTGGAAAATCGGTCCTAACCCTGAGAAAGGCCTTGTGGGCCAAAGCTCGGGCCAACGCTGGATCTTGCCAAGCTCGGATCAGACTCTCCGCCAGAGCCTGCGAATTGGCGGGCGGAAAAAGAAAGCCTGTTTGTCCCTCGATGACTAACTCCGGAATACCACCAGTCTGACTGGCACAAACGGGGATTTCATGAGCCATGGCCAGAAGCAGCGTCGAGCCCAAGCCCTCATCCAGCGAAGGAAAAGCAAAGAGATCCAGCGCTGGCAGTATTTGACTGAGATTTGAAACAAATCCCGGCAACAGAACTTTATGGTCCAATTGCAGTTCATGAATCAACCTCTGGTAGCGGTCTCTTAAAGCCCCATCACCAACGAGAATCAGTCGCGCCTGGGAATAGACTTGCTTGATCTCTTGAAAGCCTCTAATCAGGAATTCGTGGCCCTTTTCAGGACTAAATTTGCCAACGCACCCGATAACCAATTCATCCTGCCCAACACCCAAATGCTGACGAGCGGCCACACGATCAAATTGATCGTCCGCAGGCTTCAGCTCGTAGCCGTCATAAATCACCTCAATGCTTCCAGGGTGGATTCCTTCTTTAACGAGCAAATCGCGTATGAACCTGGAAACTGCGATAATTTTGTCGACTCTCTGTTGATACTTGAACTTCCAGAAAGGATTCTGGCCAATGCCAAATGCAACCCTTCTGGCTGCCAATAGTTTCCACTTGCCGCCAAGAGCCTTCAGGACAGCAGCCAAACCCAGGGTTCGTGAATCATGGGCATGGATGATGTGAGGCTTGCAACGCCTTACAATCTTGGCTAGCTGGAAGAATGATGTGGGAGCCAGCTCTGAAGACAAGGACAAAGCGGAAACAGGCAGTCCCAGGTTGTGAATGCGAGCTGCCAACTCCCCGCCTTTGCGAAGCACCAAATGCTGCTCTATTCCTAGCTTTCTCAATCCCCTGGCCAGAAAGTACACCTGTTGTTGTCCGCCGCGCCAATCCATTCCGGAATCCAGATGCAGCACTTTCATTGCTGTAATGAAGAGTAATGCGTTAATTACTGGGCAAGACCCAGGTGGAGTGAGTGCCTGCGTAGGCTAAGGGACGCGCGTCGAAGCGTGTGTCCGACCCAACCTGGCGCGATTACCGCCGAACCTAACGCATTACAATAAGAAAGAAATTCTACTTGAGAGTTGCAAGCTCTTCGCTTAAAAATCCCGAACTCCCCTGCTGAGTTGAGGAAGCAGGGGCGATAGCTCATGACAGGGGTGGTTGTCGTGCGGGCGGGGTTCCACCACCCCGAAGGACGGTGGCCTTCAACTCCCTCCTGATCCAGACCTGATCCAGAAGGGGAATCTTCATTTCATCCGCCGTCGAGGTCCGCAGGAACATGACGGGTCGCCTGCGGCATCAAACTGCGCCTTCGTCACTTCCTTGTCTCTTCTGGTTTCTTTCTTTCCAGTTCCCAAAGCTTGGCATACTTCAGGAAATTGTAATAGCTGGCAAAGGTTGCAATGAGACACCCCTGTATTCCGTCCAGAAAGCCACCCTTGAGAAAATAGCTCTTCATAAAGGCACCTACAGCCGATCCAAGCAGAATTGGAAAGGTGCTGTGGGTCCCCCGGGTCCACAAATCCTGAGCCGCTAGCGTGGTGTATCGCTCCAAGCTGCCGGCGTGGGCGGACACCGATTCACAAGGGTAATGAAGAAGATCAGCTTCAATCCTCGAAATGCGACCCATCACGACCAGAGTTTCATGAACAAATTGGCCTTCCCAGTGAGCCTTATCTTTCAAGTAAAGACGGGTTTTATAATCTGGATACCAGCCGGAATGATAGATCCAACGACCTAAATAAAAGGCCAGTCGTCTAAAGGCATAAGCTTCTGCCGATGAGTTATTTTTCTTTAAGGTCACAAGGGCTTCGTGTAACGAGGCACTCAAACATTCGTCAGCATCCAGGCTTAATATCCAATCATGGGACGCTTGGCCAGACGCGAAGTTCTTCTGATCAGAATAGTTGGTCCATGGGCGACAAAAAACTCTGGCGCCGTGCGATCCAGCAATCTCTCTGGTCTTGTCCACACTTTCTGAATCCACGACAATTATTTCATCGGCGATCCCTTGGATAGATTCCAAACATCGAGCTAACTGCGTTTCTTCGTTCAAAGTGATTATGGTTGCCGATATCTTCATCAATTTTGTCGGAGAAAATGGAAAAGGCCGTTTCGCTCTTTGAAACGGCCTCAAAATAACACATCAGAATCAAACTTAAAAGAACAGCACACGAGGTAGGGATCTTGGGCGTGCTTGCCCCTAATGCACCAATCACTCCTAAGAAAGATACACTAGCTACTATTACTTTGTTAAGTCGTGAAGCCAATCCTCACGGGCGGGACGCCCGTGCCACGTGGCATGGCCATCTTGCCCATGCGGTGCTTGTCGTTAAAGCCCGATGTATGCGCCACGCGATCAAGACTTAACAGAGTAATACTACTTACTGCCGTTCGCCTACGCCGACCTCTTGGCCTGGGCCCACTCGGCCCGAGCGATTTGACGCCAGCCTACTCTTCATTAACCCCGTGCTTCAGTGCGGGGTGGGCAGGCTCACGCACAATTTTTGAAGGGAAGAACACACCGATACCCCCCGCGCTGAAGCACGGGGCTAATGAAAAACTAACAGGTCTTTGAAGGCCATCCGACACCCAGATGGGCATCCCCAAAAACAGCTAACAAATGCTGAGGTTTTGCGCTTCGGGAGGACTATTAGTTTCCTCCCGCCGCTGACGGAGTCCCCGGAATTTTTTGGGGTGGCTCAATCTTACCGGCAATGGCGTCTTCAATTCGGATATTGTGGGCTTCCAGTGTCTTGCCCATAGCCTTATCCAAATCATTCTTGGATTTGGTGAAGTCCACCAGGGCTCGGAGTTCATTCGATTGGGCTACGGCCAGGTTCCGTTGCTCCTCTAAAACGAAGCGAATAGTGGATGTTCCCAGTTGGAATTTCTTTTGCTCTGCGTCCAAATTCTTCTCTGCCAACTCTCGGGCTTTCTGAGTAGCTTCGATACGCGCTCTATTCATTTCCAGTTGGGTATGGGCATTGCGGACTTCTAAGGTAATTCGTTGTTCTAGTGCCTTCAGATTCCTTTCAAGCTGTCTCTTGGCGATGCTGGCTCGGGCATAGTCGGCCTGACCGGATCGGTTTTTGATAGGAATCTCCACGGTGATCTGCGCGTTGTAAGTCGCAAACTCCCTTCGGAAGAGGGTGTGCAGATTGTCTTCGAAACCACTCACGGGGCCAGGAAGTAGCGTGCCATCGGGAGCAAAGATTTTGCTTGGTCCGGCCAACGCGGCTGTCCCGTAGCTGACAGAGAGATCTGCTCTCGGCAATAATTGGTTTCGAAAATATTGGACATCAATTTCGCCGTTTTCAATTTGCTTACG
>QHZQ01000155.1 GCA_003224725.1 Acidobacteriota bacterium | reverse complement strand
GCGGCGAGTTTCTGATACTTTATTCATTCACGCCACACTCGTGGCAAATTCTGAAACCAGTAATGAACACCTAAGTGTTCCAAGGAGGCTCCTTATGAAATACCAGTCTCTGGCTCTTGTACTCCTTCTCCTCCTGCCTGCTGCCCTTCCGGCACAGGACAGGCCAGCCATTGAGGCTTTTGCCGGAGCTGAACCGGATGAGCGCGGCTCCACACGGGTACTCTATTGGGACCGGCAGAAAGATAGCGGGGCTGGTGAGTTTGCGATCGACTATGGACGCCCGGTCTGGAAAAAAGACTACGAGGATCCCGCCAAGTTTGATGGCATGACCAAGGGGAAAACCTGGCGGTTGGGAAAGGATTTTTGGACAGTACTGGACACGAATCTTCCGCTGAGATTTTCAGGCAAGGATGTCAGGGTGGGGACGTACTACCTGGGCCTATCCCGATCCGAGAGTGGACAGCAATGGGACTTGGCCTTCATCGATCCTGCCAAAGTCCGGAAAGAACGTCTGGATGCATTTAACATCGATAAAGCTCCAATCGAATTCAAAATCCCCATGACGCTGGAGGAAAAGGGAACGGGAACCATGGCGGAAAAACTCATCATCAAATTTTCTTATTCAAAGGAGAATCCTAAAGACGTCACGATGAGAATTGCCTGGGGGAAACTGCAATTGAAAACGCGAGTTCAAGTGATGATGTAGTGAGGCTGTCGTTCTCGTTTCGCTCCGCAGCACACCCCTTAAGTGTCGCCCTGCCAAGGGGGAGCTGTGAAGAATTGCTGTAGCAGCGGTCTGTGACTGCCGACTCGATTTTGGATATTTCTGAGCCACGACCAGCGGTCGCGGCCTCTTGGAGTGCGGCGGCTGGACGCCGCTTTCATTGGCGCTGGCTTGACAGCGCCCTGGAGATTGGACATTTCAAGTAGAGACAGGCATTCTTGCCTGTCTTGAGCTGCTTCAGAGACGAGTTTGACAGGCAGGAATGGCTGTCGCTACCCCCTTGCTGAAATCGCAAATGCCCAAACTCCAGGGCGCTGGCTTGACAGCGCCCCCAAACGAGGACCAAAAAGTTTGCTACGTTTTTGAAACGCACGATTCATAATGATTTATCTTCCAATGCACCTGAAACGCTTGTTGGGAGTTTTTGCTCGCGTCGGCAGTCGGGGCCTGCGTCAAAGCCGCAGGCCAACAAAGCGCTGTCAAGCCAGCGCACTCCAAATGCGAGCCCTCCAAAATGTCCAAAGTCCAGGCGGCGCTCATAGAGTGCCGGTACAATTTGTCGAAGGTCTATTTTGAAGTGATATCAAGCAACGGGCCCTTGGCCAGTTGGAAAGTATGCAAGCAAATCATCGTGCGAACTGAAAAATGATTACATTGAGGAACGTCGAAAAATTCTATGAGCAGGGAGTCATTAAAACCTGGGTCTTGCGCCGCATCAACATTCCACACTGCTGCACTTACTGGGGATGCATGACAGTGCCTGGGACGGCGAATATTACTTTCTGGATCAGCCGGTACATAAACTCGGCAAGAAAGAACGATTCGAGCTCCATAAGAAGCACATTGGCTTTGTTTTTCAAAGTTACCATCTGCTGGATCATCTGACCGTATACGAGAATCTCGAGATTCCCTTGTCGTATCGAGACGTCCCCAGATCCAAACGGGAAAGCATTGTCTGCGATGTCTTGGACAGGTTTCAAATTGTGGGCAAGAAGGATCTTTACCCGAATCAGCTCTCAGGCGGGCAACAACAGCTCGTGGCTGTAGCCAGGGCCATTATCGCCAATCCCAAAGTGATCCTGGCCGACGAGCCGACTGGCAACTTACATTCCAGCCAGGGGCAGGAAATCATGGAGCTCTTTAAGAGATTGAATGATGAAGGGACAACGATCATCCAGGTCACACACTCAGACAAGAACGCCTCCTATGGTCGTAAGATCATCAAGCTGTCGGATGGTTGGATTGTAAATGACTCATGAAAACGTCGGAACTCGCCACTCCGCGAATTTTAATTGCCGATGATCAGGCTGATGTGTTGGAAGCTCTTCGCCTGCTGCTGAAAGGTGAGGGCTTCCAGACTGAAGCCGTGAGCTCCCCCGCAGCCCTCATGAAGACTTTGGAGGCCCGGGATTTTGATGCCTTGCTGATGGACCTCAATTATGCCCGCGACACCACCTCTGGCCAGGAAGGTCTGGACTTGCTCTATCGCATTCAGGCCCTGGACATCACCCTTCCCGTCGTGGTCATGACAGCCTGGGGAAGTGTCGAGCTGGCCGTAGAAGCCATGCGCCGCGGAGCCCGCGACTTTGTCCAAAAACCGTGGGAGAATACAAGGCTTCTAACTATTTTGCGTACCCAGGTCGAACTGGGAAGGGCCCTGCGCCAGGGTCTAAGGCTTGAGGCAGAAAACCGGCTGTTGCGGGATCAAGGACGCCTCAAATTAATCGGCGAGTCAGCAGCCATGCAGCCTGTGTTGCAGCTCATTGCTCGCGTCGGCCCCTCGGGCGCCAACGTGTTTATCACGGGTGAAAATGGAACCGGCAAGGGCTTGGTCGCGCAAGCGTTGCATGCCGTTTCAAGTCGCTCAGCCCGGCCGCTGGTAACCGTTAATGCAGGCGGCCTCTCCGAGGGAGTGTTTGAAAGTGAGCTCTTCGGTCATGTGAAGGGAGCTTTCACTGATGCGAAGGCCGATCGCGTGGGTCGCTTCGAACTGGCCGACGGCGGCACGCTTTTCTTGGATGAGATCGCCAATGTATCCCTCAACCTGCAAGCCAAGTTGTTACGGGTTCTTGAAACCGGCGAATTTGAGCGTGTAGGGTCTTCCAAGTCACGTCGGGTGGATGTGCGCATTCTTTCCGCCAGCAACGCTGATCTTAATGCGGAAGTGGCCTCGGGTCGCTTCCGCCAGGACTTGCTGTTCCGCCTCAATACTATTGAAATTCGCCTGCCTCCGCTGAGAGAACGTCGAGAAGACATCCTGCTTCTGGCTTGCCACTTCCTGTACCAGCATGCGCAGCGCTACCGTAAATCCCTGACCGACTTTGACAGGGCCGCGGCCCAGGCCCTGTTGGATCACCGCTGGCCTGGCAACGTCCGGGAGTTGGACCATGCCGTGGAGCGGGCCGTGCTTATGTCTCAGGGAAATGTCATCAAGGCAGAGGATCTAGGCTTGAGGCCATTACGTGAGGCCCCAACGCGGTTGGAAGACATGAGCCTGGAAGAGGTGGAGGGTTTCCTCATTCAAAAAACACTAGCCCGTTTTGAGGGCAATGTAAGTCGGGCGGCTGAAGCCCTGGGACTGAGCCGTAGCGCGTTGTATCGGCGAATCGAAAAGTATAAGCTGTAAGCATTCTGGATTTTGGATTTTCGATTTTGGATTTTGGATTAACAACTCTAGCGATTTTGGAATTGGGATTTTGGATTTTCGATTGGGAAGTTCAGGGATTTTAGATTCCTTGATTTTGGATTGAGAGGTCGAAAATCCAAAATTGACCACAATGGACGAGCAAGAGTTCAAGGATAGAACTAAAAATTTGGCGTTACGGGTTATTAACCTGGTGGACTCTCTGCCCCTCGGTCGCCCCGCGATGGCCGTGATCGGTAGGCAGCTGCTTCGTTCCGCGACATCTATTGGGGCAAATTATAGGGCAGCCTGTCGTGGAAAATCGGTTGCGGACGTAGTGTCCAAGCTAGCTGTCGTGGAAGAGGAAGCAGATGAAGCGTTGTACTGGATGGAGCTCCTGATAGAATCAAGTCTGGTTTCATCAGGGCGATTGGACGACTTGATGCGTGAAACCAATGAGATTACTGCGATGGTTGTAGCCTCGATCAAGACGCTAAAACGACGGATGTAGGATTTTAGATTTTTGATTTTGGGTTTTGGATTGACTCGGACGAGTCCAAAATCGAAAGGTCTGAATCGAAAATCGAAAATCGAAAATCCAAAATCGAAAATCCAAAATCCAAAATGCGAATCCTTTTCTTCAGTTCGGTCTTTCCGCACGGAACTGCTCGCGTCACGGGCACGTTCAATGCGTTGGCTGGCTTGCCCGGCGCGCTGGTCGCGATGTGCCTGCTCTGGGGCGGGGATTACAGTGCCAAGGTGCAGTGGACCCTGACAGTTTTTATCCTCAGCTTTTGGTGGGGGGTTGCCTTTGCACTCCGTGAACGGGTGGTCTTTCCTCTCCAAACTCTTTCAAACTTGCTGGCAGCGCTGCGAGAGGGAGACTATTCAATTCGGGCGCGAGGAGCCAGGAGGGACGACGCGCTGGGCGAGGTCTTGCTTGAGGTGAATGCCTTGGGGGAGACACTGCGCGAACAGCGACTCGGGGCCTTGGAAGCCACAACCTTGTTGCGTACGGTCATGGCGGAGATCGAGGTGGCCGTCTTTGCCTTCGACGGCGAGCAGCGCTTGCGGCTGGTCAATCGTGCGGGAGAGCGGCTTATGGCCCAGCCAGCCGAACGGTTGCTGGGTCGCAGCGCTGCAGACCTGGATCTGGCCGATTGCCTGCAGGGCGAGGTGACGCACACTCTCCAGAGAAGTTTTGCGGGCGGGGCAGGGCGGTGGGGAGTGCGACGCAGTGCTTTTCGCGAGCGAGGCTTGCCCCATCACCTTTTGGTCCTATCTGACCTCAGCCGGGCCCTCCGCGAGGAGGAGCGCCAGGCCTGGCAGCGCCTGCTTCGAGTGCTGGGTCATGAGCTCAACAATTCACTGGCGCCTATAAAATCCATGGCAGCCACCTTGGAAAGCCTGCTGATCCGCGACCCACGGCCGGAGGATTGGCAGGACGATATGCGGCGAGGTCTAACTGTCATTGCATCTCGGTCAGAGGCCTTGAGTCGTTTTATGGGCGACTATGCTCGCCTGGCTCGACTTCCCCAGCCGCGCTTCCGATGTGTCAAAGTGGGCGATTGGCTTCGTCGGGTGGTCGGACTGGAGACTCGACTGCATGTCACCCTGCTTCCCGGCCCGGAACTCACCATCCAGGCCGATGGGGACCAGTTAGAACAGCTTCTCATCAACCTGCTACGCAATGCTGTGGATGCTGCTCTGGAGACGGGTGGAGGGGTGAGCGTAGGCTGGAGTAAAATGGCGTACTTTCTTGAAGTGCGGATAAACGACGAGGGCCCAGGCCTTTCCAACACGGCCAACCTCTTTGTCCCTTTCTTTACCACCAAGCCCGGGGGATCCGGTATTGGATTGGTGCTAAGCCGCCAGATTGCCGAGGCTCATGGCGGGACGCTCACCCTGGAAAATCGCCCAACGGGCACAGGCTGCGAAGCGCGGCTGCGGTTGCCGCTTTCACGTAAGGTTTGACACCCACTAGGAGTAGCGAGCAATCTCAGACCGGAGGAGTGCGGTTCTATCGGCCACGGACCCCTCACCCGGCCTTCGGCCACCCTCTCCCATTGGGAGAGGCATGGGAGCTTTGAGAAAGCTCCCTGGGTGAGGGGACGGCAGCTAAACAAATTTGACCGAAGTTTGAACTTCTTCGCCACCAAGTAACCCTAGGGTTTCTGTGCCACCTTGGCATTATGCTCGAGAATATTCTTGACTTCTAAGAAACCCTTGTCATCTGGCTTGAGTTTGAGCGCCAGATCGATGTTCTTCAAAGCGTCGGGATACTTTCCCTGGTGGCCATAAGCCAGTGCTAGAGCATAAAAACCTTCCGCATTGGCGGGATCGCCCTCCACGGCCTCCGTGAGTAAAGCCACGGCCTTTTCAAATTGTTTTTGCTCGAGCAACTGCCTTCCTTCATCAAAACTGATCCACCCCAGCACTTGTTTTTCCAATGTCTTAAACTGTTCCGGGTCTTCGGCAGCCGCCTTCTGGGCGGCTTCTCTGGCTTTATCCTGATTTTTCAAGCCTGCATAGGCGCGCGCTATGTTCGACCAGGTCACAGCATTGGTGGGGGCCATCGCCAATAATTTCTGATATTGCTCCAACGCCTCCTGAAAATGTCCCTGCTCAAAAGCAGCATTGCCAGCCGTTTCGCCTTTCTTGAACACGTCGATGTCTGCCAGCATGAGTGTGACATCCATCTCTTTGTCGGAAACTTGGAGCGACTCAGATTTCGTCACCAAATAACCTTTCAGTTGGGCGTGCACTTGATAAGTGCCTGAAGAGACTTTTTCAAATTCGGCTTCGCCTTTCTTGTTAGCTTTGACGGCCTGTTCTTCATGAGACTGGGTATTCACCAGCTTGGATTGTACGTTGCCAAGTGTCTTATTGTTTTGGTCGACAAAATGGACGCGAACTTTCCCGCCTAACAATAAAGAAGGACTGAGGAGCAATGCGCTCAAGAGAAAGACTCGTATCATCATGGTAGCACCTCCTGACAGTGCTTTATAAAAAAGTCCGTCCCGATTATCAATCTAAAAGTAAGAGCGTGAGTAATGCGTTAGTTTCGGGGAGGTCGCTTCGCATGGGTAGCCACGATAAATGTGGTTTTCATTGATCGTGGGTCTTAAGTGCCGGCAAACCCAAGATTGATGCACCAATCGCATTAATCATGGCTACCAAGACGCCTCCGAAACTAGCGCATTACGATAGCTGAATGCTTTTTGTATCCAGACTTCCAGACTTGAAGTAAGATCTTAGCAGCTTTTTCTAACAAGACTGTTGCCCTCGGAGGAACATTATGTCGCTCAAAGAAAGAGTTGTGATCGTCACTGGCGCCGGTTCTGGGATCGGGCGCGGGACAGCCGAACTCCTGGCGTCTGAAGGAGCTAAAATTGTCATTGCGGAGATCAACCAGACAGGGGGAATGGATACGCTGGAGGCGATCGTCTCAGCGGGAGGCACAGCCAAATTTATCCAAACTAATGTGGCTGACGAGCAAAGCGTCCGGCTTATGGTGGAAGCAGCCGTCGCCTGCTATGGTTCCATTTACGGACTTGTGAACAATGCAGGGATCGAGTTGGAAGCTGAGTTGAGCTCCATGACCGTAGCAGACTGGGATCGGATCCTATCGGTCAATCTGCGCAGCGTGTTTCTTTGCTCACGGGCTGCGATACCGCATATGCGCCGGGAGGGTCGGGGAAGTATCATAAATATCGCCTCGGTCCACGCCAATTTTGGCTTTGAAAGATATTCTGCCTATGACGCCAGCAAGGGCGGCATTGTGGCAGTGACGCGGACGATCGCTTTGGAAAATGGTCCCTATCAGATCCGCGCTAATGCAATTTGTCCGGGTTATATCGATACGGCCATGTGGGCTTCCTGGCTCGGCGCCCAGCCAGATCCGGAAAAAACTGAGCGAGAAACGCGCCAGTGGCATCCCCTGCGCAGGCGGGGAACGCCCTTGGACATAGCCCGAGCGGTAAGGTTCCTCCTGTCAGATGAGGCCGAGTGGATCACCGGGATTAGCCTGGTGGTTGATGGGGGAATGAGCGCGCGGTTTTTTGGATCATAAGATCAATTTGATGAATCCAAGAACCAAAGCCGAGCTCTTTCTCTTGGCCTGCACGCTGATCTGGGGAGCAACCTTCATCACTATCAAGAGCAGTCTCAGCGAAGTTTCACCACTGGTCCTAATTACGCTTCGTTTTGGAATCGCCGCGGCCCTCTTTGTCCCATTCTGTTTTTCGACCCTGCTCAAAATCGAAAAGACTGCCGTTCTCGAAGGTTGGATCTTAGGGTTGCTGCTATTTGCCAGCTTCGCGACCCAAACGATCGGACTGGAATATACCTCGGCCTCCAAGTCAGGCTTTATCACCGGAATGTTGGTGGTTTTCACGCCCATCTTTCAGTTGCTGATCGAGCGCCGGCCTCCCAAGCTGGGGAATGTCATCGGCGTCATTCTGGTCACGCTGGGTTTATACGGGCTCACCGCACCCAAAGGTGCCGAATTTAATCGTGGCGACGGACTGACCCTCCTCAGCGCTGGGATTTCCGGTCTCTATATTGTCTATCTTGATCTCTTCAGCAAAAAGCACGACGCGGCTCAACTGACTTTTCTGCAAATGGCGGCCACGGTTGCTCTGGCAGCCTGCGGGGCTGCACTCTTCGAAAGACGGCAGGTCATCCTTTCGAGCCATTTCTTGCTGGCTCTCGCCTACCTCTCCATCATGGCGACGCTATTGACATTGCATTTGCAGACTCGCTTTCAAAGGCAAACCACACCGACCCGGGCGGCCATCATTTTTTCGCTGGAGCCGCTATTTTCGGCGGCCTTCGCGCACGTCTTCGGCAATGAAATCATTGGCGGCCTCAGTCTGCTGGGCGGCGCAATGATTGTGGCTGGATTAATTATTTCAGAGCTCTCTGATGTGATTTTCCCTGAGAAATGAGGGGAGAAGCAGATATTCGTGAACTGGGGGATAGCCTTTTTGGGAGTGCGTTGGCTTGACAGCGCTTTGGAACAGCTTGCGGCTTGACGCGGGCCCTGTGACCGTCGGCTAACGGTGGCGTCAAGCCGCCACCCTAGAAAGCGGTGTCCAGCCACCGCACTCCAACATATTGCCGGTCCTGAAAGAGAAAGAGGATTGACTTGGAATCGCAGAATCCGTATTTTCAATAAAGATTCTATGGACGTCGGAGCACACATTATCGTCAGAGGAATGGTACAGGGCGTCGGGTTTCGCTACTTTATCTATCGGCATGCGGCGCAGCTTGGCTTGAACGGCTTCTGTCGAAATCTCTACAATGGGAATGTGGAAATCAAAGTGGAAGGAGATCGCTCTGGGGTGGAAGATTTGATCCAACAAGTCAAGGTGGGCCCTCGATTTGCCGACGTAACAGATGTCAAAGTGGCCTGGGAACCGTGCCAGCACCAATTTTCGGGATTCAAGATTAGGTAGAAATGATCCGCACGGGGTTCGGCTACGATATTCATCGCTTGGGTCCACAAAGGAAGCTGATCCTGGGAGGCGTCCACATTCCCTCTGAGCTGGGTTTGCTGGGGCATTCGGATGCCGACGTCTTGCTTCATGCCATTTGCGATGCCCTTCTTGGAGCAGCGGCCCTGGGAGATATCGGCCAGCATTTTCCGGATTCCGACAGGAAATTTAAGGGCGCATCAAGTTTAACCTTTCTCACCACCGTCAGAAATCTTTTGACCAGGAAAAAATTCCAAATTGTGAATGTGGATTCCACAATCGTCCTGCAGCAACCCAAGATCAGCCCATTCGTCCCTCAAATGCAAAAGAACATTGCCAAGACACTGGGTATTAGGATTGTTCAAGTGTCTGTGAAGGCCACGACCAACGAAGGTCTGGGCGCCCTTGGGGCCGGAGCCGGCTGTGCCGCCTATGCGGTTGCCTCGATCCGAGCAGTGAAATAAGGCCCGACCGGACCTCAGCTAGCGCCTTCGCGGTCAAGCAACTCCGTTAGACTGTCGTCCTTCACAGCGAACTGTGTCATTATTTAGGTTAATGACGTGGAGTTGAGAATGCTTATCACCCAAATTATGCATCGAACAACACCATCGACGCTGAAGACCCTCGCTCCGTCGGCCGCAACCCCCTCACCCGGCCTACGGCCACCCTCCCCCCATGGGAGAGGGAGTAATAATTTACAGTTTACCTCGCCCCCATCGGGGGGAGAGGGGACGGGGGTGAGGGGGATCGCCTCAGTGGTGCATAATTTGGGTATAAAGCGACATTATTCCTGTTCCATGCTCTGCCTCCTGTTCTCCTTTGTGTCGGTCCCGCACGGCTTGACCCAATCTGCAGACCCGTACCAGAAAACCCTCCAACAGGCCATGGCGACCATGTACGCCCTCGATTATGACCGGGCGGCCCAGGAGTTTGAGCAGACAGTTAAAATTCAACCGCAAAACCCGCGCGCTTATCTCTACCTGGCTACGTGCTATTGGATGAAGATCCTGTATCTGCAGAATAAGTTTTTGTCCACCCTTTTTGCCATGCCTCCAGACCCCTACGGCCCGCCGCCGAACGACTCTTATCCTCACGAGCTACGCAGCAAGTTCGATGAAACAGTCCGGCGCATGAAGGCACAGTCTCAGGCACTGATTAATGCTCAACCTAAGAACGCTGAGGGCCATTTCTGGCTGGGAATGGCGGAAGCGACCGAGGGTGCGTTCATCATCTCGGTGGACAGGAAACTGCTGGCGGCGAAGGGACACGCCGACAAATCCTGGGACTGGATGGAGCAGGCCGTCAAGCTCGACCCGAAGTTCAAGGATCCTTATTTCTCCATGGGTATGCACATGCACCTGCTGGGGACTCGTGGCTTTTTTACTCGGGTCTTGTTGAAGATGATGGGCTACAGGGTTTCCAAGGAGGAAGGCCGTCGCTATGTTCAACTGGCCACGGACGAGGGCCGCTATGTGAAGGACGATGCCCGTTTAGGGTTGATTCTTTGCTATAGTCGAGAGGGCAATTGGAACGAAGCGATAGGCAACATCAAGTCCGTATTAGAGAAATTTCCCCAGGACTCGCTACTGGCGCTGGCGCTGGGGCGCTTGCAGAGTGTTAGCCGCGATGCCAATGGCGCTATCTCGACCTACCAGCAGATTCTGCAGCGGATAGATCAAGCTCATCCTGGCTATCATATTCTCTCGAAAGGTGAAATCCAGCTCAGGCTGGCTCTGGCATTGTTGGCTGCTGGAAAGAGACAGGAAGCTCAGGCGGAAGCCGAGAAAGCCGTTCGCGACCCTTCGGCAAGTGTCGTGGTTCGCGCGGCGGCTCATCTCACCCTGGGACAAGCCCGAGACCTCCTGCAAAACCGACAAGGGGCCATCGCTGCCTACCAGGCAGTGCTTGCGTTAACTCCCGTCACTCCCAGCCACGAAAAAGCGCGTCAGTTTCTAAACCGTCCCTACGATGGGACGGTACCGGCCGGGTAGAGTATTGCATAACGACCCTTCTCTTTCCCCGAAGGGGATCTAATAGTGCAGCCCAGGGTTGTGCGGCAACGCACTCGTGTTTGTCTGAGAAATGTGCTACCGAATTTTCATGGGAGGAGCTGATGAGTGGCAGTTTCGCGGGTTTTCCTGCGGAGGGTTTGCACCTCTTGCGTCAACTAAAGCGTCACAATAATCGCCCATGGTTCTTGAAGCACAAAGAGATCTATGAGCAAAAAGTTAAAGCTCCCATGGTGGAGCTGGTCCTGGCCTTGGGAAGCGAAATTCGAAGCTTTGCGCCGGAGCTGGCAGTAGACCCGTCGCGAGCCATCTATCGTATTTACCGTGACACGCGTTTCAGCCACGACAAGTCGCCCTATAAAACCCAGATCGCGGCCGTGTTCAGTCCACGCGAGTTTCCCAAGCACACGGCCGCCGGTCTTTACTTTCATGTGTCCCCCAACGAGGTGGAAATTGCCGGTGGGATTTACATGCCCGGATCTGCGGAACTGCTGGCCATTCGTCGCCACATTTCAGAACAACCTGAGAAGTTGCGTGAGATTCTTGAGGGGAAAGAATTCAAGCGGCTGTTCGGCGGTTTATGGGGAGAACAACTGTCCCGTGTTCCCAGAGGCTTTCCGCCGGACCATCCGGCCGCCGACCTTCTTCGCTACAAACAGTTTCTCGTAGACGTCACCCAGCCAGCCGACGTAGCCACGACCCCGGGCCTGTTCCGAGTCATCGTCCAGCATTTTGAGGCGATGATGCCGCTGGTGCGTTTTCTGAATTTCCCCTTAAAACCAGATCGACCTTTTCCTTCAAGGTTGCAAAACCTTCAACTTTGAACTTTGAACCTTGAACTTTGAACCTTGAACCTTGAACTTCTCCTTGATCGAAGCTCATAATCTGAGCAAAATCTTCAAGACCTTTGAGCGCAAAGAAGGCGTCTGGGGCGGAATTCAAAATCTCTTTGTTCGCCAGTACCGCGATCTGAAGGCAGTGGATGCCATTTCCTTTTCCATTGATCAGGGCGAGATGGTTGGATACATCGGCGCCAATGGAGCGGGCAAATCGACCACCATCAAGATGCTGACCGGTATATTGGTCCCCACCAGCGGCACCATCGAGGTTGGAGGCTATGTCCCTTTTCGTGATCGCAACAGTTACACGCGCACGATTGGCGTGGTTTTCGGGCAGCGCACCCAGCTCTGGTGGGACATTGCCGCGGTAGAGTCTTTTCAGCTTTTGAAGAAAATTTACAATGTTTCGGATAAGGATTACCAGGAACGGATCGAAACTTTTGACCAGGTGCTCAACCTCAAACCCCTATTACATACGCCGGTGCGCAAGCTGAGCCTGGGCCAGCGTATGCGCTGCGATCTGGCGGCCTCGCTGCTTCACAATCCTAAGATCCTGTTCCTGGACGAACCAACGATCGGGCTGGACGTGGTGGCCAAGGAAAATATCCGGCAGTTCCTGCGTCGCATTAACCAGGAACTTAAAGTCACGGTTCTGCTGACCACCCACGACCTTTCTGACATCGAGGAGCTATGCCGGCGGATTATGATCATCGATAAGGGCAAACTGTTGTTTGATGGAGCGCTGGCAGAGCTGCGAGAAAGGCTGGCTTGCAAGTCGCAAGTCTTGCTGGAACTTAAAGAACCTGGCGACGTCGACCCGGCAGCGCTGGGTTTGAACTCCGACATTGAATTCAATTGGATGAAATGCGGTGCCAGTTTATTTTCGATAAAAAGACGATGCCCTCAGCCGAGCTGATCAAAATCGTTGTCAATTTGCTGCCGGTGAGAGACGTGGTTCTGGAGGACACGACCATCGAAGAGATTGTGCGCGAAATCTACAGCCGCGGAGGAATTGAGTGACGACCGCGCTGGCCCCCTACCTCGCCTTCGCCCGCATTGCCTTTCTGCAAATTCTGGCTTACCGGCTGAGATACTTCACCGGCATCATCACCTACCTGGTTAACGTTACGGTCTATTATTTCATCTGGAAAGCGATCTACAGCGGGAATCAAGTGATTCAGGGATTCAGCTTCTCGCAGATGATCACCTACGTCGCGGTTGGCTGGATTATCCGCACGTTCTATTACAACAATATTGACCGGGAAATTGCCAATGACATTCAACAAGGACACATTGCCGGGAAACTGACCCGGCCGGTAAGTTATCAATGGATGCATATTTCCCAGGCCGTGGGCGAATCCTTGTTTCGACTGCTGATGTTCACTGTACCGACGGGAGCTGTGATCCTGCTGATCTATCCGGTGCAAGCTCCCGGATCCTTGTTGAGCTTTGGAGCGTTCCTGCTTTCGCTGCTCTTTGCCTTTATCATTTTTGCGGCCATCAATTTCCTCATTGGCACCTGTGCCGTTTACCTTCAATCTATTCTGGGGCTCATTCGCGCCAAATATTTTTTGATTGAAATTTTGTCCGGATTGGTCATCCCCATTAATTTCTTTCCAGACTTGCTGGTCCGCTGGTCGCAATGGCTCCCTTTTCAGCACATCAGCTATACGCCTTTGATGATATACATGGGGAAAGTAGGCGGGAAACAACTTGCCAGCGTGTTGCTCGTGGAGTGTGCCTGGGCACTGGCGCTTCTCTTGGCCGGAAAATGGTTCTGGCGTCTGGCCAGGTTGAAGCTGATTGTTCATGGGGGGTAGGGGAGGATTGGCGGAAGCGGAGCAGCGTGCCATATTGACCGCAATTGACATCTATCTACAGCTAGGTGGACAACACAAATCAATGCACTGAATTCCTTCTGGGCATTTTCATTAGCCCCGTGCTTCAGCGCGCGGGGTCGCAAGAGGTCTCCCGTTCTCACGTTTCCAGCCAGCGCCGCTGGCTGGAAAGTGACGGAAGAAAAGACCATCGAAGGGATCCCCGCGCTGAAGCACGGGGCTAATGAAAAAACTGCGCATTGTTTTGCGAGGATATTTAGACTTCATGTCATAAGGAAAGGAATTGAGATGCCAACACAAATCTATGACGCCGTCATAGTGGGCTCAGGCGCTACAGGCGGCTGGGCTGCTAAGGAGTTATGTGAAAAGGGAATGAAAGTCTTATTGCTGGAAGCGGGGCGAAAGCTCGACCCCAGTAAGGACTTCACCGAGCATGTCTGGCCCTATGAGCTGCGTTATGAAGGATTGCGACGCAGTCAAGAGCTCGCCAGGCAACAGCCAATTCAGCGTCGCTGTTACGCTTGCGACGAATACAGCGGCCATTTTTTTGTAAAAGATACAGAAAACCCTTACACCACTGCGGAAGGAAAACCGTTTAGTTGGATTCGCGGCCGGCACGTGGGTGGGCGCACCCTCATGTGGGGCCGGCAATCCTATCGCCTCTCCAACTATGACCTTAAGGCCGCAAGCCACGATGGGTTTGGCATGGATTGGCCGATCAGTTACGAGGAACTGGCGCCTTATTATGACAAGGTGGAGGAGTATATCGGTGTTTCAGGAAGTTACGAGAAACTCCCCCAGTTGCCGGATGGAAAATTCTTGCCGCCCATGAATTTCACCTGTGGCGAACGACTTCTTAAAAAGGCCGTAGACAAAATGCCCGGCAGGCGCATGACCATTGGCCGCGTGGCCATGCTAACCCGCGACCACAATGGCCGGCCTAAATGCCACTATTGTGGTCACTGTGAGCGTGGTTGCACGACAGCTTCTTACTTTAGCAGCCCTTCTTCCACGATTCCGGCTGCCATGGCAAGCAGAAATCTAACCCTGGAGCCCCACTCGGTAGTGCACAAGGTTTTGGTTGACGAAAACGGCAAACCCAAGGGGGTAGAAGTTGTGGATGAACTTACGGGTCAGACGCGAGAGGCTTTTGGCAAGGTGGTGATCCTGTGCGCCTCTACCTTAGAATCGACCCGCATTATGCTCAACTCCGCTTCACGACGGCATCCTAACGGGCTGGCCAACAACAGCGGCGTGCTGGGACACTATTTAGTAGATCATATTTACGATGTGACCGTTATGGGAATCCTTCCAAACTTAGCAGGGAAGCCTAAACAATGGGAAGATGCGAGGAATAATGGGATCTATATTCCCCGCTATCGAAATCTTGGGGCCCGAGAGAAAGATTTTATTCGAGGTTATGGCTACCAGGGAGGGAGCGGGCGCGGCATGTTCCCCGCCCATGCCCGTTTAATGCCTGGTTTTGGCAGGGATTTCAAGAAGATAGTCCGGGAGAATTGGCCGATGCCGGTGGCTTTATATGGATTCGGCGAAATGCTGCCGCGTTATGAAAACTTCGTCGAGATCGATAAGAACCGAGTGGACAGGTGGGGGATCCCCGTTTTGAGAATCACCTGTGAGCACTCTGACAATGAGCGGGCCATGGTGCGCCAAATTGTGGCGGATGCTCAAGAAATGCTCCAGGCTGCGGGCGCAGAGATTGTCCAGGTCAATGACAAGGCAGCCGAACCCGGGCTGGGCATTCATGAACTGGGTACGTGCCGAATGGGCGATGACCCTCAGAGGTCAGTGCTTAACAAGTTTAACCAGGCGCATGACTTGAAAAATCTCTTTGTTATGGATGGCGGAGCCTTTGTGAGTCAGGGCTGTCAGAACCCTACCCTCACAATGATGGCACTGACGGTTCGTGCCTGCGAATACCTGGTGGAGGAATATAAGCGGGGGAATCTTTAGAATGAAGGCTACCGGCTGACCGCGGACCACCGGCAAAGGCTATTTCCCGATCACTTCTTTTACGATCTGATCTTCCTTGGGAAACTCGCCCGTTTCCAACTTCGAATAGAGCTTCTTCTCATTTTTAAACACCTCAAAGCGGCCATCGTCAAACGGAACCAGCTCCAAGGATTTGATTCTCTGTTTGCCTGCAACCAATAGTTTCTCCGTCAAACTGACGGCGCGAGGCTCGTAATTTCACTTGGCGCAATACTCGATTTTGATCTTCATAGTCTCCTCGAAATAGAATCTAAACCCGAGCGACAAAAATGACAAATGAAAAATGGAGGGTAGAGTAATGCGTTAGTTACCTGGGGGCCGTTGAGGGGCGCCGCCTTGGTAACCACGGCGAGCGCCTTTCTGCGCGACCACCGTCGCTCGCCGTGGGCTTTTCCGCGCAGGTAGACAAACCCACGACGAATTTGAAAACAAATTCGTCGTGGCTACCAAAGCTGTTTCTTCGCCCCAGTAACTTCGATCCTTACTCAACCCCATACTTGGCCTTCGGCTAAATGGGAGGAAAGGCCCAGCATTCCAGGAGTTCTGCCCTGGCCTTGTAGTCCGAAGCGATCACTTTGAGTAGGTCCTGAGCGGAGATCATTCCTTTATATTCTCCCCGGTCATCGACGACTAAGAGGTGGTAGATAACGTGCTGTTCCATAAGGCGGAGACATTCTTCGAGGCTCGTCTCGGTGGTCACTTTGATCAATTCTTTTCCCATGATTTCGGTGACTCGCACCGAATCCGGATGGAGATTCTCTGCCGCTACTTTATCCGAGAGGTCACTTTGAGAGATAACGCCCAAAATTCCTCCATCCTGGTTGCAAACCGCCATCGCTCTTACCCGTCGCTCACGGAGGTATTTGGCTGCATCATGTGCGGTCATGTCTTCCCGAAGGGAATAGATGTCGCAACGACTTCCCAACAGATCTGAAACTTTGGCCATATATCCCTTTGTATGTTCTCCTCTCTGCGCAAGGTTTGAGAATCTTGATGGGAAAATCTTATCATGAACCAGCAACTGTGATTCAAAAAATTTCAGTGTAGCGAGCAAATAGACAGGGACGTAAACTGAAGATCAGATTCAAAAAGGTTCCAATCTCTGAGGGCTTGTATCGGTTAATGTGCCATTGGGAGCCCCGTCTGATTGTCGTCGTAAGGGATGCATGTTTCCTCGTCACCTGTTGATTGCCGTGACGGCGATGCATTGTAGGAAGTAGGTCGAATGATTTTAATAGATCATAAGCGTGGAATGCCCGGAAATAGGCCTTTCACACAATCTCGTGAGCGGATTACGTTACCATCCTGTGTTTTTCCTGTTGGGTCACTCTTATTCTTATGGTTATAATGCCTGTACCTTCGATGTGGCTGTGACGCCCTTGTCCCTAAGGTCTAAGTGAAAGCAGCTTGATTTGTCTCAGTCGAATTCGATGTCGGCAATGTGCGCGAAATGATAGCTCAAACGTTGAAGAGATTGGCTTACCAGGCCAAGCTTAGAAGAAAATTCCCAAGACCTTCCTGGACTAATGGCCGCATGCTTTATCGAGTTCCGACATTTGAGGTGCAGACAGGCATTTTGCCTGTCTACTAGAGTTTGGACATTTTCCCAGCCTGCGGCCACTCTCTCCCCAAGGGCGAGGGAGAGATGCACACGCATTGGAGCGCTGACTTCAAGGCTACCAGCAGACGTTTCATGACACAGTGGCAACGGCGTGGCACGAAACGTCTGTTTGAGCCCCCCCACTTATTGTTTTCCCTCTCCTTGTGGGAGAGGGTGGCGCGAAGCGACGGGTGCGGGTCAACTGCGTTTTTTGGTACCACAAGTGTCCAATCTCCAGCGACGCCTGTCTAAATGGCCTTTTACATGTTAGAAGACAGGCGAAACCTGTTTTCACTAGGCTGAGCTGTTTCAATTGAAAATGTCCAGACTCCAGTGGTCGCTGGGCCCAATACGGGTGATTATGCTATCTGTCCTCTTGCCAGTTATAAACAACACCTCTGCGGAGGGTGCTAAACGGTTATTTGCGCCAGAAGACTCCATAGAATTCAGGTCCGTTTCGGACGCCCAAATCTCGCCGGATGGTAAGCACGTGGCTTTTGTTCTGGGTGATGTCTACAAGGTTGATAGTAAGAATCCTAAATCCAGGATATGGGTCGTTTCGACCGACCAGGGAGACTTGCGACCGCTCACTGCGGGTTCTCGCACGGAGGTGTTGCCTCGCTGGTCGCCTGACGGAAAGACCCTGGCTTTTGCTTCGGATCGCCTGGAGGACGGACAGAAGCAAATCTATTTACTCCCGTTTGATGGGGGTGAAGCGTTGGCGCTGACCGACATTAAAGGCGCCATTCCTACGCCACGAGGCCTGAATTCGTTACAGTGGTCACCTGACGGGCGTTGTCTGGCTTTTCTAAAAGAGGATCCCCAGACAGTAGAGGAAAAGTTTAGAGCCGAGCAGAAGGATGATGCCATCGAATTTGAGAAGAATCCCAAATACATCCGGCTTTGGGTCATAGAGATTGCCAGCCAGAAAATTCACCGTGCCTCGCCCGAGGGATTACAAGTTTGGGAATTTGGCTGGTCGCCTGATGGCAAGGATTTTGTGGCCACAGCCTCTGACGCTTCCTACGAGTGGGCTTGGTACAGAAACCGGTTGGTCCGTTTCCCCTCCGATGGAGGCACGGCTCAGACTCTGTACCAGAACCGCAGACAGGTAGCCTTGCCCCGCTGGTCCCCTGACGGTAGCCAAATTGCCTTCTTGTCCTCCATTTGGAGCGACCGTGGCGTCACTGCGGGTGACATCTTTACCCTTGCGGCCATTGGCGGAAGCGCACGGCACGTGACAGAGGGGGCAGAAGCCAGCTTCGGATGGATAGAATGGAAAGGCGACAACCAGTCATTCATCACGGTTGCTCACGAGCGAGGCGGAATGAGCTTTTCTGAGATCTCTGCCCATAGCGGCAAACGAAAGACGCTGTGGTGGGGGGAGGTGGTTTTTGCCGAATCTCACTGGCCGCGCTTCAGCAGCACGCTTGCCAGCGGCGGTGAACTGAAGTCGCAGGTCGCGATGACAATTGCCGTAGTGCGTGAAGACGGCACTCATCCTCGAGATATTTGGATCTTACAATCCGCCGCGGAGAATCCAGTGTCCTGGAAACAACTCACTCAATTGCATCCTCAGATGGCAGAAATTGAAGTCCCCACTCCGGAAAGCATCCACTGGAAGGGCGCCGAAGGCTGGGAAATGCAAGGCATTCTCGTCAAGCCAGTCGGTTATCAAGCAGGCAAGAAATATCCGCTCGTCACCTGGGTTCATGGAGGCCCGACCTCGGCGAGCACCTTCCGCTATCCTTCGGACGGGTACGTTCAATTGCTGGCGGCACGAGGAATGGCTGTCTTCCTCCCTAATTTTCGAGGTTCGGTGGGGTGGGGATTAAAGTTTGCGGAATCTAATGTGGGTGATCTGGGTGGAAAGGATTTCCAGGACATTATGGCCGGGATCGACCATTGTATTCAACGGGGAGTAGCGGACCCGGAGCGGCTCGGCATCGCCGGCTGGAGTTATGGCGGTTTTATGACTGCTTGGGCTGTTTCTCAAACGACCCGATTTAAGGCGGCCGTCATGGGGGCAGGCATCTCCAATTGGCTGAGCTTTCACGGCAACAGTGTGCTGGCCGATTGGGACGCCATGCATTACAACGCCGATCCTTACGAGCGCGATGGCGTTTACCAGCGTTTTTCCGCCATCAATTATGCGAAACACATCAAAACGCCGACTCTCATTCTGCATGGTGAGAAAGACGGCGATGTGCCTCCCGAGCAGTCCTACCAGTTCTTCCGCGCCCTTAAAGACCACAAGGTGGAAACAGAGCTGGTGATCTATCCCCGGGAAGGCCATGGCCCCAATGAGAAGATGCATCTGCTTGACTTAGCCAGGCGTATCCCGGCGTGGTTCGAGAAATATTTGCTAGGAGCTTCGCATGAAAATTAATCGGATGGGCCGAACTGGACTCAAAGTGAGCGAAATATGCCTGGGGACCATGACCTTTGGCAAACAAGCCGATGAACCCACGGCTTTTGCGATTATGAATGTAGCCACCGAAGCCGGTGTTAATTTCATCGATGTCGCGGATGTCTATCCCGTTCCTCCTTCCTTCGATCGGGTGGGCCGCACGGAAGAAATTGTTGGGAGGTGGATGAAGGGGAAACGCAATCAATTCATCCTGGCAACCAAGTGCGGCATTGCCATGGGAGAGAAGCCCAATGACTCAGGCCTTTCCAGGAAACACATTCTGGAAGCGATTGAAGCCAGCCTGCGACGCCTCCAGACGGACTATCTGGATCTCTACTATGTTCACCAACCGGATCCGGAGACCCCAATCGAAGAAACGTTGCGAGCTCTGGAGGACATCGTCAGAAGCGGCAAATCCCGCTACCTGGGTTGTTCCAACTTTACAGCCTGGCAGATTGCCAAAGCGCTCTGGAGTAGCGATAAATTAAGTCTTTCCCGTTTTGATGTGATTCAGCCTCGTTACAACCTCCTCTTCCGCGAAATCGAAAACGAAGTGATTCCTTTGTGCCGCGATCAGGGACTGGCCGTTGTTGCTTACAATCCCCTGGCTGGCGGATTTCTGACCGGTAAATATGAGCGAGGTGCCGAGCCTGGCGATGACACGCGCTTCGGGCTTTTCAAAGCTTCCACCAGCCTTTACCGGGAACGCTACTGGAAGCAACACCATTTTGACGCCGTCGAAGAATTGAAAAGATTTTTTCAGCCACGCAGACACGTACTGATCCATGTGGCCCTGGCTTGGGTGCTGGCGCAGCCGGATGTGACCTCGGCCATCGTGGGCGCCAGTAAGCCCGACCAGCTCAAGCAGAGCCTGGGAGCGCTGGAATTGAAATTGGAAGAAGAGGAAATGCAGTTTTGCAACTCGATCTGGTTTGCGTTGCCGCGGCCCAGCGATCCACGCTTTGCCTTGAGATAACCCGAAAAAAGCAAATTTAACCACAAAGACACAAAGAACACCAAGTTCAGAGGAGGATTGGGATTTTCAAACAAGGTCTGCGGTGGCGAACGGAGCTGAATGATGAGACATTTTTGGATCCCTTTTTCTTTCTCTGTGCAATTGGTGCCTTTGTGATGAACTCCATGGTCATCCGCTTCCAATTGAAGAATCTGGAAATCAGGGCTGGAGATGTGTTTTCTGTGCTTAGCCCGCGCCCGCTTTTTCTCAAACAAGGACTGATAAAACCCACAAAGCCAGACCTGTTGAAACAAATCTAATCCTGCTAACAATAAAAGTAACTTATGAATACTAAGCATCATAACCAAGCTCCTCTCATTTATGCTTCTCCATCAAACCTTTGGTAAAACGCCAATACCTCCTATGCCCTCCACTATTTTTGCAAATTCTTTGGCCTCTTTAAAGTGATCGGATTCATATTTTCGGCGTCAGCACAAAACCTCGGAACTCACCGTTGCGGAAGGCCAATAGCCGTTCCCTTTTTTCCACTGGCTCTGTGCTCTCCGTGACTCCGTGGCAATTCCAACTGCCGGATTTAGTGATGCACCAGGTTTCACTATCGCGTTTTCCTTGTTGTTTTTCATTTCCAGAAGACACATAATGAATTTCATCACGTCATTGTTGTGAGCTTTCTTCTAATGTTGGAAGCCATTTATGTTTAAGGCGCGTCCTTTTTATTGCTGGAAAACGTGGCTAGCCATTGTGTTCGCCTTTGCCTTGAACGTTGTATCTACGGCTGTGGCGGCGGAAAAAGGCCAGAAGAAGGAAGCCCAAAGTTCCTCCAAAGATTCAGAAAAGCCCTCCTTCACCTTCAAGGTACCGGTCGACGTCGTCGTGGTCAATGCCACTGTGACTGATAAGCAGGGGCACCCGGTCAAAGACCTCACTGTGGATGATTTCAAGGTCTACGAAGACGGCAAACTCCAGCCCATTCACACGTTTGCTCTGGAGTCTTATAAAGCCGTGCAAACCACCGACAAGAACGGCAAGGTGGCCGAGGCCAATGGAGGAACAGGCGTGGGCACGGCAGAGCCCAGTTTCACCCAGGCCCGTTTCCTCAGCCTGTTCATTGATGACCTAACCGTCTCGTCTATCGAATTGTTTACTCAAGCCATCGGGGCGCTGCAAAGGTTTGTCTCGGAAGATTTGGGGCCGGGAGACCAGGTGGCCATCGTGTCGGGCTCGGGACGGGTTCAGTATCCCTTTTCCGGTGACAAAGCTCAGTTGGCGAGCGAACTCACCGACCTTTATAAGAAGATAAATCTGAGTGTGGTTCGCAAAGAGGATTGTCCGGAGCTGACGGACCTGCAAGCCCAAAATATCCGCCAAGACACGCCCGATTCCCGGTCCATGGAAGTGGCGGTCATGGAAACGATCATTTGCCAACATCTGGATGATGCCCCCAATCGAGCCCAGATTGCCACCAACGTGGCACGTTCCACCGCGGGTTTTCAATATGAAGAAACCCAATATCGCAATCGTACCCTGCTTTCTTCCTTGCGCCAGCACATCCGTTCTTTGAAGCATTTTGAGGCCAAGAAATCGGTGATTCTTTTTTCGGACGGCTTTCTCTCGGAGCAGCTTCGGTATGAACTTCAGGAAGTGGTTGACATGGCTCTGCGGGCCGGCGTCATCCTCAACACCATTGATATCCGAGGCCTGTTCACCGCCCAATATCAAGCCAGTGATCGGGTGGTGGTGGGCAATACCCTTGACTCCCAAGCAATCCTCTCCCAGAAACCCTTGCTGCGCATCGAGGACGCAATGCGTCAGGAAGACCCTCTGGCCCAGTTGGCCTACGAAACCGGCGGCCTCTTTGTCCATAACAGTAATGACCTTCACGCGGGAATGCAGAAAATCAGCGACAACCAATCTTTTTATTATGTCTTGACCTATGCCTCTCCGGCCGCCAAATCGGATGGCCGTTATCACAAGATCAAATTGGAAGTGGCCCGACCTGGCTTGCAGGTGAGCCATCGCAAAGGATACTATGCTCCCAAGGAACAAATTTCTTTTGAGCGGCGTAAGAAAGAAGACATAATGGAAGCGTTGCAGGCCCCAGGCAATTTGAATGAGATTCCCATCCAACTTTCTTACAACTATTTTCAATTGGAGGATGCCAGGTATCAGCTAGCCCTCCTGACTAGAGTTAATATTCGAGGTTTGCAATTCCTGGAAGAGGATGCACGACACAAGAACTTGATTCATCTCGTGGTGGTAGCTTTCGACGAAAATGATCGCTATGTCGACGGATTAGAGAAATCGATGGAATTAAATCTCACCGACCCCAGCTATGCAGCTATGCTTGATTATGGTTTCACTTCCAAGGTTGATATCAAGGTTCCACCGGGTCGTTATAAAATCAGGGCCGTGGTCCGAGAAAGCAATAGGACCAAGATGGGTTCGATCAAGAAGACCATCGAAGTGCCGTGATGAGTTAAAAGGCTTGAAAGCTTCAATCTTCAAAATCTCTCGGGAGGCGTTATGCAGATTCACTCATTAAGGGCAAATAGAAATCGACGTCGAATTGTTAGTGGGGCAATCTTTGTCGGTGTGTTGCTTGAGGTGATGATCCTGTCGCAACCACAATTCACTGCGTTACTCCTGGCGGCGCCTGCCCAATCGTCCTCAGGAAATACCCTGCGTGTAGACGTAGAGCTCATTACAGTCGAAGTGATCGCCCAGGACAAAAAGGGCAAGCCTATCTTAAATATGACGAAGGAAGATTTTCGACTTCTGGAAGAAGGAAAACAGCAGAAGGTCGTCACCTTTGATGCTGTCAACGACAAAACGGATCAACCCTTACCTACCAGCTTGAGCGATGTCGAGGATCAGCCCCATCGTGGGAAAGTGGTGTTGATTTTGTTTGATGATAGCACCATCACTCCTTCCCAAACCAAGTTCACTCGGGACAGCGCCGAAACCTACGTCAAGCAACACATGAAACCGTGGGATCTCTTTGGGGTGGCCTCGTATGGTCTCAGTTTGAAAATTGTTCAGAACTTTACTCATGATGCGGGGAAGATTATTGAAGCCATTCGTCAGCCCGCACTATCTTATGCCAACCCTGCGCTTGGACCTAAAATGACCCGTGAAGATCAGCAGCCAGACAGTATTTCAGGCCGGAGAGGACGCACCTCGCCGGCGGGATCCCTGGGCCAAAATCCCGCGGCTACTCAAGAAGCCAAGTTCCGCGCCGTAAGTGTCTTGCGGACGCTAAATTCCCTGGCTTCTTCCATGTCGCGAGTGAAAGGCCGCAAATCGATCCTGCTTTTCTCGGAGGATTTTTCGATTACTTCCGATGCCCACACCGAACTTCGCAGCGCCGTTGACAATGCCCAACGATCGAATGTTTCTTTTTATACCATCGATGCCAGAGGCCTTAACTCCAATACGGGCGGGCAGGGATCGCAGAGCTTCTTGTCAACGCCAAAAGCCCGCAGGACGGGAGAACCTGACCGGCCAGGACTTTTTTCGTTAAGCGCAATCGCCAAGCGCCTGTTTCCCTTGGCCGATTTACTCGACACCCAGCCGGCGTCTGCTCTGCTTTCTTCCATGTTTCAGCAGAAGGGTGGAGGTGGGCAGACCACTGGAGGCCAGGGAGGACAGACTGGGCAAGGCGGGACAGGGCAGGGAAGCGGAAATACCGGAACGAGTTCTGGGACCAGTCGTGACGGGAGCTTGGGGAACACTCAGCCGGGCGATCGATCCACGAATGATTCGACTTCTCCGCAGAACCGAAACGATCGCTCGGGCAACCGCGACGCCTTAGGACGAGACGAGGCTCCCAACTTCGAAAGAGAGTCGACGGTGGATCATATTTTACGCTCTCTGGCCCAGGATACCGGGGGCCTGGCCATATTCAAAGTGGATTTGGAATTGAGCAACTATTATGTCCTGGGTTTCTATTCCGACAACCCAAAACGAGATGGCAAGTTTCGCAAGCTGGAGGTCAAGACCCAACTTAAGGGAGTGAAGTTGAAATACCGGAAAGGTTACGCCGATCCTCGCCCCTTGGATGCTTTGGCCGGATCAAAAGGGGAGCGCTCCCTAATGACCGCCATTTCTTCGCCAACTCCCTTAACCCAGTTGCCGGTGACTTTTCGCCCGGTTTATTTTTATGATTCCCCGGAGCTCGCACGCATTCCCATCGCAGCGAAAATCAAACGTGGAACCCTTGAACTCAAGAAAAAGGGAGGGCAACTCGCCAATGCTGTGGACATCATGGGAGTGGCCTATGCAGAGGACGGAAGCGTGGCGGCTCGATTCAGCGAAACTTTGAACATTGCTGTGGACAAAGACAAAGAGGAAGCCTTCCGCAACCAGGACATCAGTTATCGCAACTACCTGAAATTGCGGCCTGGAAAATATCAAGTGAAAGTCGCTATGGCTGATGAAAAGGGTAAAGTCGGGACAGCCGAACAGACTCTGGCGGTTCCTCCCATGTCTGCCTCCGGATTGGCCGCCAGTAGTCTGGTGGTAAGCCAGCAACTGGCACAACTGCCGGAGCTAATTCAAAATCTCCAGGCCCGATTGCTGGATGAAACTGATCCGCTCATCTACAAAGGGTTCCAAATCTCGATGGCAGTTGAAAATCAGATTAATCGTCAATATCCGATGGCAATTTTTTACAAGCTTTACAACCTGAAAGGCGACGCCGCCGGCAAGTCTCTCACCGCTAAACTTCAATTCACCGACGAAAAGGGCCAGGTTAATGCTTTTCCGCCGATTGCGCTGGATCAGTCTGCTTTCGGCACCGGACGCGGAGAAGTCGCGATTGGTCTCAATTTGCCCGTTAAAGATTTGGCTCCTGGAAAGTATCAACTAACGGTTGAAACCACTGATTCCGCGGCCAACCAATCCGTATCCAGTCAAACCGAACTGATATTGCAGTAGAGAGTCCACCAGCACTACTTTGTAGTGCGGTGGCTAGACACCGCTTTGTTGGTGGCGGCTTGACGCCACCGTTGTCCGACGGTCACAACCAGCCTTTGCCTGCGTCAAGCCGCAGGCCGCTCCAAGGCGCTGTCAAGCCAGCGCACTCCAAAGGACTGTCCCGCGGTTCAGGAATACCCTTCCTGCTGTGTCAAGAACATAAAGATATGGGACATGGTTAGCCAGTGGGGGCAAGGGGGTGGGGGGAGGACACGTCACTCAATTCCGCAGACGTCAGTAATTAGCTGGAATTTCCTCAGCCCACAAACTTGTAGCCGGTCCCCCTGACTGTCACGATGTGTTGCGGATTTTCGGGATCTTCTTCCAGCTTCTGACGTAACTTCACGATTTGGTTGTCTACCGTGCGCGTGCTCGGATAGGCTTCATAACCCCAAACCTCGTTGAGGAGCCGATCGCGCGAAATGACGACCCCTTTGTTGCTGACCATCAGACGCAGAATGGCCAATTCGCGGGATGTGAGCGTGATGGGTTGGTTTCCCCGGCGCGCCTCCATCTTCACAAAGTCCAGGGAAACGTTTCCGAAGCGAAAGTGGGCCAACAAATGTTTCTGTCCCGCCGCGCGTTTGAGGATCGCCTGGATCCGTCCTAACAGCTCTCGAATACTGAAGGGCTTAGAAACGTAATCATCCGCTCCCAGTTCAAATCCTGCCACGCGATGCTGTTCTTCGCCCTTGGCGGTGAGAAAGAGAATCGGTGTGGTGATGCCTTCCTGACGGAGCGTCCGGCAAATTGCCTCACCAGGCAATTTGGGCAACATGAGATCCAGCAAGATCAGATCTTGAGAAGGATCTCGTGCGCGCTCAAGACCAGTCAGACCCTCCATGACCGTCTCCACCTGATAGCCTTCCGCCTGCAAATTCGATTCTAATGCTCTCAAGATAGCGCGATCGTCTTCGATGATGAGAATCTTGTACATTGATGGATAGCTCCCGACATAAAGTTGAATGACGTGCTCGAGGGAGAGGGTCGGGGCGAGGGGGCGTAACCGTCTAACTACTGACCACGGACCACGGACTACGGACCGCTCCCTTCTTCCTTCTCCTGCTCCCGCGCCGGCAACTCAATAGTAAACCGACTTCCGTGACCAGGGCTACTTTCCACGCGAAGTTTCCCGCCATGGGCCTCAATGAACGCCTTGCACAAAGTCAGGCCCAGCCCAGTTCCGGAAATGGCAGGATCGAGATTGGAGCCTCGATAGAATTTTTCAAATACATGAGGCAAGTCCCTGGGCTCAATTCCCAATCCCCGATCTTCAATTTCCCAAACGGCCCGCTTTCCATTGCGGGAGAGCCGAATGATGAGCGTTTTCTGAAGCGGAGAGAATTTCAGGCTGTTGCTGATCAAATTGCTGGCGGTCTGTTTTAAGGCGTCGCGATCCGCTCTCTGAAGGATTAGAGTCTCTGGCAAATCGAGAGAGACCGTGAATCCCGCCTCATCGAGTTGTTGGGAGAACAGACGGACGCTTTCGCGAATCACTGGCACTAAATCGACAGCCTCCCAAACAAATTTCTTCTTATCATTTTCCAGGCGCGTGAATTCCAACACATCGCTGATGAGAAGGCTTAACCGGTCGACTTCTTCAATGATGGTTTCCACGGTCGCAGCCAGGCTAGCCTTGGGAGCGGAAAGAGTTCGTTCCAATGTTTCAGCATGAAGTCGAATTGCGGTCAAGGGTGTTTTCAATTCATGGGACACATTGGTCAGAAAATCCGTTCTAAGTTTCGATAGTCGTTCCTGCTCCTTCAAAGCCCGGTTACCGAAAAACAAAACGAGAACAAAGGCTGAAACCGACAGTAGCACCGTGGCCAGGTAAAGCAAATTCTTGTGCCAGGCACGGCGATGAAAGGCAGCAAAGTCCCGAGGCTGACCCTGAACAATATATTGGGGCGCCCTGGGATCCAAAATACGTCTCTCCACCAGTTTTTCGGAGGCGGCTATAAAGCTCTCTTTCTGAATCCGCACCTTGACTTCTGCGGGAAGCCAAGAGGCTCTGGCGACCCTGTCTTCCACTGTTTGACAAACGCGATCCAGGTGAATGGCCACTCCCAACAAACCCAGCGGAGGGCGTTGGAGAAATTTGCAAACCACTAAGACGGGCTCTTCCGACGGATCGCTGGTCAGGTATTGGGCCGGCATCTCTGCGCGAGCCATGTTGTAGAGATTCCTCCGCAGCAACAGATTTAATCTGGCCAGGAACTTCTCTGCAAATTGCGTTTGTCTTACCAGGCGTAAGACACCGGACTCTCGCCGTAACCAGGCCTCCTGATCATTGCGTCTTCGGCACTGCTCTTGCAGGCGTTCGAGCCAACGGAGCGAGACCGGGTTAAGGGGGACCCGCCCTGACTGGAAGGTTTGCAGCAATGAATCTACCAGACCGGCTTGCCGCTGCAGTTCATGAGAAGACAATTCCCCCAGCTCCAAGACGAGAGTGATAGCCGGGAGTCCCCCAGGGAGCTCCTTTGCCCTGGAAGCGGTAGGACGCGGCGAGGAAGGTTCCCCGAGGGCAATGTCCTGCTGGGAATAAATCTGGTAGGCCGGATAGAGCAGCATGCCGGAATTATCCAGACAAAAGCCCAGAACGTCTTCGCCCAACCGCTCATCCCACGCACTCATCTCTTGATATTCTGGTACACCCCCTGGAAATTGACGATAGGCTCTTTGCCATTTTTCTTCCACCTCGCCACGGAAAAGTTGTTGAGTTTGCTCTAGACTGAAGCGCTCGATTTGATGGAGCCTTTCTTCTTCGGTGTTCATCTGCCGATGGATAAAGAACAGACACAAGGCCGTAAGAAACAAGACACAGACCAGCATGCCGGGAATGAACCAAAAGGTCGGATTGGGCGGTCGCTGTTGGGAAGGCATAGGCACTAAGAATATCTAGCCAGATTTCCAGAGGGCAAGCAATTTTTGAGAAATTTGAGAACGATGAAAATAGCACTCAATTTCCCCACGGGCAAGATTCTTATCGCTTATACCAAGGTGCGAACAAAAGGATACATTGAGTCGAGCGATCCCCTCACCCGGCCTTTGGCCACCCTCTCCCTCAGGGAGAGGGGCTGGGGGTGAGGGGTTTGCATTTCTAAGGCCTTCAATAACCGTATGAATGCAACTTGGTATTAGAGTGATTTGTTCTCATTTCAAGAGAAGCCCGTCTTAACTGGTTGCGCACCGGGAATGAAAATGTGGGAAGCGCGCTCCGCGCGGCGACGGATCATCCTAAATCCAGCAGTTGAAATTGCCACGGAGTCACTTCAAGGCTTTGCGAAGATATAACTCCTTATCTGCCGCCTCTGTGGTCTCTGTGCCTCTGTGGCTAACTCCCGTTTTTAGGATCATGTTGCCGCGGAAGTTGCCGCTGAGGACAGCGCCTCCCACTTTTAACATATTTGCACAAGCACATTACGCTATTGCCGGAGTAAGCTTCGGCGCCAGCAGGTGAATGAGAGCCAGAGCGCTCAAGTAGGCCAACCCGGCGATAATGAAAAGGGGAGTGTAGGTTCCGTACCACTGTAAGACATAGCCGGCGACCTTGGCAATCAGCATCCCGCCGAGGGCGCCGGCAAAGCCTCCCATGCCTACCACAGAGGCTACCGCCTGGCGTGGAAACAAGTCCGAGCTCAGCGTGAAAAGATTGGCCGACCAGCCTTGGTGGGCCCCGGCCGCCAAACTGACCAATCCGACCGCCACCCAAAGACTCTGCACCTCAGAGACGACCACGACGGGAAATACACAGAGCGCACAGAGAAACAGAGCTGTCTTGCGGGCCGCATTGAGCGACCAGCCGCGCTTTAGTAACGCAGAGGATAACCAGCCGCCACCGATTGATCCAATATCGGCTACAAGGTAAACTGTAACGAGGTAAGGAATCAGGTCGACCGTCCTAACTCCATGCACCGAGTAAAGGAACTTGGGTAGCCAGAAAAGGTAGAACCACCAGATAGGGTCCGTCATGAACTTTCCCAGTGAGAATGCCCAGGTTTGAGGGTATCTCAGCAAAGGCGCCCAACGGAGCTGGGCGGCTGGATCGGTGGTGTCGCTTCGAATGTAGGCCAGTTCTTTACTGGAAAGTCTCTTGTGTTCTTCCGGCCGGCGGTATAAAGCGAGCCAGAAAGCCACCCACAGAAAACCGAGTGCGCCGGTGGCAATAAAAGCCATTTGCCAGCCCCAGCGGACTGCAATTAACGGGACGACGATGGGTGCAACAATGGCCCCGATATTGGTTCCCGAATTGAATATCCCGGTCGCCAAAGCCCGCTCACGCTTGGGAAACCATTCGGCAACCGTCTTGATGGAGGCCGGGAAATTTGCCGATTCACCGACCCCCAGCATGAATCGCCAGAAGCTGAACGCTCCCGCTGAGCTGGCCAGCGCATGACCCATGGCAGCCAGGCTCCACCATACGATGGCAACAGCATAACCGGTGCGCGTGCCGATCCGGTCGAGGACTCCCCCGGAAACCAGGAACAT
Organism: Acidobacteriota bacterium; assembly: GCA_003224725.1. GTDB lineage: Bacteria > Acidobacteriota > Terriglobia > Versatilivoradales > Versatilivoraceae > QHZQ01. Next base: position 3,699 of record QHZQ01000155.1, on the reverse strand, counting down.
AAGGGCATAGGCAATTTGGAACGCAAAGACGATATTTGAATAATCGATTTCCGACCAACCCATGCCCCGCTGCAGGTCGGGAGCGAGGATGCTGAGGACCTGCCGGTCCACGTAGTTGATGGTTGCCGCAAAAAACAACAAAGCACAAATCACCCATCGGAAGTAGCCTATCTTAGAAGGACTGTGCGTCCCCATATCAGGAGGGAGGGGTGTGCCTGATAATTTGGTTGAGCCACTCTTACTTTATTTTAGCTTTTGCGGTGCCTGGCATCGCGTGGAGCAGCACGAGGTCAGGGGGAGTTCTGCAATGGCGCGTGTGAACAGCGCTGCCAGCTCACTGGGCTCGCGGTCCGAAAACTGATAGCCGCAGACGGTCAGTCCGCTTGTGCTCCCAGAGATGAATTCCATAGGCTGGAGTGCCGCGGCTCCGCGCCCGATCCCATTGCGGACTTCCTCCAGCCCCTGTTCCTCAACGTAGACCGCAGCGTTGGCGCGTTCGCATATAACTCTCCACGCCCAGTACTTCCAGTCACATTGTAAGCTTTGGCGCTCATGACTTCCTCCACTATCTTTTGGGTAGTACCTTACTTAATTATCAGGGCTTGTATTCCCTGAAGCAAGTGCTAGCATGGGGCTCGCCGGTAGTCGTGAGTTGCGGCGGAGTCTGAGAGAACCGGCAGGTCATCATTGACCGAAACTTCGTCTCCCCTCGGCACCCACGGGACATCAAGTTCTTCAGGGCTGCGCTCTGCCAGTACCTCTGGCAAGGCGCCTAGGTGAGTTCATTTGATGAGGCATTCACTCCCGACTGATCAATTCAGAACAGAACACACGAAACTTATTAACGAAAGGAGAACAGCATGAAAGTCGGAGTCCTTGGATCCGGTGATGTAGCGAAGGTGCTGGGCACCGGTTTCCTGAAGCATAGTCACGACGTAATGATGGGCACGCGCGCGCCTGCCAAACTGGCTGACTGGGCNNTGGGCCGTGTTGGCAGTTTCGCCGACGAGGCAAAGTTCGCAGAGTTGGTCGTTCTGGCGGTCAAGGGCACAGCAGCGGCGGATGCGCTGCACGGCGCTGGCGCAGCAAATCTGGCGGGAAAGTGCATCATCGACGCGACGAATCCAATTGCGGACAGACCGCCTACAAACGGCGTATTGAGGTTTTTCACCACTCTCGACGAATCCCTGATGGAGCGTCTACAGCGCGAGTTTGCAAGCGCCCGCTTTGTCAAGGCTTTCAATTCTGTCGGCAACGCGTGCATGGTGAATCCACAGTTCAAGGGCGGTAAGCCAACGATGTTCATATGCGGCAACGACGATGCGGCGAAAAAGACCGTCACCGGAATCCTTGATCAGTTTGGTTGGGAAACGGTCGATATGGGTAAGGCTGAGGCCGCCCGCGCGATTGAGCCGCTCTGTATGCTCTGGTGTATCCCCGGCTTCCTTCGCAACGATTGGATTCATGCTTTCAAGTTGCTAACTTAAGCCTGAAACGCAATGCCTGGCAAAGCACTGGAGCGGAGCCCCGTGGGCAAGTTTCTTATGGTTCCACCACTGCTGTGCCCCGCGGGACGGCGAATGCGGTGTTAGGCGTTTGTGGTAGCTGATGCTGCTCCAGGTATCTCCTGCCGCATCGCCCACTCGGTCGCACGGCGCGTCGCCGTTTCGTCGGGTGACTTCTACCCCAAATCCCCGGTGAACATAAAGAACATAATCCACGGTAGCGCCGTCGAGTCGTTCAGAAAGTGAGCAACGATGCAGGGCAGAAGAGACCGCCGCCCGAGAAGGTACGCAACGCCCCAAATCATACCGAGCAGCGCCGTTGGCGCCATGATCCCGATGCCGGCAACGAGTCCGTGAACGGAATACCCTAGATGAGCAAAGCCAAATGCAAGGCCAGGAAGAACCACCTGCATAAGCTTTCCGTACCCAGCCTCAGCGAACTCGGCCATCAGGAACCCGCGAAAGAGCACCTCCTCACAAAATCCTGCCGTGATGCCCATAGCAAGCGCTGCAAACAGGTGGAAACCTTGCGGGGCAAAAGCGTGAGCAATGGGGATGTTCATCCGTGGCAGGAACCGAAGGTTGCTGGCAATAGACAGCCCAGCAAACAGCAGGGCCAAACCCCATGCAGCCCAATTTCCGAATCTCCACATACCAACATCGCGGAATGATTGATTGCGGCCTCTCAGTACGATCCACACCGCAAACACAAACAGCCACTCCCCTATCAGACCTCCGCCGAGGTTCAACAGAAAGCGCTGGGCGACGGATCCGTGTTTAGCCGCTGGTATAGCCAGCACAACCAGTTTTGAAAGGCTGCTTGTAACTCCGGGCAATCCAAACCCGACAATCGCCCACTCCAGCCAGCAGCGTCGCAGCATTTCCCGTTTCATTAGATACGTGGCCACGATGACAAGGACTCGCGCGGCCTAACGACTCGGGCATCTCCCGCCGCCCGTTTTGTAGGCGGTCCGATGCATGCCAGGTTAAGCCCGATAGCCTTGACCGTGCCCTTGTTCAGCTTCAGGGAAGACCCGCCAACTCTTTTGCTTTCATGAGGACTGGATCGACGCCGTCCCGTACATCCGCTATACGTAGTTCGACCGCTATCGTCGGCTTGATGCCCACCGACTCAAACGGGGAGCCGTCCGGGAAGGTGTGTCGTTCCGCGCCGACCAACAAAGTCATGCCGTTACCGAAATTGAAGAAATACGGCTGGCCGGAACTTCCCTCCGTCGTTTCACCGATGATGGTTGCGCGACCGTTGTCCTTGAACGGCATGACGAAATCCTCGCACGCGGAGCAAGTGAAGCGGTCGACCAAGAGGATTACTCGGCCGGTGAAAGCTCCTTCGCAAGGTTTGTGCCTCTCGCTTTCGGTTCTCAGTTGTGTGGGCGGCTCCCCGCGAGCCTTGTGGAGGGCGATCTGCGATGGAGTGGAGGTTGACCAGCCCCGCCATTCCCGGTCCATTAACTCTCGGATCAGTTGATATGGTGTACTTCCGCCACCATTGCCCCTCACATCGATAATCAGGCATTTGGCCTTGGCGGATTGATATTTCTTCACAAACTCGATTGCCGATTTTTCATAATTCACATCATTGAATGCATTGATCTTGATATATCCAACCGAGCTTCCGGTGAGCCAGCGGCTTTCCGACGCGGGTGGCCGGGCGTCTTGGGCCGGCCCAGTGCTGGGCTCTTTGCGCTCGATTGTAATCTGATGGCCATCTTCCAGTTCGAGTGTAAATCTGTTCGGGAACAGATAGGATCGGTCAAATACCAAGCTAATCGCGCTTCGTTCACTTGAGGCGTTAATGTATCGTTGCTTGTCGCGGACGAATGGTTCCACCCCGATCCCATCGACGGTGCGAATGACGTCCCCCCTCTTCAGTCCACTGTCGCCTGCCCATGTGACGACCCACTTGCCCTCCACGGGAAGAACCCTGAACCCGAGCGGTTGCCCATATTTCTGGCGCAGCCATTGGTCGTCGAATTGGGTGTGCTTGTTCCGCAACTTGGCCACGAATTCCAGAGTCGCGAGGTCGAATTCGCGTCGATCCTTCGCCCCCAGCGCCCGGTCCAGGTAGCTCTTGTATATTGCGTCGAGATCGAGGTCCGGGATCCCAGCTTGGTGAGCGAAATACGTCTGGATGGAGTAGTAGATTCTAGACGCGACAAACGCCCTGTCGGGC
>QHZQ01000699.1 GCA_003224725.1 Acidobacteriota bacterium | reverse complement strand
CAAAGATGATTGTGGCGACCCGTGTGGTTTCCACCATCGGTCCCTCCTATTAATTTTTCTTATGGATTAAAATTGGGCTGAGGGTCGGGGCGGATTTTTGCGGGACCGTACGAGTTCTTGCAATTACCTCTTGCCACAACTGCGGCCATAAAGAGCGTTGTAATGGGTTAGTTACTAGGGGCGAAGAAATAGCTTTGGTAGCCACGACGAATTTGTTTTCTAAGTCGTCGTGGGTTTGTCCACCGGCGCGGAAACGCCCCCGGCGAGCGACGGTGGTCGCGGAGAAAGCGCTCGCCGTGGCTACCAAGACGGCGCCCCTCAATGGCCCCCAGTAACCAGCGCATTACAGAGTGTTGATGAGTCTTCTTGAATATGATAATTTGCTGACTGATCAACGAGAATTTCTGAATAACCAATTCAAGGGGGTGTCGTATGCCGAAGCCGCTCTCCAGGGGTTTTATTGCTGGCGGCGAGGGGGCTTCCCTGTTGCAATAGGGAAGAGCTCATGACGACCAGCTTATTGGGGGATCTCAGATGATTCAGATCATTTGGGACACTCGTGGATACTTTTTCTGGCTTCTGGTGGTGTCAGTCTTTTGCTGGGTACTGGAGCGGATCGCTCCCTGGCGTCTGCAGCAAAAGGCTTTGCGTGACCAGATCGGTCAGGACTTCTTCTGGCTGGTGTTGAACGGACACTATGCTGGGGTTCTCTTGGCTGCACTTTCGAGCCGGGCACTCCAGAGCTTGAGTCGCTGGCTCTTGGGGCAGAACTTTTTGAGCTGGCCTTCGGTTGCGCTTTTAGCTGACAGCCCACTACCGGTACAATTTCTCGTCTTCCTTGTCGTCAAAGACTTCCTGGAGTGGTGTGTTCACAATCTATTGCATCGGATTCCTTGGCTTTGGGAGTTTCACAAACTGCACCATAGCATTCGGGAGCTTGACTGGATCGGTAACATGCGTTTTCACTGGATGGAAATTGTAGTTTATCGTGGCTTGACTTATTTTCCGCTCTTTCTGCTAGGTGTCAACGACACAGTCATTCTTTGGATCGCTATCTTCAGCACGTTGATTGGGCATTTGAACCATTCGAATCTCAAGCTGGATTGGGGGTCCTTTAAGTACGTGCTGAACTCTCCCCGGCTGCATGTCTGGCATCACGACGTGGTGCTGCATCAGAAGGCCGGTCAAAACTTCGGGATCGTGTTCAGCCTTTGGGATTTCTTGTTTGGAACGGCCTATTTGCCCGCTCAAGAGCAGCCGGCGCATCTGGGTTTTGAGCGGATGGAAGGGTTTCCCGAGGGGCTCCTGGGGCGACTGGTCTATCCGTTCTGGAAACGTCGTCGCGTGGATGTGTCTCAATGAGTTCCGCGTCAGTGACCGTGGAAACCTTGTGGGAGTCCTATGAGGCGCTCAAGGCAGGAGACCTAATGGTGATGTCGGGTGTCCCGCCGGGCCGTCTCAGCGCTGCTGCAGCGAGCTGCTTGGGGGGGGTGCAAAGCAGTGCAAGGCCGAGGTTGACCGTCCAGCAGGGCAGCGTTACTATTAGGCGTACTCAAGAAGGGGTCTAACCGTTCACATTCGACGGAGAGGGCATAACCGCTCTGTGTTTGTGGACTCTCACCCAGAGTTCGCCGTTTCCGCTATTACGAAAGGAGAAGTTTCAATGACCTTCTGGCAACCTGATCCCACCTTCTATCCGTCTCCGGCGATGGCAATGCAGGCTCCCCCGGAGAAGCTAGCGTATGTGGCAATGCTGAATCCCGGAACGAATGGGCCTCCTGACGGGATAGGTGTGGTGGATGTCGAACCCGGCTCGGCTACGTACGGGAAACTGGTGGGCCGAGTGGACATGCCGGAGCCGGCTAATGAGTTGCATCACTTCGGCTGGAACGCATGCAGTGCATGCCTCTGCCCTTATGCGCCGCATCCCCATGTGGAGCGGAGATACCTGATCGTTCCCGGCATTTCGTCGTCGCGGATTTATGTCATCGATACCAAATCCCGTGCTCGACGCCCCGAGATTGTCAAGGTGATACCGCCGGAGACCGTCATCAAACGAACTGGATATAGTAGCCCTCACACCGTCCACTGTGGTCCTGATGGGATCTACCTCAGCGCTTTAGTTTCATAATGGATCCCGAAAGCTTTGAAGTGCTGGGAAAATGGGAGATTGATCGTGGACCGCAGAATTTGGCGTACGACTTCTGGTGGCACCTCGGACATGACACCATGATCACCAGCGAGTGGGGCACTCCCAACATGGTGCGGGACGGAGTGAATCCAGACATCCTGCTCAAAGGCGGTTACGGTCATCAAATGCACATCTGGGATTTTCGTCGGCGCTGTCACCTGCAGGCGCTGGATCTCGGTGCCGAGCAGCAGATGGTTCTCGAACTTCGCCCAGCCCACGACCCGACGCGGGCTTACGGTTTTGCCGGGGTGGTGGTCTCCCTCAAGGATCTTTCCTCTTCGGTGTGGTTGTGGCACCGGTTGGAAGGCAGCTGGAGAGTGCAGAAGGTTATCGAGATACCCGCCCAGCCGGCACCTGAAGAAAAGCTGCCGGCACTTTTGAAGGGTTTCAAAGCTGTGCCTCCGCTATTGACGGACATTAATC
>QHZQ01000698.1:1683-3698 GCA_003224725.1 Acidobacteriota bacterium | reverse complement strand
GTCAATTCATAAAAGAAAACAGATTCGTAATCCGACTCCAACAATCCTGGACTCAGTGTGGTATGGATCCTCAAGGCAACATCCACAATGATCCAAGCAACTTCATTTTCGCGCATATGAGTCTTTTCCCTTGGCGGCTTGGCGCCTTTGCGTCTTTGCGTGAGTCTTAGCTTGAAGGGACGATGTCCCAAATGACCCCCAAGACCGGGGCCTCCCCCAGCTCTACTTCGTAGCGATCCTGTACAAATGACGCGGCGATTGCGAGAGTACTTCGCAGCCCTCCGCAGTGACGACAATATTCTCTTCAATGTGGAAGGTTCCGTACTCTGTGGCCACACCTGGCTCCAAGGTAATGACCATGCCCGGCTCGAGCACGGTGTCATCATGCACGCCGAGATGGGGCGGCTCTGTGATATTCAAGCCCACTCCGTGACCAATGCGCGACGCCAGAGCTCCGATCGAAGAGGTGATAGGAAAGTCCACCTGAGCAAGTCTTTCATAGCAGAACCGGGCGATGGAAGAGGCTGTGATGCCGGGCCGGACCTTCTTTACTGCTTCCCAGGTGATCTGATGAATCAGTTCCTGGGCATGGGCTTGCTGGGCCGACGGCTCACCCACGACGCCGGCGCGCGAAAAGTCCGACCAGTAGCCGGAGACCGTGCAACCAGCGTCCATCCAGACCATCTCGCCTTTTTGAATCGGCCGATCATCTGGCGGCTTGGTCACGAGGTCATAATTGCCCTTGCCCGAAGTGATCACTAAAAAAATGTTAGAGGCTCCAGCATCTTCCAAACAGGCACGCATCGTTTTATAAATCTGGCGTTCCGGCAATCCTTCCCGCGCACTGGAAAAAGTAGTTGCATAGGCATCACTGACAATCCTGCAAGCCTTGCGTAGGCAGGCAATTTCATTTTCAGATTTGATCATGCGCATCCGCCAGAGAATTTCGCTGGCATCCACCAATTTCGTTTCTCCCAGAGACTCCCGCAGGCGACAGAATTCCAGATAAGAAATATCCAGAGATTGTTCAAACCCGAGTTCCATTCCAATCGCTTTGTTAAGCAGGCCACGCTCCCCCAACACGTCCAAAATGATGTCGACCGGCACGCGCGAAAGCTCCGCATAGTCGCGCAGGTCTTTAATCCAGGAGAACCGGATCGCTTCGGCTTTGTGACCGCTGTGCGAAAAGAAGACGGGGTCGCCACGGAATGGAAGAAGGAGGAAAAACGGCCGGCACACGCTCTTGGCAGGAGATGGATATCCGCTAAAATAGGCCAGATTCGTCCCTGTCCCGAGCAGAACCGCGTCCAGCCTTTTCTCCAGCATCAATGCTCGCAACCGCTCCAGTCGCTGGGGATATTCCTCCTCTGGAATCAGTGCCTTTTCAATCATAGATAGTCTCCTTGGTTGGCAGTCGTTTTACCAGATCCCCGCTTGAGCCGCTGTGCTGGGCACGTGCAGCTAGGTAAGAAGAAAACACTCCCTGTGCTGAGGCACGGGGTGCGGAGTTTGGACATCTTCGGCACCAAGAACGACGCTGACCCTCACCCGACGCTTCGCGCCACCCTCTCCCACAAGGAGAGGGAGAAAGCCAGGATGAGGCGATCACAGAATCAGCCGTTCCGTTCCAGCAAGACCAGACACCCGCAACGAAACGTCTGTTTCAGTCATTGAGGTTGCACCACTAACGCGCCATTCTCTCCCTCGCCCTCTGGGAGAGGGTGGCCCGCAGGGCCGGGTGAGGGCAACCAATGGAAATCTGCTTCCCAAGATGTCCAACTCCAGTCCACGCACTGAAGCACCGGGCTAATGAAAATTCTGTGGCTATTCGTCTCGGCTCAGAATTCTCTCCAAGGTAGCCATACCAGACTTCGGCTCGATGCAGACTTTCTTGATTTCAAGCCGATCTGCAATCACACCCGTTTCGCGAAATCCGGAGCCTGTGATTACGGCAACCACGGTCTCCCCTTCTCCGATTTTCTTCATCCTCATAAGCTTCTCTACGGCCACCCAGG
>QHZQ01000698.1:1086-1575 GCA_003224725.1 Acidobacteriota bacterium | reverse complement strand
ATCCGGAGGACACGGCATGGCAATTTTGACCTGGAGCGTTGACGGAGGTTCTCGAAGAATCAGAGAACGAAAATCCGTCTCTGATCGAACGTCTCGAGCCATCGCCGTCTCAAGGATGTCATATCCTTCGGGCAGAACACCGACCATTCGAGGCTTCTTCGAGACGAAGCCGAGACTCTCTAATTCCAAAAACGCCCGCCAGATTCCTGCCAGCGTAGCGCCTCCGCCTACAGGTACGACCACCCAGTCCGGCGTCCGGCCGAGCTGCTCGAATAGTTCGAAGCCTATCGTCTTGGGACCCTCTGATTCATAGGGATTGGCGCGGCGATAGGTTGAGGTCTCATAGATACCCAGGGGATGACAGGCCTGGTGCACCCATTCCAGGGCCTCAGCGGGGCTTCCCCGGTACTCCAGAATAATCGAATCGTAGATCATCAGAGGTAGCAGCCGGGTATCCGGCGCAACGGGCGCCATCACCGTGATATTTCT
>QHZQ01000698.1:0-1075 GCA_003224725.1 Acidobacteriota bacterium | reverse complement strand
CGTGCTGCCATCTGAGTAAAGCATCACGGTGTCAAATCCAAATTCCAAAGCCTTGGTTATACCAATGGAAAGGGCTCTGTCTTTGTGAGAGCCCGTCGGGTTAAGGGTTTCATTCTTGAGATAGACTTCGACCCCTTCGTGGAATCTAGTTTTCTGAAGAGGAGTAAAGCCTTCCTGCAAGCTGACAAGCTTCGAAAGCTGACGTACCGGCAAAAAGTCGCGGTATTTCCACATCGAGTTGCAGGAAGAAGGACCCAGAGAAACATTACGGGCATACTGAAATTCAAGCGGGCCGCCGCAGTTCGAGCAGGCCACGCTGTAAAGACGTTCCTCTACTGTGGCTTTACACTTTTCACAGAGGATACGGTACATAAACTCGAGAGTTGCCTCACTTTCCGGACGGTCAGCGTCTTCCTACTCGTCCTCAAGATCCAAAGTCCAAGCGCGACGACGAGGACGAGAACGATGACGATTCAATTCTCGTTTCGATCCAAACCAGTCAGACATTGTCAACAGTGCGTTCCGGATTGCCTTCGTAAGGTCACTTCTTCTCCCCGTTGGGTCGGAGGCCGGGGATCAGGCGCTCGGCGTTCGCATGGTAGAACTTCTCGAGCACCTCCGCGGGCAGCTTGGCGCCCCGCAAGCGAAGCGACTCAGGGGCGAAGCCATTGGGGTCAACCAGGTCGAGCCGGTCGGTCTCGAAGTACTCGAAGTAGCGGCTGTAGAACAGCGCCTGCTTCTCCTTCCAGCCCTTAACAGCGTCCGCATTGGCGGGATCGACGCGCACCCAGTCAGGGTCGTCCACTGGATAAACGGTGATATTCTTCGAAGACCCCGCCTTCCTCCCGGCCAGGAGGACACCGCCGTCCGTGCCAAAGAGAATGCGATCCTGGTACTTCGCGAAGAAGTCGCGCACCGCCTGCGGGTTCAGGCGGCCCAGGATGCGCAGTCGTGCGCCGCACTCGACGTGGAAGTTCAGAAACCGGTCGAGGGTTTCTGCCAGCTGCTGGAGATCGAAGGTCTGGCTCCCGAAGTGCGCTCCGATGAACGTCGTCTTGGGATGCTTCGCCACGAC
>QHZQ01000154.1 GCA_003224725.1 Acidobacteriota bacterium | reverse complement strand
TGGAAACTGCAGCACCTGGAGGGACGGCGGGAAATCAACGAACTCCACATCCCCCTGAACCGCTCAGTCAAATTGACCATGGCGTCAGAGGACGTGATCCACAGCTTCTACGTGCCGGCATTTCGGGTTAAGGCAGACGTGGTCCCGGGACGTTACACCACCACCTGGTTTAAACCTAACAAGCCCGGGGCCTATCATCTTTTTTGCGCTGAATACTGCGGGACAAAACATTCCGGCATGATTGGACAGGTTGTTGTCATGGACCCCGCGGAATATCAAACCTGGCTAAGTGGCGGAGCTTCCGAGGGTCCCTTGTCTTCGAAGGGTGAGAAGCTATTTCAAAGCCTGGCGTGTAATACCTGTCACCGCTCTGATGGGACCGGTCGCGGGCCGGTTCTGGAAGGGATATTCGGCAAGCAGGTGCAGTTGCAGAGCGGGGAAAAGGTGATCGCCGATGATGCTTATTTGCGTGAATCGGTTCTGAATCCGACAGCCAAAGTTGTTGCCGGCTACCAGCCCGTCATGCCCACTTTTCAAGGACTAATTAGTGAAGAAGGTTTGATGCAGATCATCGCCTATATCAAATCTCTAGGACCTCAAGCAGCCACGATCGGTGACACTCCGGCCGAAGCGCCAAGACGCGAAGGAAAATGACTCTGATGAGAAGCTAAGGCTCACGCAAAGGCGCCAAGACGCCAAGGGAAATAACTCTTGTGAGTGAAAATGAAATTGCTCGAATCATTGTGGATGTTGCCTTCAAGATCCATACCAGTCTGGGTCCAGGATTGCTGGAATCGGTTTACGAATCCGCTTCCTCTTATGAATTGACCAAACGTGGACTGAAGGTGCTGCGGCAAGTAGGCATTCCCATCGTCTACGAGAGTGTACGGTTAGAAGAAGGTTTCCGGGCCGATTTGGTTGTGGAAGACAAGGTGATCGTCGAGATCAAGTCAGTCGAGCAAATCGCGCGCGTTCATAAGAAGCAACTGTTGACCTATCTTCGTCTGGCCGACAAGAGGCTGGGCTTGCTGATCAACTTCGGCGAAACATTAATTAAAGATGGTATCAGTCGAGTCGTGAATGGCTTGGCGGAGTAACCCGATGGATCCTTACTTTGCGTCTTTGCGGCTTTGCGCCTTTGCGTGAGACCCTACTGATGCTAGTCAAGTCTAAGACTCACGCCAAGACGCAAAGGAAATGACTCTTGTGAATGAAAACGAAATTTTCTCGAATCATTGTGGATGTTGCCTTCTAACCCGATGGATCCTTACTTTGCGTCTTTGCGTCTTTGCGTGAGACCTTACTGATGCTAATCAAGCCTAAGACTCACGCAAAAGCCCGAACGGCCCCAGAAAGGCAGAACCAGAAATAATGAGTACCCCAACCGGACCCGCCGTACCGGTAGAAACACGTGAACACTATCTCAATGTCAACTATGGCGTGAAGTCCTGGTTGCTCACCACCGACCACAAACGAATTGCCTTGCTTTATCTGGCTTCCATCACGCTGTTCTTTTTCGTCGGAGGCTTTTTCGCCGTCCTGATAAGGCTGGAGCTGTTGACGCCACCCGGAGACCTCTTCCAGGCAGAGACCTATAACAAGCTGTTCACCATGCATGGGGTCATGATGATATTTTTCTTTTTGATCCCATCGATTCCTGCCGTGCTGGGAAATTTCCTGGTGCCCATGATGATTGGGGCGCGGGATCTCGCCTTCCCGCGGATAAATCTGCTCAGTTGGTACATTTACATCCTGGGTGGGCTATTCACTCTGGGGGCAGTTGTGATGGGAGGAGTGGATACAGGTTGGACTTTTTATACGCCCTACAGCAGCACCTATTCCAACAGCAATGTCATCGCGGCCGGGATTGGAATATTCATTACCGGCTTCTCCTCGATACTAACGGGTTTGAACTTCATCGTGACGATCCACAAGATGCGTGCTCCAGGCCTGACCTGGTTTCGTTTGCCTCTCTTCATCTGGGCGCACTACGCCACCAGCCTCATCATGATCCTGGGGACGCCGGTTGTGGCCATCACGCTGGTTCTGTTGGTTCTGGAACGGGGTTTCCACATCGGGATCTTCGATCCGGCTTTGGGTGGAGATCCGGTCTTGTTCCAGCACCTCTTCTGGTTTTACTCCCATCCTGCCGTTTACATCATGATCCTGCCAGGCATGGGCGTGATCAGCGAGCTGATCTCCTGTTTCTCCAGAAAGTACGTCTTTGGCTATCACTTTGTCGCTTTCTCCAGCCTGGCCATCGCCGCGATCAGCTTCCTCGTATGGGGTCACCACATGTTTGTCAGCAGCCAGTCCGTCTACGCCGGAATGATTTTCTCCATCTTGAGTTTCTTGGTCGCCATCCCTTCGGCGATCAAGGTCTTCAACTGGACTGCCACCCTTTACAAGGGTTCGATTTCGTACCATGCACCTATGCTTTACGCCTTCGGATTCATTGGCCTATTCACCATTGGCGGTTTGACCGGCATGTTTCTCGCGGCCCTGGGGCTTGACGTTCATGTGCACGACACTTATTTCGTTGTCGCTCACTTTCACTATATTATGGTGGGCGGCGCGGTCATGGCCTACTTGGGAGGCATTCATTTCTGGTGGCCTAAAATCACCGGGCGGCTCTATCCGGAAGGATGGGCCCGCTTCTCGGCTTTGGTGGTATTCATTGGCTTCCATCTGACCTTCTTTCCTCAGTTCATTCTGGGCTACCTCGGTATGCCTCGTCGCTACCATGCCTATCCTGAGGAGTTTCAGGTACTGAACGTCATGTCGACTGCGGGGGCCTCGATTTTAGGAGTTGGCTACTTGATTCCCATGATTTACCTGGTCTGGTCTCTGCGTTACGGCGCTGTGGCCGGATCTAACCCCTGGGGAGCCACCGGGCTGGAGTGGCAAACACCGTCACCGCCGCCCACAGAAAATTTCAAGGAAACACCTATCGTGACAGAAGAGCCTTATCATTATTCCATCAGGGAGATCAAGGTTGTCTGAAACTCATTCGGCGCTAGCACATCATTTTGACACGATGGAGCAACAGCGAGAGGCGGCTTGGCTGGGGATGTGGGTATTCCTGGTTACTGAGATCATGTTCTTTGGCGGGATGTTTACGGCCTACATTGCCTATCGCGCGGCTTATCCTAATGCGTTTGCCGAGGGTAGCCACCATTTGAATATTGTCCTGGGTGGCATCAATACGGCGGTGTTAATTGGCAGCAGTTTGACGATGGCGCTGGCGGTTTATGGCTCGCAAGTGGGCCACCGGAAAATGTTGATCGGCTTTCTGATGTTCACAATTCTACTTGGATTGGTGTTTCTGGTAATCAAGGGTTTCGAATACCATCACAAGTACGAGGAGCATCTGATACCTGGCCATTCCTTTTCTTTTTCAGGGCCACGGCCGCAAAATGCCCAGCTCTTCTTTTCGCTTTACTTCGCCATGACCGGCATGCATGCCTTGCACATGATCATAGGCATCGGCATCTTGACAGTACTGGTGGTCCAAGCCACTCGCGGTCGTTTTACGCCGGAATATCATTCGCCGATTGAGCTGACCGGCCTCTACTGGCATTTTGTGGACATTATCTGGATCTTTCTTTTTCCTTTGCTCTATTTGATTGATCGTTATACGCGATGATGTGTTACAGGGAGTCGCCGCGTAGCGGCGGTTGATTTTAGCCTGGTCTTTCAAGGCCAGGGCACGACGCACCATATGTCCACCACGTCGCGTGAGCGACGTTTGAATCAATGGTTGGAGGGTTCGCGAGTGGCTAACACCTATACCTCGCTCTATTACCACATCATCTTCAGCACCAAGAATCGCTTGAAGTCCATCCATCCGGAAACTGCACCTCTCACCTTTGACCGGGAGAAAGAACCATGTCCGTACACGTAGTTCCCAAGAAAATATACTTCGCGGTCTTCATCCTGCTCCTGGTGTTAACCGGCGTCACCATCCGGGTAGCCTTTGTCGATTTGGGACGAGGCAATACCATCTTGGCTTTGACCATCGCTGTGGTCAAAGCCCTTTTCGTAATCCTGTATTTCATGCATGTGCGCTACAGTCCGCAACTGACGCGGCTGGTGGTGGTGGGTGGATTTTTTTGGTTGTTCATTTTGATTGCCATTACCATGAGTGATTACCTTTCCAGAGGCTGGCTGCCATTTCCAGGAAAGTGAGCCCACTTATGCCCCACAAAGATTTGAAGAACTCACCACTGGTAGAAGCGACTCTGGAGATTCGGTGGGCACTGACCGAAGAATCGGTCCCAGGCATCAAAATCGATCCCCATTACAAGATGTTGCTGGGTCGCTTCTACGAGCGCGTGATGGAGGTCTATCCGGTGCATGAAACTTTGCCGGCAGCAACCATGCCGGAAGCGATGGTGGCTCACCAGGCGCAACATCTGTTGCGCGTGGCTCCCAGCCGCGGACCTGTCTTACAGCTCGGTCCGGGCATCCTCTCTATCCACGAAGGAGAGGAGTACTCATGGAAGGAGTTTGCCTGGAGGTGCGCGGAGGCCATTTCCAAATTGGTCGAGGCCTATCCCAAATCCGCGGAATTTAAGGTGGAAGCGCTGAGACTGCGTTATTTGGACGCCGTCGGATTTGACTTTAGAAGAGAAAACATTTTGGATTTCCTGAAGGACAAGTTCAAAACCACGGTGCAATTGCCCTCCGCCTTGTTCCAAGATAGTCCCATTCAGCCGCAACCCGTTGGGCTTTCCTGGCAAGCCTCTTTTCGAGAAAACACGCTCAGAGGAACCATCAGTGTCGGATTTGCCACGGGAGAGAAGGAATCCCGGCCTGCACTATTGTGGGAGATCATTGTCGAGTCGAGGGAGGATGAAGTCCCCCAAATTCCTAGAGACTTTCAAAGCTGGTTGCAAGAGGCGCACTCGCTTTCTATCGATTGGTTTTTCAAGCTGATCGCGGGCGATCTGGAAAAGAGTTTTGGGGGAGACTAGAGTTCCTTGGCAAAGGAATTCTTTCCATTAGAATGCTCCCGCTTCTCACGATGGGTGTAGTTAAACCGCGAGTCCAGATTCGGACGGGGAGTGGAAGTAACAATAGAGCAACTTCTGGGCAACGGAGCCGGCTTCCACTCAACGGCCCGTCCGTTTGTAGCTAGTCTGTCTGTAGCTTTCTTGACATTCACTTCACACTTAATATAAATATAAACCGTTGGTGTTTGATCAATAATGATGTTTTTCACGGGGTTGAATCTATCCGGGCCGGTGGAGGGATGGATGCCAAATCCGAAGGGCAAGGATGAAAAGAATTTCGGTGGCGTGGCGGTAGAAAAACCGTCGGCCCCAATAGTCGAACCACCCAAAAAAACAGAAAAGTCAGGGCTCCTCTCTTCTCTCCGCGCGAAACTTTCGGGATCATTTAAAGAAGGAGAAGCCCTGGGACCGGTCCCGCGACGCCGGCGCGTTGTGGCCGCCTGTATCTTGGGGTTCTTGGGAACTAATTTTCTCATGTTCCTGCGGTTCTTCTTCCCGAGGGCTTTGTATGAGCCCAAAACCATTTTCCGAATTGGCTACCCATCCGATTTTGGTTTTGGCGTGGACACAAAGTTCCAAAAGGATTATCGCATTTGGGTGGTCCGCAACGCAGAGGGGCTCTTCGTCATTTATGCGCGCTGCACTCACCTGGGCTGCACGCCTGATTGGAAGGCAGGTGAAAATAAATTTAAATGCCCTTGTCATGGCAGCGGGTACGACAGCGAGGGCATTAACTTTGAAGGACCCGCTCCCCGCCCCATGGATCGTGCCAAAGTAGAACTCGATGCTGAGGGTCAAATCGTGGTTGACACCAGCGTGCTCTATGAATGGCCCAAAGGCGGGCAATCCCACTTCAAAGATCCTGGCGCCTTCTTGCCGTTATGACGGATGAAGTCCCAAGCCCGCAACCCTTAACCCCCAATAATCAGAGGCCGGAGAATCAAGATGCCAGAAGATCTGAAAGACCAAAACTCGGGTAAGAAGGGTCTGACAGCGCTGTTGGAAGAGGTGCGCGAAGAAGTCAAGGTCCTCAAAGAAAAAGCGGCCGAGGATGTTAAAACGCTTAAGGACCCTGAAAAGACCCAGCTCTATAAATCCATCTTCCGCGTCAAGCACGATGACAAACCGCGGAGCCGGGCCCTGGGAGTTCTCTCCAATGTCTTTCTTCACCTCCATCCGGCCAAGATCAATCGCGATGCGGTGGCCTATAACTATACCTGGGGAATGGGAGGCATCACCTTTTACCTGTTCATTGTCTTAACCTTCACCGGCGCTTTACTCATGTTTTACTACCATCCCAGCAAGGTTCAGGCCTTCCGAGACATTCTCTACCTGGAGCACGACGTTCCCTTTGGCAAGCTGCTACGAAACATGCATCGCTGGGCGGCTCATTTAATGATCATCACTGTTTGGCTGCATATGTTTCGCGTCTTTCTCACCGGTTCTTACAAAAAACCTCGTGAGTTCAATTGGGCCGTGGGTGTCATTCTTATGCTGTTAACCATGTTGCTCTCCTTCACCGGTTACTTATTACCCGATGATCAATTGGGATTCTGGGCCGTGACCGTGGGTACCAACATGGCTCGGGCCACACCCCTCTTAGGACATGAGGGACCCTTTGGAGCTCAGCTTGGCATGACGCCGTACAACGATGTCCGCTTCGGCCTGCTGGGAGGATCCATCGTAGATTCCAATGCTCTGTTGCGGTCCTATATTTGGCACTGCATCGCCATCCCGTTGATTGCCGCAACCTTCATGGCCGTGCACTTCTGGAGAGTACGTAAAGATGGCGGTATTTCCGGCCCATCGCCGGTGATGTTGGAGTCAGAGATTAAGGAAGAGCGGAAGTTCTAGTTCTAGCAAGTCCGTAGTCCGTGGTCAGTTGTCTGTTGTTTGAGAATTGAAGACTCTTGCAACTGACAACGGACAACTGACGACGGACCAAGGAGGTGTCAAATGGATTGGGCGCAACTTTGGGAAATCGCTTCGGAGCCAGATAACGTTCCCATTGTGGCATTACTCTTCCTGGTGCCGTTCTATACCTTTTATGCCTTCCGGCAAGCTTTTGCCAATGACCGCTTGATCGGCCAGCTAGAGGCAAATCCGGCAATGGCCAAGACCCACCACCGCAAAGTTCAACCCTGGAAACCTGGCTGGGACCGGGAAATTCATGTTTGGCCTTTCCTATTGCGAATGGAATTTTTGGCGGCCATCATCGTTACCTTGATATTAATGATCTGGTCCATCACGCTCAATGCGCCTCTGGAAGAGCCCTCCAATCCAACCCTCACCATGAATCCGGCCAAGGCTCCGTGGTATTTTTTGGGCTTACAGGAGATGCTGGTTTACTTTGATCCCTGGATGGCCGGTGTCGTTTTGCCCACGCTTATTTTGGTCGGTCTCATGGCCATCCCCTATTTAGACGCCAACCCGCTGGGAAACGGTTATTACACATTTAAGCAAAGAAAATTTGCCATTATGGCCTTTGTCTTCGGCTTCCTGGTGTTATGGCTGTCCATGGTCATCATCGGGACTTTTATTCGGGGCCCGGGCTGGATGTGGTTTTGGCCGGGACAAACCTGGGATCATAATCGGCTCATTTTTGAAGCCAATCGTGATTTACCAGACATATTTCATATCACCAGTGCGCCGGGAAAGGGAATTTTTGGGGCCATCGTGGTCGGGCTCTATACGATCTTGATGGCTACATTCTTCCATAAGCTTTTCACCTTGACGCCTTTCAATCGCAGAATCTATAAGCGCATGAGTCTAATCCAATATGTAACCCTGCAACTTTTCCTGATCATCATGATGACCCTGCCAGTAAAAATTCTTATAAGGCAGCTATTCAGGATTAAATACGTCTGGATCACGCCGTGGTTTAATATCTGATTGGGTCACGAGGGGTACTTGGTGGCGACAAAGTTCACAGTTCGGTCAAATTTGTGTCAAGGGCCAGGCGGCCCCTCACCCAGGGAGCTTTCTGAAAGCTCCCATGCCTCTCCCGTGGGGAGAGGGTGGCCGAAGCGACGGCGGTCGCGGAGGCCGGGTGAGGGGGTCAGTTGCCAACAGAACCGCACTTCTTGGCGGTCTGAGGTTGCTAGCTACGCCTAGGGAGGAATTTCGTGCCAGAAACGCCTTCAATCGAAAACGATCCGGTAGTAACCAAATCCCTGAGTCTGCTTCTTTTGATTTCCGCCATCGCTCTTGTTTTCTCATTGGTCTGGGCGATCTACGACGAAGTGTATGGTCTTCGTCCCTGGAAGGACTACCAAGCCCGCTTTGTCAAGCAATATACCCGTTTCTTGAGGAAGACCAGGCCCCTGCAGGGCGTAGCGGAAAAGGCCGTCCGTCAATCTGAAGAATATCAAAAGCTCGATCAGACGCTGCGTGACGCAGAAAAGGCCATGGAGCATCGCAACAAGGAAATAGGCGAGGAGCTCAGGAACATCGATACCCGGCTGATGGCTCTCACAGATACT
>QHZQ01000153.1 GCA_003224725.1 Acidobacteriota bacterium | reverse complement strand
GGCAATGACCAGGTTCGTTTTGAACTGACTTACAAAGCACTGGCTCCACACTTGAAAGTAATTGCCCCGTGGCGGGAATGGAATATCAGGTCTCGAGAAGACGCTATCGATTACGCTTACAGGAAGAACATCCCGATCACAGCCACCAAGCAGAAAATCTATAGTGAGGATCGGAACATCTGGCACATCAGTCATGAGGGAGGCATTTTGGAAAATCCCGCCAGCGAGCCGGAAGAATCTATGTGGAAGTTGACTGTTTCTCCTGAGAAGGCCCCTGATGAGGCATGCTACCTCGAGATCGAATTCGAGGCCGGCACTCCGGTGGGCATCGACGGTAGGAAGCTTTCCCCAGTTGAGCTAGTCAGCCGAGCCAACAAGATCGGCGGGGAGCACGCTATCGGACGGATCGATTTGGTGGAGAACCGCCTCGTTGGCATGAAATCGCGGGGAGCCTATGAAACTCCGGGCGGAACCCTCATCCTGCAAGCGCACCGGGAACTCGAGTCGATTTGCCTGGACAAGGAGACCCTGCGTCTTAAGGACCAATTGGCCATCAAGTATGCCGACCTGGTTTATAACGGACAGTGGTTTACCCCTATCCGCGAAGCTCTGGATGGCTTTGTTCAAGTGACTCAAAAGACCGTCACTGGGGCTGTTCGCTTGAAACTCTATAAAGGCAATGTCATTGTGGCCGGAAGGAAGTCGCCTTATTCTCTTTATCGGGAAGACCTGGCCACGTTCGGCGAAGAAGCCACTTATAACCAGAAAGACGCCGAAGGCTTTATAAACCTCTTTGGGCTTCCGGTTAAAGTTCAGGCACTGGCAGATAGAAGTAGGAAGTAGGGGGAGAAGACGTCAGCCTTCGGGGTGGGGCCTTCCGGTTCGGGACAGCCCGGCCCTGCACCTCTTCACAGGAGGAGACTCATTTTGATTGGTCATGGAGATCCCCGGGATCATGACAGACTCTTTGGACATGGTTTTGCAGAGAGGTCGGAAGTTTTTTTAGAGATCAGAGCAACCTGCTTGAAGTTAGAATTCCAGGGTTCCTCGCGCCTGGGCAATTCATAATTCGATACGCTCGTGAAAACTTGGGGTGGAAGATTCACCGAACAGATCGATTCACTTTTCGAGCGATTCAATAATTCGCTCGACACCGATCAGCGACTCATCTTCGAAGACATTGAAGGTTCCATGGCATACGCCAGTGCTCTGGAAAGGGCAGGCATCCTTTCTCCCGAGGAACTGAAGCAGATTGGCAAAGGCCTGGCCGAAATAAAAAAACGAGCAGAAAAGGACCCTGGATGGCTGTCAGGTCAAAGGGACGAAGACGTCCACAGCTTTGTAGAAGCGCGCCTGCATGAGATGGTTGGCGATGTGGCTTTTAAGTTGCACGCCGGGCGGAGCCGAAACGACCAGGTGGCCCTGGATACGCGCCTCTTTCTAAAGCGAGCCATCATTCGTGTTCAGGTCCAAATTAAGGGTTTAAATCACTCCCTTCTCAATCTGTCCAAGGCTCACCTGGATGTATTTATTCCCGGCTACACGCACCTTCGCAAAGCTCAGCCGATCCTCTTCTCCCATTACCTGTTAGCCTATTTTGAAATGTTCCAGCGGGACTATGACCGCTTTGACGACTGCTTCAGGCGCACAGATTTTATGCCATTGGGCTCAGGCGCCCTGGCTGGGAATGGCTTTCCCGTTGACCGGGAGGTTTTACGCGAGGAACTCGGGTTTGCCCAGCTTACCCGCAACAGCCTGGATGCTGTCAGTGACAGGGATTATCTGGTTGAATTTGTCTCAGCCGCCTCTTTAACCTTGGTCCACCTAAGCCGGCTGGCCGAGGATTTCATCATCTATTCCTCCGCGGAATTTGGCCTGTTGGAGCTTTCTGATGCAGTCACTACCGGCAGCAGCCTCATGCCACAAAAAAAGAACCCGGATTCTCTGGAGCTGATCCGAGGTAAAGCGGGCCGAGTTTTTGGTCATTTGATGAATCTTCTCACTTTGCTGAAAGCCTTGCCAATGGCTTACAACAAGGACTTGCAGGAGGACAAGCCAATCCTCTTTGATAGTTTGGATACACTCCTTGATTGTTTGCAAGTGGCCCAGACAGTAGTTAAAACGCTGAAGGTGAACAAGACGGCAGCTCAGCAGTCTGTCCGCAAAGACTTTCTTAATGCTACCGACCTAGCTGACTATCTTGTCCGTAAAGGACTGCCTTTCCGGCACGCTCACGAGCTGGTGGGAAAAATCGTGTTGCATTGCGAATCCAAGAGAATTCAACTCGAGGATTTGTCCCTGGCGGAACTTAAGACTTACTCGGAGCTTATCGAAGAGGATGTTTACAAGGCTCTGTCACTGGAAAATAGTATTGAGTCCCGCTCTGTTGTGGGTGGAACGGCCAGCTCCCGGGTGATGGAAGCGCTTGCAGAGGCAGAAAAGAGATTGGCAATTGTCGAATGACGATTGTCGAGTGAACGAGAAGTGCAAACCTTGGCTTCATTATGTCGACTCGACTTAACAGGAGACACATTCATTGAATAAACCACCGATCGTCGATCGCCTGCAATCGGCAACTGGAGCAGCCTGGAAATTAGATACCTCTCAGGTCGTCTCTCCCCAGGGTTACCTGGCTTCCGCCGTTGCAGCGGGAATTAAGAAAGAGGGCAAGCTAGACGTCGGTCTGCTGTACTCTATGCGGCCTTCCATCGCAGCCGCGCGTTTTACCACAAATGCTGTGAAAGCCGCACCCGTCTTGCTTTCCCGGGAACATCTGGAGGAATCGGGAGGAGAAATTCGGGCTATCCTGGTGAACTCTGGAAACGCCAATGCTTGTACGGGAGAAGAAGGTTTGGTCGCGGCCAGGAGGATGGCAAAACTGGCTGGAGAGATTGTCTCTGTCCCGGCTGACCAAATACTGGTTTGCTCGACTGGGGTCATTGGCGTCCCGCTTCCCTTTGACCGGATAAAACAAAAATCCCAGGAATTGAAACAGAACCTGAGCTCAGAAGGAATGGATGCTGTTTCCAGAGCCATCATGACAACAGACACGGTCCCAAAAGTGTGCACGGCCGAGAGCGCTGTGGGCCGATCGTCCGTTCGCATCAGCGGAATGACTAAGGGCGCTGGAATGATCCATCCACGCCTGGCGACGACTTTGGCTTTTGTCTTGACCGACGCTTTCATTACGAAAATCCTTTTGGAAGAGGCCCTGAGCGAGGCCTGTGAAAGAAGCTACAACCGGATAACGGTCGATGGTGACACTTCGACTAACGATACGCTTGCCGTCCTTGCCAATGGAGCTTCCGGGACACCTTTGATTGAACACAAAGATGAGGCCTACCATCATTTCAGGGAGGGTCTGACCCAAGTCTGCCAAAGTCTGGCTCAGCAAATTGTGCGGGATGGCGAAGGGGCCAGCAAATTCATAGAGATTGCGATCGAAGGAGCTGACAGCGAACCCAATGCCACCCGCATAGCCCGCAGCATCGCCAATTCGCCCCTGGTGAAAACGGCTGTGGCTGGCGAAGATGCTAACTGGGGACGCATTCTCTGCGCCGCAGGCTATTCCGGGGTTCAGTTTGACCCGGATCGAGTAGGAATCAAGATTGGCGATCTGGAGGTTTGCAAGAATGGAACTGGATTACGCTTTGACGAGACCTTGGCCAAACAGATTCTGAGTCGCCGAGATATTCGCATCACGCTTAACCTGAATGCCGGTTCCTCCTGCGCCACTATGTGGACTTGCGATCTGACCAAGGAGTACATTCACATCAATGCCGACTACCGAACCTGAACTTGCCTTAGCTCCATCGTTTCAAACACCCGATCCTCTGCAAGGAACTTGCTCCCATATGCTAACAACCCCCGCCACCAATTCCTGGCCAACCAGAATTTCGATCGAACTCTTTTGAGGTACCCAAAATGGGAAATCACATAAACCGCCGCCGTTTTATTCAGAGTGTAACCACCACCGCGGGCGTTGCTGCAATCTGGACAGCGCGCAGCTACGCTGCTATTCCTGGCGCCAATGAAAGATTGCGTCTGGGCGTCATCGGGTGTGGCGGTATGGCCAACCACCACATGGATGAGTTGTTGACGATGAAGGCAACCGACAACGTGGAAATCGGTGCCGTCTGCGATGTGTTCAGGAAGCGACTGGATTCGGCAGCCCAGAAAACAGGTGGGAAGGCGTTCGCAAACTACCGAGAGCTGCTTGTGCGGAAGGACCTCGACTATGTACTGATTGCCACTCCGGAACACTGGCATTACCGTATGGCCCTTGATGCCCTTGAAGCGGGCAAACACATCTACCTTGAAAAACCGATGACCCACACAATCGAGCAAGCTCAGGAGCTGGTCCGCAAGGTTCGGAATTTCAATCTTAAGCTGCAGGTGGGAGTCCAGGGAATGTCGGATGAGTCCTACGAAGTGGCCAACCGTTACATCCAGGACGGCGTGCTGGGGAAGGTGGTTATGGTTCAGATCGACTATTCCAGAAATTACAAAGAGGATTTCTGGGCTTACGATATTGAGACTGATGCACAACCCGGTGTGAACCTCGATTGGGAAGCCTGGCTCGGACCAGCCCCCAAGCGTCCCTGGGACCCTCGACGTTTCTTTCAGTGGCGACGCTATTGGGATTATTCCGGGGGCATCGCCACCGACCTGTTCATCCACCGCGTAACCCGCATCATCAAATCAGTGGGACTGACTTTCCCAGAACGCGTGGTGGCGACCGGTGGTACCTGGAACTTTATTAACAGCGTGGCAGAGATTCCTGAGACCTTTAACATGTTATGTGACTATCCTGGCGGCCCAACTGTGGTCCTCGTGTCATCGATGGCCAATGACACTTCAATCGATCACGTCATCCGTGGCCACAGCGCCACTTTGCAATTCACGCAGGACGGCTTTGTGATAACACCACAACAAAGCATTCGTGAAGACCAGGTTAAACCACAGGAAAGAAAGGCCCAAGAGGTGTGTACACAGGTGTACAAAAAGACCGGGGCTGAGGATGTTAAGCTCCATCATCGGAATCTGCACGAGGCTATCCGTAAAGGCGAGGCGCTGCGCTGCGACGTCCAACTCGGCTATTACGGTACTGTCGTAACCCTGATGGGGGTTGAATCCTTCCGCCAGCAGGCTTACTTGAGATGGGATCCAAAAAAGGAGAAGGTCATAAAGGCCTAGGTCAAACGGTATTTGTGTCAACGACCGTCCATTGAAAGCTTAGCGTGTCCCACATCTTTCGTGCTGGACACAGGAGTGCTGGAATGCCGCACGGGCAGCGGGCTTTTGGTCCTGTTGCCGGAACACCACCCCTGTATCCGGCCACCCGAGTTATGGGTAAAGATCGGAGGGGATGAAAACTCCAACAATACTCCATGGTCTGGGAAACATAGACCAAATACTCGACTTCGTAAAAACACGTACGAAATCTTCCGCCTCCGCGCCGATTGTTCACGAAAAACATGATCTTGCTCTCGCTCGTGTTCTTACTCGATTAGTCAGCAGAAAGCCGAACAAGAGCACAAATGGAATGGCGGACTACGCAACGATAGGTGGAAATCTCGCCTCCAGTCACTTCCATCGCCGGACGGAGACATCTCCAACGCCAACCCCCAGCCATTGCGTCTCCGGAACCTTTGCCTTCGATAACCCCCTTATATTTCTTATGGATTCAGACCTCCACCTATTAAAGCCATAAACAAATCGACGAAGAGATAGCTTTTCGACGTGGTCAACACTTCAAGCGGAGGCAGCACTTCCGCCATCCGTCGGTTCAGTTCGTACGCCATCAAGTGAATGCGGGCATGGCAACTATCTCCCAAGTCAATGGCACGGCTATTGAGCTATTGAGCCTGTTTTTCTTGATTTTTCAGCTCCGCTGAGGGCATTATTGGGTAGGTTCCTTTTCTCATTTGTAGATCCTCTCAGAGCGGAGGCTAACTATGAAAAAATCATCCCGGCTCTTGTGGCTAGCACTTGTAGGTCTTGCTCTTCTTCTAGAGATTGATTTCTCAGCTGCACAATCACAGGTCACGTCGAAGTCAGTGACCAAGAAGCCGGCTATCCTTTGGGTGCCCGCAGAGCTGAAATGGACGGATATCCCAAATGTAAAGGGAGCCAAGCAAGCTATACTTTGGGGCGACCCCAACAAGGGGGCTCATGGAGTCTTTGTTAAGTTGCCTGCCGAACGGAAACTTTTGAATCGGCCTCTCTGAGTCTTTTCAGAAGCTTATCAAAGTAACAGATGTCCTGGCGTGGGCCACCAACAAAGGGATTCCTGCTCCGCATCAGGAGTAACATTTAGTGATAAACAGCGAGAAAGAGGTGTGCAATGACTTCCAACTCTGGCGTTAGAAGATCCTTGGAGGGTCGAATCGTATTGTGTGCTGATTGCAATGCCAATCGCACGTTGTCTGTTTCTACTTCTGGGAATCTGGTTTGCTCGACCTGTGGGTCCGACAACTGGATGTACCAGCCTATCACCGCCATCGTAAAGGAAACTGTCTCCATCAAAGGCGAGCTGAGCGTTGAAGAAGATCTCACCATCGAAGGTCGTGTGAAAGGACGGATCGAATTGAAGGACCATATTCTGTGGATTAGTCCGAATGGGAAAGTTGTCGACGCTCAAATCCATGCAGGCAGTGTGATCATTGCAGGAAACGTCATGGGGGACATTTCTGCTAGCGAGATGGTGGCAATTAAATCATCAGGGTCCATGGCGGGCAATATTAAATGCCCACGAATTTCGATTGCTGACGGTGCTAGGTTCAAGGGAAGCATCGATACGGAGGCAAAGGCTGACACTACAGCAAGACCGGATTTGTCAAAGGCGGCCTTAGCTCATCTTTAGGCAAGCTCTCTTGCAAGTTTTGAGTGAGGTTGAAAACGCGCTTGAAGACTCAGGGGCCGCACCATTCTTCATGCCAAACTTGTCTGCCTAACGCAGAAAAACCGCCGGCATGGTGAAATTGTCAGGGGAAACCAAGCCTGCCGGTCAATGTATTCGGCGCGCTCGACCTGACAGAGGAAGTCGTGCCGACGAGGGTAGTAATTTTGCTTAGAATCAAAGCAATTAACTGAGAATGAAATGTCGAGCGATGTAATATTTCTGCACCCGGAAACGGCTCGCGGGAAAACATACTGCTGTTCCTGCAACCGTCCCATAAGAATCGAAGACTCATTCATCGCAAACGGAATGACTCATGGGGAGAATTGCTTTTGTCCGCATTGTCTAGATTACTTTCTGGACTTTGTTTTTCAGGTCATTGCGCCTTTGGCGATTGATTGGTCAAGAGCGAAGGCCCAGCCTATCATCGCCATTGTAAAGGAAACTGTTTCCGTCAAAGGGGAGCTAACGGTCGAAGAAGATCTCACCATCGAAGGTCATGTGAAAGGGCGGATCGAACTGAAGGACCATACGCTCTGGATTAGTCCGAATGGGAAGGTTTTCGACGCTGAAATCCACGCAGGAAATGTGATCATTGCGGGAAACGTGATGGGGAACATTTCTGCTGGCGAGATGGTAGCAATTAAATCATCAGGGTCGGTGGCGGGCAACATTAAATGCCCACGAATTTCGATTGCTGACGGTGCTAAATTCAAGGGAAGCATCGATACGGAGGCAAAGGCTGACACCGCCGCAAGACCGGATTTGTCAAAGGCGGCCGTAGCTCATCTAGGCAAGCTCTCTTGCAAGTTCTGAGTGAGGCTGAAAGGTCACCCGCGGAGATTTAGGGGCCGAAGGCGGACCTGTTCGCTTTGGTCAGCCAGCAGCTGCAGAAACTTCACCGGTCGGTGCTATGCCGATAAATGTCCCGTCGCTCATTGCGGCGTGCGCTCCTCCCCCTATCCATTCCACGAAGAAAAGTGCAAAGACCCGGGATTCACTCCGACCCCTTAGGCTATCGAGGGCGCGGCTCACTGATAGGCGGCAAAACTTGCCGCTTCAGGCGAGAGTTCCGCGAGAACCTCCTTTGAGGGTTCTCAGCGAGGCACAACTTGAGGCGGAGATAAAGAAAATATGAAGAGGAGTTAAGAAAATCTAAACTTGGGAAAAGCAAAACGCCCCGACGGGAAGTCGGGCGCGCATAAGAGAGATGGTAGTCCTGGCATAGCCATTAAAATGAGAATTTCAAGCCCTCTCTTTTATGAACTATATGCTATATGAATGTAGTTTTCATGAAAATCATTAGAACGGGTTGGATCATGCCAGCCTTCGCATTGAGTCTCCAGCCGAGCTCACCAATACTATCTCGTGGGATATTGGATCCTGAGTCAGACAGAGAGTTCTGGCCAGCTCTTTGGCAGCATCCTGAGAGAGCGCTTCAAGCAAACCGCGAAAACTTTGCACCGACTCTTGGGAAAGCCGTCGAAAATCTTTCTCAATTCCTACGATTTCATCCCATTCCTGGTCGACTGCACTGCGACGGTTTATGACGTTTTTGATGCGCTCTATCAGATATCGACTCGCAATCGAGACTCCTTTGCCCAGGATATAAAGTTTCAATCTAAAGCGCTGGCTTGCGGAGACCAGGATCTGATGCAAGATCT
>QHZQ01000697.1 GCA_003224725.1 Acidobacteriota bacterium | reverse complement strand
GGAAGGTCCTGGGCCCACCCGAGCCAATCACGGCCCCCTCTCCCGACAGCGCGCAGATAAGCATCGCTGCAGATGGGCGGCGAATTGCCTATGTCGAAAGGCTCGCTACCAGGAATCTCCAGAAAATCCGATTCGATGCCTTCAAAGAACGTACTGTGGGTGAACCCACCTGGATCACCCAAGGCTCCAGGCTGGCGGTCTCCCCTGATGTCTCACCGGACGGCGAGTGGCTCGCCTTTAGTTCCTTCGGGCCTCAAGAGGATATTCTTGTCATTAAGACAGATGGAACCGGTTTGCGCCAGCTTACGGATGACTATGAAAGAGATCGTTACCCTCGCTGGTCGCCCGACGGCAAACAGATTGCCTTCTATTCCCTTCGCAGCGGCAAATATGAAATTTGGGCCATAAATCGGGACGGCAGCGGGCTTCAGCAGCGCACTTTCACACGCGATAAACCCGCCGGAGCTTTGAGTCCTGCTTGGTCCCCTGACGGGACCCGCCTGAGCTACTTTATTTTCCATGAAAACTCGTACACCCTGGAAGTTGGAAAGTCCTGGAGAGACCAGACCCCGCAGGCCTTGCCCCCGCCGAGCGTTCCCGACGAGAAGTTTATGGCTTGGTCGTGGTCCCCTGACGGGCAGAAAGTAGCTGGGCCTTTAATGCGTCCCGAGGGTGTTTCATCCGGAATAGCGATTTACTCTTTTGACTCGAAGAAATATGAGAAGGTAACAGACTTCGGGCTCTTTCCTATCTGGTTGAAGGACGGTCGACGGCTTATCTTTTGTTTCAAAGAAAAGCTGTACCTGTTGGACAGCCGCTCGAAGAAGTTTCACGAGATCATGTACGCGCCGCTTTCCGCTCGCACGGGTGAGATGCTTGGAGTGACCTCGCTCTCTCCGGACGAGCGCACGTTATATTTCGCCGAGGGCACCATCGAAGCCGACATTTGGATGCTCACCCTGGAGTAGTTAGTATTACTCTGTTAAGTCTTGATCACGTTGCGCATACATCGGGCTTTAACGACAAGCACCGCATGGGCAAGATGCCCATGCCACGTGGCACGGGCGTCCCGCCCGTGAGGATTGGCTTCACGACTTAACAAAGTAATATTAGCCAGCACGCATCATCGTAGGATGGTCTTTGTCTTTCGTCAGAACTTGCTTCTATCCAAGTCGAACAGCACCGCTGCCTCGCCCTTCCGGGCCACCTGGTCGTCGAAGAATTTCACGATCAGGTCGCGTCGCGCCAGAAGCCCTTCAATTTCCATTCTGGTGAGGTAGCGCCCCAGCGTTTCTTGCAACCTGTCCTTGTTCAAATCCCGCAGCTTGGCTAGCAATTTCCGGTCGCACTGCACCAGATTCTTCGGGTTTCCCAGGTTCTTCATCATTCGGAAGGCGCGGGTGTGGTCGATCATCCAGACCTTCCAGTCTTTGGTAATGAGCAGGTTGCCCAGGTTGCGGTCAGTGTTGTAGATTAACTGGTCAAAAACCCGGCAATCGTACATCTGCTGGTTCCAATGAGGCTGGTCGGGAGGCTCGATCTTTTTCTTCTTACGATCCAGTTCCAGCATGCTGTCGTCCACCCACCAAGTGACGGCGGCCGCGTGTCCCGCCACCTTACGCTCCACGGAGGGTGGCACCATGTTGAGGTCCAAGAGCTTGTCCAGCTCGTAGGCCGCCATGTTGTATTTGTAAGAATCCCGGAAGTTAAACTCCGTGCCCCGGACCGTTTCAAAGGAAGTCTTGCTGATGTCTACTGTCTGAATATGAGCGTCGTGCTTGAGTTTTCCGTCATCCAGGGTGGCACGCTGGGAATTGGTGACACCGACCGAAAGAGGCTTTTGCTGAACGACCCGGGCCGTGAGTAAGAATTGTTCCATCTGTGGACGGCTTAACGCAACGGAGACAGTGCCCGATTGCTTCAACGAGCTCTTCTCGTCCTCGCTCGCTTTCTGCCCGAGCGACCCCTGGGCTAATCCCCCACTACAATTGGATACCAGAAGAAGTAGCGTTCCTACCGCCAACCATGTCTTTCTCAGCCATTGCCTCCTGATACAACTCATTTGGTCCCTCCTGTTGTAAGTATCAAAGAACTTCACAATCTTGTCTCGCCGGTTGAAAATTCCCTCAGTTTCCATTTTGGTTAAGTAGTGACCCAGTTTCTTCAGCAATTACTTCCTGGTTCAATTCTCGGCTCGCTCCAAGTTCATTTCCAGTTCTGTTTTTTTCTTCGCGCTCTTCGCGTTCTTCGCAATTGGCCCGGCTTTTTGGCTGCAGTCTCGCCGAAGGGATCTTTGGTACGACCTGAGGCCGCCTTGTTGGCGAGGAGCTCATTCTTACCAATTATGAATATGGGCTCCTCGCCGTACGTGCCGGACAGTTTGTTAGCCCAAGCGGTTTCCCAACTCACTCCGGAAATACGCGTCAATAGATCGATGCGCATGGGGGGGGCGGCCCATCATAACCACTTTTCCCGGCTCAGCTAGATCTCGCC
>QHZQ01000696.1 GCA_003224725.1 Acidobacteriota bacterium | reverse complement strand
TCGAGTGCGGAGATCACTTCAGGCGAATCCCACTTGAAAACGCTGTCGACACGAAATGCAACTCGGCCTTCACGGTCAATAATGACCGTGGTCGGCACTGTCTTTACTTTGAAGCGGTCGAGGAGTGTGTCGCCTAGATCGAGAACAATCGGATATTGGAAGTCTTTTCCCTCAAGAAACCTGCGAACGACCTTGGGATCTTCGTTCGTTGCTGCAATAACCCGTAAGCCTTGCGGCGAAAATCTCTTGGACAGCTCCATCAGCGACGGCATCTCCTCCTTGCAGAAGTCACACCAGGTTGCCCAGAAGTTCAACAAGACGACTTTAGACTTCAGATCTTGCTGTGAGACTCTCTTGCCATCGGCAGTTTTGAACTCTCCCGACATTTTGGCCTTGACCCGGTCCTTTTCAGGAATCCATTTGAGCTCTGCCCAGGAAGTCGACGCGAAGGCCAACAGGCCACAAAGGGCGAGCCGAGCAAACACTTTGATTCTCATTTGTCGTGGACCTGGAGGACTAGAATCTGCGGGCGTAGCTGACCAGGAAGAACTGGTCAGCAAAGGCTGCATCGCCGTGACGATTCCCCATGATGTCCGGGACGCTCACCTTTCGATTGCGATACATGGCGACAGGTACGTTGATCGACCACTGATCCTTCCCGCGTGTATAAATGAACCCGGGATCCAACGAGAGCGCGACTCCTGGACGGCGGAAGCCCGTGCTCGCGCCGAAGAGGTCACGGACTGGTATTCCTTCACCTCGAATACCCAAAGAAAACCAGAGGCCACGCACTTTCGGGGTCGGGAGGATCACTCCGCTGCGGTACAGGTATTCATCCGCCACAGACATGATTGCCTCAGACGCGCGGCTCCGGCCGGTCAACACACCATTGTTGACTTTCGGATTGATCAGGTAAATCCCCGAAGCAAAGAAGGTGGCAAAACCAACGCCTTTGAAGGCTTGAGCGTCAAGACTGAGCCCATAGGCGCCGTCGCCAAGTTGGATGGATTGATCGACGACGCGAGTTTCGCCATTGACTACGTTCGTCACGCCTGGATTGCCGGTGGGGAGCTTCACACCGAAGCCAATTGAAATATTCTGACGAGATTCCGTTGGCGGTTTTAGCACCCACATCCGCACGCCGACATTCATGTCGCCGATGCCATTCGCATGGGTGACTTGACTCGGGGTCCGCTGGCTCCAGCGGTCGTTAAACGAAACTGGAACACTCATGGCCAGACTCCACCTGGCACTGACGTGGTAAGCTACCGAGAAATCCAACAGATGGATCTGATTGTTGACTTCGGTCCCTTCTTCTTTGCGAGCGTTTTGCTCCTCTGAACCCACGAAATGGCGGTGAGAATGAAGGTTGCGATATCCAATCCCGAGTTCCCACCGTTTGGGGCTCAACCATGATTCGCCCTCCGGGCGAATGTCGGAAATCCCAGTGAGCGCCTGGCTGCTTAGCACGGGCACGCTACTTCTTGCCACGACGCAGCCCTGTGACCATCCCTTGTGACTGAGAACCAGCACCACCAAGCCAGCCACGGCGGTGATCAACAGCCTTCTTCCGATACTGAAGCGGGTTTCCATCGTCATCTTGCTCTCCTTTATGTCGGTCAGGTAAGAATCCAAATCGTCTGGGAGTCTGGATCTGGTTTGATAACAGTTCGCCTCAGAAACAGTTAGAACACGCAACCGTAAGAGCGATATTTCGAACTCCTGGGTCATGCGACCAGAGCCGCGTTTCATGGCTCAGACATTCACATCTGAGCCGTACCGCCAGAGGTCCCAAACCATCAACTTAAGAATGTTGGGATATAAATACCAAAAGGCATTTGGCTGATTGTCATACTATTGTAAGAAATTGTCAGACTATTGTAAAAAGACGCGTGCCGGGAACAAGTGACATCGTCACACCTCCTCATCAGATGTCTCTTTATCTCGGCCCCAACTCTCAGACCGGACATTTCATTTGCTACAGCCACCGGACATTTCACTTGTTTACCACACTTCCGGAAAAAAGGCTTGACAAGCCACACTTTCTTCTTGTAGTAAAAGAGTCAACTTTTTATTTATAAGGCTCTTGCGGAAAGACACACTACGAAGTTAGCTTGCTGCGAAAACTCATGCCCAAGGACACTAAGGAG
The DNA here is from genome assembly GCA_003224725.1 of Acidobacteriota bacterium. Taxonomy (GTDB): domain Bacteria; phylum Acidobacteriota; class Terriglobia; order Versatilivoradales; family Versatilivoraceae; genus QHZQ01. The sequence goes on along the minus strand of QHZQ01000696.1, from coordinate 337 downwards.
GCATACGACGTGCGGCGACTTTTGGAACCCTCCGCCGCACTGCTTCTACACCACCGAGTTGACAGTCACCTCGGTAACGGAGATTTGGCAGGCTTTTCTTGAGTAGACTGGTGTATTGGCTGCACAACAGGTCCCGACATAACAAAACAATGTTTCAAAAAAGGAGAACTGCGATGCGGACGATCCAAAGGAAAACCGAACCTATTCAACGTCTGTGCACCCTGGCACTGCTGTTCGTGCTAGGAATTTCAGTTGCCCACGCCAGCATCACGGGGAGCATTTCAGGAACGGTGACGGACCCCACCCGGTCGGTCATCCCTGGAGCTTCGGTGACTGC
>QHZQ01000152.1:2207-21490 GCA_003224725.1 Acidobacteriota bacterium | reverse complement strand
CCAAGCAATCTGACGGCGACGCCGTTCTCCAGCAGCCAGATCAATCTGGCCTGGACGGATAACGCCACCAACGAGGATGGCTTCAAGATTGACCGCTCGAGCGACGGAACGAGCTTTTCCTTGATTGCCACAGTGGCCGCGAACGTAACCACCTACTCCAACACGGGACGATCACCTGCAACAACCTACTACTATCGTGTGCGTGCCTATAACACGACCGGCAACTCAGCCTATTCGAACACGGCCAGTGCAACGACGCCACCGCTGCCCGCTGCGCCGAGCAACCTGACGGCGACGGCCGTTTCCAGCAGCCAGATCAATTTGGCCTGGACAGATAACGCCACCGACGAAGCCGGGTTCAAGATCTATCGGTCGACCGATGGAACAACCTTCTCACAGATCGTCACGGTCGGCGCAAACGTAACCATCTACTCCGACACGGGCCGTTCACTGGCGACGACCTATTATTACAAGCTACTTGCCTACAATACCAATGGCAACTCTCTTTACTCCAACATCGCCAGTGCCACGACCTTGACGCCCCCCGCCGCGCCGAGCAATCTGACGGCGGCGGCAGTTTCCAGCAGCCAGATCAATCTGGCCTGGACAGACAACTCTGCCGATGAAGATGGCTTCAAAATCTACCGCTCGACCGATGGGATCAGTTTTTCGCTGATCGCCACGCTCGGCTCGAACGTGACGACCTACTCGAACACAGGCCGCTCGCCCGCGACGACTTATTATTACAAGGTGCTTGCCTACAACACGGCCGGCAACTCCGCCTATTCCAACACGGTTAGCACAACGACGCCACCGCTGCCCGCCGCGCCGAGCAATCTGACAGCGACGGCGGTTTCCAGCAGCCAGATCAATCTGGCCTGGACAGATAATGCCACCGACGAAGACGGCTTCAAGATTGAGCGGTCAACCGATGGAACTACCTTCTCGCAGATCGCCACGGTGGCTGCAAACGTGACCGGATACTCCAACACGGGCCGTTCGCCTTCAACGACCTATTATTACCGGGTACGTGCTTACAATACCAATGGCAGCTCCACCTATTCCAACACGGCCACTGCAACGACATCCCCTTAGACCGTTAGGTGGGTGCCCAGTCGCCGACAACGCCTACATCGTTAGGTGGATGGAAACGAAAGACCCGGCTTTTGGATTTCGAGGACGAAAGGACCTACGGTTTCAAACCTGGGAATTAAAACATGGTGCATTTGCAAAAAGAAACTCAATTTCCACCCGCAGGAATCGATAGCGCTAGATTGAATGCCGTCAGCCCGATTGTCTGCTGGGCGTTCTATTTGTATGTTTTCTCGATCCCGTTCGAGATCCCCAACAGAAGTATCCCACTAGAAGTGCCAACCGTGGTTGGATGCCTGTTCCTCCTGGTAACGTTACTTCGGTCCCGTGAGTGTTTTTGTTGGCCGCCCGCGGCATTCTGGTGTTTTCTGGTCTATCTATGCATGTATGTCATTGTGAGTCTCTGGCACGGGGAGGAGGCACATCAGGAGGAGGTCATTAAACTGTTTTTCTCGCTATTTCAGTTGATGTTCCTGTTCTGGACGGCCTATACCCTGACGCGACATGAGAAGGTGTCCAGAGCGGTACTGTTGACCCTGGCGGTCTCCTGCGCGGTCCGGTCGGTTCTGCAACTCTCGGGCATTGCGACCACCAGCTTTGAAGCTGCCAGTGGTGATGAACGGTTTTCGGCTCTTGGCCAAAATGCAAACAACATTGCCAGGATTTTGTCGGTGGGACTGGTGGCACTCATTGGTCTTGCCTATGGCCTGGAAAGAAGCCTGCTGAGCGCCCGCATCCTCGTATGGCCGTTGACGGCACTATTGGGAATTACCATTGTACAGACTGGCTCCCGTGGCGGTCTTCTGGCCTTGGGGACGGGCCTGCTGGCCTTTATGCTGGGGCAAGGTACCATTAGGGTGAGGTTGAGAAACGGGCTTATGGTACTGTTGGCCATTGGGTTTTTCATCTTTGCTTCCTATCAAACAGAAAGCACGAGGCACCGATTCGAAAAAACATTCGAAAGTAGAAACTTGGCCGGGCGGGAACGGATATTTCCAGAAACCTGGCAAATGTTTCTGGAAAAGCCATTGATCGGCTGGGGCCCTATCCATAACAAATACGAACTGGGATCGCGTCTGAGAGAGCCTTATAAGTGGCGCCGGAGGGATACCCACAATCTGCTCCTCGAAGTTATGACGGCCACGGGCCTCTTGGGAGCCGCTCCCTTCTTTGTGGGCCTATCGCTGTGGGTGCGAGCCGCCTGGAAGGCCCGCAGTGGCGTCCAGGGGATCTTGCCTTTTGCCATGACCGTCGCTGTCTTGACATCCAACATGAGCGGAAACTGGATTGTTGGCAAGCTGGATTGGCTAGTGCTGGCCTATGCCCTGGCCAGCGGTCGTCACTTTGTTGGCATAGGATGGCGGCATGCTCTGGCGCGGCCGCCGGACTTGCCACCACAACCTTTATCTGCCGCAAGCGGCCCATAGGAATTGCCGAGCGACCATCCCTTCAAGCAGTTCCGGCGTCTTTTTGTGGCAAGGCGGACCTCACCGAACTTCCCGAGGAAGAAAGATTTTCAATCTCCCCAAGCTGCAGGTAACGAGTTACAGACAAAGCTGGGAAAAGTGGCGCTGGGCAGGCTGAGGACAAAGAGCCTGGTGTTCGTCGTCTCGAATGCGCTGGCTTGACACCGTTCTGTTTGCCTGCGATTTACATCGACAAAGCTTTGTCGAGGGCATCTCTTTAGGAGTTTGGACATTCGGCATGGATCCGATTAGCCCCTCGATTTATCGAGGGGTTAGAAGAAGCTAAGAATCAAACAACCGCTTCAGCGGTTTTCAAGATAGGACAACACGAAACGCTTGCTTCCGTGGCTTCCCTTTGTGAATGCGAGGGAAACCGTTGAAACGGTTAGCGGCCTTAAGCTGGCCTACGTCCCCCTCGATGAATCGAGGGGCTAATGAAATGTCCAAACTCCAAATCTCTCTAAGCGCCTAAGTACTGGATTTCATAAATACACTTACGAATGCCTTCCGTTTCCGGACTGCTGGTTTGCAAGCATCATCATGCTCATGCTCTTACTGGATTAGTCGGCCGAAGCCGAGCAAGAGCAAGAGTACAGGCACGAATGGAAATGGAGACGTCACCGTATTTCTGAAACGGTGGTCTGAGGTATCAAAATGTGCGGTATCGCTGGGCGTTTCCATCCTGTTTCGCTGCCTGAGGAGCCTTCATGGCACGTTAAGGCCGATGCCCTTCTGGCCCATCGGGGTCCTGATGGTCACGGGTACTACGTGGATGAGTGTTGTGAGCTGGTGCATCGGCGGTTGGCGTTGATTGACTTGTCAATTACCGGCCAGCAGCCCATGTCCAACGAGGATGGCGGGCTCTACGTTATCTTCAACGGAGAAATCTACAATCACCAGGATTTGAGGACGGGTCTGGAAAGCCAAGGTCACATCTTCCGAAGCACCTCGGATACCGAAGTGCTGGTCCACCTTTACGAGGAATACGGAGAGCAAATGGTGACCCGGCTTCGGGGCATCTTTGTCTTTGCTATCTACGATCGACGGCAACACCGCCTCTTTTTGGCCAGGGACCGTTTTGGTATTAAACCACTTTATTATGCGGTACAGAACCACGAGTGGATTTTTGCCAGTGAAATCAAAGCTATCCTGGCGCTTTCGGGTTTTAATCCCAGAATCGACCGGCAGGCCTGCTACGACTTCTTGGGACTTGGCTACATACCAGAACCGGCTACGGGATTCACCGATATTTACGCGTTACCCAAAGCTACGACTCTAGCGATTGATATGGGTGGGCATCGGTTTACACAGTTCCACAGCATAGCAGCACAACCCAGCCTGGGACGGACCCTGTCCGATACGGTCGAGACGGTCTCCGAAACGTTGAGGCAGGCCGTGAAACGCCAAACTGTAGCCGACGTGCCCGTGGCAGCCCTGCTGAGCGGAGGGATTGATTCCTCTCTCGTCGTGGCTGCGTACACTCATTCGACAGGAGAACCGCCGACGACCTTTAATGTGCGCTTCCCCGACAAAGACCATGACGAGACCGCCCTTGCTCTTGCCGTGTCCAAACATTTCGGGACGCGTCATCATACGATCGATCTCGGGGAATGGGCGGTTACCACTGATTCCATTCTGCATCTCCTGGACCACTTTGATCAGCCTTTTGCCGACACCAGTCTGGTGCCAACCTACTGGATTTCTAAAGCTGTTCGCCAGCGCGGCTTCATCTGCACGCTGTCCGGCGACGGAGGGGACGAGGCATTCGGAGGCTATGCCCGCTTTTGGCGGGCCAACAAATTGATCCAACTGATGAAACTTCCTGGATGGTTACGTCAAGCTACAAGGGGGAGCGTTAACTATCTGACGGGATGGACTCGGGACTGGGGGAGGCAAATGGCCAAAGCCGTTCAGTTGGCACAAGCGGGGCAAAGGGATTCATCGATGCTGCTTGCTGGACTCTCGAATTATCTGAGTGAAGAACAAAAACAAGAACTCGTCCTGCCGGCTGCCCGTGAACGTCTTGAGACTGTATACCGTTACTTCGATGGCTACCATCCACCGGGTGTATCCGACCTTGAAGAGTTATCCCTTCGCATGACGGAGAACCTCTTTTCCGTTGGACTCCCCTCCGATATGTTGCGCAAGGTTGACATGATGAGCATGCTAGCCAGCATAGAGGTGCGGGTGCCCATGTTGGATGAGGAAGTTGTGGCGCTCGGGCTAACACTACCACACCGGACCAAGACCGATGGCGGCACAGGTAAAATCGTTTTGCGTGCGTTGGCAAAGCAATGGTTACCCAAGGAAGTCGCCGCACATCCGAAGCACGGCTTCAGCATTCCCTTGGATGTCATGCTGCCCTTTCATTTTCATCAGGTAGCGGAAGACCTGTTGGTGTCGGTAAATTCCCGGATACGGGCGTTCGTCAATATGCGTTTGGTCCAGCAGTGGCTGAGCGTGTTCAGAAAGGCGAGGCAAGGTAATCGTGTTGGCACGATCAGCAGAGCAGGAGTCTACCAACGCGTATTCAACCTGCTGGCTCTCGAGTTGTGGTTACGTAAGCACAAACTTTCATGGTGATGCCGGCGACAGAACCATTCTGCGACGGTAGGGATTGGCCGGTGAGGGAAGACCAGATCGCCAGAGGCGGTGGAGAAAACTCCGAGCATGCGACTTGCTGTTTTCACTAGCAAGTATCCAGCCCGCGTGGCTACGTTTTTTGAGCGGGATATGCGAGCCCTATTGGAGGCTGGGATTGATATCGAGATATTTCCGATCTACCCTCTCGAACCCAGCCTTTGGCACTACAGTCTCGATATCCTGAGTGAGTATGTCCTTCCCAGAAGCAAAGTTCACCATATCAGCCTCGGCAAAAGCCTTCGAACGGCCAGACCATGGAAGCCCGGAAATCTCAGCACATTTCTAAGAGACACAGCCGCCGTTAGCTTTTCGGCCGCAAAGTTCGGAACGGCTGCACTTGCTAAGAGCGTTTATGTGTATCCTAAGGCGTGCGCCTGGGCTCAACAATATCCCCATGAATATGATCACATCCTGGCATACTGGGGGAATTATGCTGCGACCGCGGCCTATATTTTCCACCGCCTCATGAAGCGACAGGTTCCCTTTTCTATGTGGCTTCATGCCGGGACGGACCTGTACCGCAATGGAGTCTATCTGCGGCAGAAGCTGCTCTATTCGGACAATATTGTTACCTGTTGTGAGTTTAACCGGAAATTCTTACAGGACGAATATTCTGATATCTTCCAACAGATATCAGCCAAGATACTGGTCTGTTACCATGGCCTGGATTTTGCAGAGTTTCCTTATGAACCGAAGGGTCGGCCTGAGCGAAAAGTCATTGCAGTGGGAAAATTTGACAAAAACAAAGGTTTTGACTATCTGCTAAAGGCAGCACATGAATTGAGCTTTAGGGGCATCAACATTGAAGTCGAATTGGTAGGGGACGGTGAGCAGGCAGGCTCATTGAGAGAATTAGTCAATGAGTTGCGGATGGCGGACAGGGTGAAATTTCGGGGCTGGCTTCCGTTCACTGCCGTTCAGGCGGCCATGCGAGGGGCAACCATTTTAGTTCATCCCTCCGATGGCATAGGGGATGGCCTGCCAAATGTGATTCGAGAGAGTATGGCACTGGGCACCCCGGTGATCGCCTCGCGCGTGGCGGGCATTCCCGAGGCACTGGATAATGGCAGGTGCGGCCTACTGGTACCTCCCAAGGATGTAAAAGCTTTGGCAGATGGGATACAGACATTATTGAAAAGCGAAGCCCTGCGGTTCGAGTATGCCAATTTGGCCCGGAGGTACGCTGAGGCAAAATTCGATCTCTGGCAAAATGGAAAGTGTCTCGCCGATCGTCTGCAAACGACCCAGCGACCAAACTAGACCAATCCCGCTTCAAGGGTCGGCCTGCGGCAGCCATCTGGGAAAAGAGGGTCAACAATGCTGATCACATTTTCGGGTTTGGACGGGGCAGGAAAATCTACCCTGATACAGGGGTTGAAGACGAATCTGGAGAAACAGGACAGGCGTGTCACCGTCTTTCACATGACTGACCACATAGGCTTGTATGCCTATACACGATTGCTTCGGGATTGGATCAAGCGTGATATTGGTCGTCTCAACGGACTGCTGAGGTGGACGGGGGACCGCTCACAGGGCTCCAATTGGAATGGGAAACAAGCCCTCGACCAGGGTCGTTTCATGGCTGTGGTCATGGACATGAGAAACTCCATAGTATGGAATAAACCTCTAAGACGATGCATCTATCTGATGGACCTGTTTATTTTTCTCTTCTATCGCTTTTATGTTGAGAAGGTAAAGAAGCAGGTCCTCATTATGGACCGGTATTTTTACGACACGCTCGTCGACGTCGCCGATGGCCGCAAGTGGCTTTGGATTCGATTCTTGGCGCTGCTCACCCCGACACCGAGTGTTCCGGTTTATCTGGACATTAGCCCGGAAGAAGCATACGAGAGGAAAGGTGAGTATTCAGTAGATTACCTGAAACGCCGGTGGGTGGCATACCAAAAAGTGTTTCCATGGGTTCGAAGCTCGGTCGTCATCGCCAATAATGACCTGAATACGACCTTGCGCACCTTAGAGAAGGTGGTTGTGGAAAGGATGGCCGCTGGAAGCTTGAAGCACCTTACTGATGACTGCAACCCAGGGGTATGACCCATGAGCAATAGGCTGCTAGGTATCTACCATCAATTACCCGCGCCCGCTCGTTCGGTTGCCGCCAGCTTGCGTGGTCTTTACCTGCGCTCTTGGCGCTTTGGCCATGAGACCCAGCGGTTAGTCGAAGAAGTGATGGAGCGCGAGCATTGGAGCCCTGAGCAGTGGAAGGTCTGGCAGGAAGAGCGGCTAGGCTATCTGCTTCTTCGGGCCGTCACCCGGGTGCCCTATTATCGCGAACATTGGATGGAGCGTCGTCGCCGAGGCGACCGCGCTTCCTGGGGATATCTCGAAAACTGGCCGGTCCTGGAGAAGGAAGTCATCCGGGAGCATCCTGCCGCTTTTGTGGCAGATGACTGCGACATGCGGCGAATGTTCCACCTGCATACCAGCGGCACCACCGGCAAACCCCTGGACCTCTTTAGAAGCCGCGCAACCATGCGGGCACTGTATGCCTTGTCGGTGGCGCGGGCGCGTGGGTGGCACGGTATCTCACGCCACGACCGCTGGGCTATGCTGGGCGGGCAAATGATCACGCCTGTACATCAGCGCAGGCCGCCCTTCTGGGTGTGGAACAGGGCTCTGAACCAACTCTACATGTCGACTTATCACCTCGCTTCCGATCTCATTCCATACTATCTTGACGCACTTGTCCGTTATCGAGTCGTCTATCTTTATGGGTACAGCTCATCCCTTTATGCACTGGCACAAGAAGTCCTGCGCCTCGGACGTGCGGATCTCAAGATAGCGGTCGCGATCACCAACGCCGAACCGTTATTCGACTATCAGCGGCGAACGATCGCCGAGGCATTCCAAAGCCCAGTACGCCAAACCTACGGCATGGCGGAGACTGTGGCAGCAGGCAGCGAGTGTCAAGCCGGACGAATGCATGGGTGGCCCGAAGTAGGATGGATCGAAGTTCTGGAAGGTGATCAGTCCGTGCCAGACGGTGCCTTTGGCGAACTGGTTTGTACCGGGCTGTTGAATGTCGATATGCCTCTCATTCGCTATCGAGTCGGAGATTGTGGCCGGAATGCAGGCGCACGCTCCCCACAATCGCGAGGATTGAGGGCAGAACCAATGACCTGTTGATCACACGCGATGGGCGACGCATCTCCTGGCTGAATCCCGTCTTCTACGGCATCCCTGTCCGCTTGGCCCAGATCGTCCAGGAAGAGTTTGACGTGATGCGGGTGCGCTACGTGCGCGCGCCGGATTTTACGCCCGAAGTCGGTCGTTCAATAATCGAACGGTTGCAGTCACGGATGGGTCCCGTGGAAGTGATCCTTGAGCGGGTAGAAGATGTGCCCCGTGCGGCTAACGGTAAGTTCCGGGCTGTGATCTGTAATGTGCCCGCCGCGCAGAAAGAGTTCCTCCCCCAGACGAACCGCAGCCCAGCCACAGTTCGCTAACTGAACGATGAGGCAACCAAACTCTGTCTGGAAAGCCTTCACCTTACTCCTGGAACGACCGGAACCGTTAACTATCCGTGAACACTGCTAATGATTGGCCGAATAACTCTTAAGCGAGCTATTAAACAGACTGCTGGCCGGGCTGCCGTCTTGGCGAAACTCTTCACTTGGCCCTCCGTATGTCCCAAGGCTTGTATATTTTTCTATCACCGCATTGCGGATGCAGGTTTTGTTGATCCAAGGCTGGATGACTGGAATGTGCCTCCGAGCGTCTTCGATCAGCAGATTCGGGCCTTAGCCGCTTTTGCAGAGTTCGTGCCGTTGCTCGAGCTACCCCACAGACTGAGGATTTCCGGTGGCTCGGCTAAGCCCCTGGTCTGTCTTACGTTCGATGACGGATACGCCAATTTCTATACGCAAGCTCTTCCCATCCTCAACCGCTATCGTGCTCCGGCAACCGCCTTTGTGGTTACCAGTCTCATAGGACAGAAAGAACCCCTGCCTTTTGATAGCTGGTCGCAGAAGAACCGAAGCCGGGTACCGCCGGAAGCATGGCGATCGATGGACTGGACCGACCTCGAAGCTTGTGTGGCGTCCGGGCTCGTCACCATCGGCGCACACTCCCATAGTCACCTCAAGGGGCGTGAATGCACTCAAACACAACTGATCGAGGAGGCGGAAGAGTCGCGGGCAATCCTGCGCAGCCGCCTGGGTGAGGCGCAGGCGCGGGCGTATGCTTACCCTTATGGCAGCACTCGACTCGGACAGGTTTCGCCAGATTATGCTAGAACTGTCCGGACGGCGGGCTACGAACTGGCTGTGACGACTGATCTGGGGTTAGCGCGTGCAGATACGGATCCCTACCTGTTGCCTCGAATTGAAGCGCACGCACTTGATACACCCAGTGTGTTGCACGCTAAGACCGTTGGCGCATTAGCCCCCTATTATCTCACTGACCATCTCCGGACGGTGAAACGTGCGCTATGACCCTTCCTAAGCGCATTCTCATTCTCGACGGACAAACCAACCAGGCGCTGGCATGTGTTCGCTCGCTAGGTCGGGCGGGTTACACCGTATTAGTTGCCAGTCACCGGCACTGGCCTCTGAGTGGCTGGTCGCACTATTGCCGTGGTTGCTTCCTGTTGGCCGGGCAAACTGTTGAAGCTTTTGCCTCGTTGCGCGCATGGGCATACCGGGAAGGCGTGCACATTGTCTTGCCTCTCACGGAAAAGGGATGTCTATTGTGCAACGCTGAGCGGCAAGAATGGGAGGCGTTAGGCATCATCATGGGTTGTGGGCCGACTGATATGCTTCTATGCGCTTTCGATAAGGCACAGACGCTCCAACGAGCGGAGGCTTGCGGCATAACCACCCCACCGACACGATTCCCCAAGTCACTTGAGGAGTGTCGGGCGGCTGCAGGTGAAGTGGGGTTCCCCTGCGTCGTGAAACCGCGATTCAGCCACGCGTGGAACGGATCCACTTTTCTGGCGGACTTAGGCACCACTTACGTGACCAACAACGAGGCTTTAGATCAGGCCGTTGTGACGCGTAAACAAGGTGACTGCTGGCCACTCATTCAGGGCTTTGTTGAAGGGCAAGGCAAAGGAGTGTTTGCCTTGTGTGACCACGGACGAGCAGCGGTTTGGTTTGCCCACGAAAGATTGCGGGACGTGCGGCCCTCCGGCTCTGGAAGTAGCTTGCGCCGTTCTATCCGACTGGAGCCACGCCTGAAAGAGCCGGCTGAGAGGTTGCTATCTGAATTACAGTGGCACGGTCCGGCGATGGTCGAGTTCCGGGATGATGGTGTGCACCCGCCTTATCTGATAGAAGTTAATGGCAGGTTATGGGGTTCACTTCAGTTGGCAGTGGACGCAGGAACAGAGTTTCCACGATTGTGGGTGGCGATTCTCACTGGCAAGGGCGTTGAATCTGCCACGGACTATGTCGCGGGCGTAACCTCACGTTGGTTATGGGGAGACGTGAAACGCTTCCTCTACATTTTGAAAGGTCCGCCTGCGGGATATCCCGGTTTATACCCCACTATCTGGCAAGGAATAAGGGAGTTACTCGGACCTCAACCCGCCGGGACTCGCCTTGAAGTCTGGCGGTCGAGTGATCCGTGGCCAGCCGTCGGGGAATGGATGGAAGGAATCAGGGAACTTATGGCTAGCTTATAAAGCAAAACTGTTAGGCAAAACCAGGGTGGTGTGATCCTGCTTACCGAGGGCGAGGAAGCAGGAAAGATGGCAAGGGACCTCGACCAAACCGCGGCTCGGGATTCGACTCGATCCCCACCATAGCAACAGAATTCCAAGCCAAAAATATTTGAAATTTCTCAGAGCCACAGCCAGGGAGATCACACCCACGAATTACACGAATCCAAACCAATAAGGAAGACCCCTGTTCTGCTGCCGGTTCGTGTGCTTCACGGGCTATAAACAAAATCCAACGTGTGCAGATGACCCAGGTTTGCCGTGTCCTGACCCTCAGGCCCGGGTGCCCTCCGATAAGGGAACTCAAATCCGATTCGTGTGATTCGTGGGCTCTCCGTTTGTATTTTGAGTCAAATGAGACTCCGAGTCGCTCAATCGATCAATTGCTGCAGTTCTTGGCGGCGTGAGGGTTTTCACACAATGTTACAAATCCTTTTGCAAGATTTAACGACTTAAAACGAAAGAGGCAAAAATGTTGAGAATAGCAAACAGCTCATCCCCACCCATGGTGAGCGTTGTCATGCCTATCCGCAACGAAGCCAAGTACATCGCGCGCAGCCTTAATGCAGTGCTGATGCAGGATTACCCGGTTGATCGGTTCGAGGTAATTGTTGCCGACGGCATGTCTAAAGATGGCACGCGTGAAATCGTCCAGTCTTTTGAGTCGCGAAATTCTAACGTGCGGCTGATTGACAATCCGGGGAAGATTGTGCCAACTGGTTTGAACGCGGCCATTGCGCAGGCGAGCGGAGACATCATTGCTCGCGTGGATGGACATTGTGAGATTGCTCCAGATTATCTCCGCCGTTGCGTAGAGCACTTAATGAATGACGGCGTTGAAGGTGTGGGTGGGTCGCTCGAAACGGTGGGCGAGACATCAATTGCTCAAGCCATCGCCATAGCCATGAGTTCTCCCTTTGGTGTCGGTGGTTCTGCCTTTCGTACGGTGGTCAATAAAACCATGCTGGTCGATACCTTAGCGTTTCCGACTTACACACGCGCCATCATCGAAAGAGCTGGACCTTTCGATGAAGAACTGGTACGCAATCAGGATGATGAATACAATTACCGCCTGCGCAAGAGTGGAGCAAAAATCTTGTTAGCCGCTGATGTGTATTGCCGGTACTTTAGCCGTAGTTCACTCCGCTCGCTCTGGCGTCAATATTTCCAATATGGTTACTGGAAGGTTCGGGTTATGCAGAAGCATCCTCGACAGATGCGGATGCGCCAATCTGTACCTCCTCTCTTTGTCGCCACCCTTCTAGTTTCCCTGTTACTGATGCCCTTCTCCGTTGCAGGGCGATGGATATTGGGTCTGGCGGCAGGCTCTTACATGGTTGCCAACTTAGGCGCTTCGATTTTCTTAGCGCGAAAGAGGGGCGAGCGGCTATTTCCGATTCTTGTACTGGCTTTTTTGGCACTTCACTTGGCCTGGGGCCTTGGCTTTCTGGCAGGGTTGATCAGGTTCTGGAACCGCTGGGGTGACCATGAGAATCGGCCGAAACTCTACCAGAAGCAGGGGGCCAGATGGGGTAAAGGCTTAAACATGCGCGACGAAAATTAATGCCAATACTCGTCGGAGATACCCCCGAACTGCCTCTGGGACAGGGACGCATCGGCCGCGTTCTCGTCGATCCTGCGAATCCACCCTTCCCTATATACTCTCTTTAATCCACTGCACTGCTTGCAGACGCACGTCCTATGCCGGATCAGGAAGTAGCGTCTGACCATGGAGGTCCACATGACCCACTTTCTGCCGCCAGGGGAAATCGGTGATGAGGAGATGGCCTTATACCAGGATGCAAGAAGGCGACCACGAGCGATTGATTTGTGCCGTCAGGGAGGTGCGGTGGTGAGGTCGCTGGAACAGAATCTGCGGATTGGGTGGATTGGCATCCACATGGAAGGTATCCCCGCACTCAAGGCTCTGCTGGAATCGGGTGTACGAGTCGAAGGTGTCATCACTCTCAAAGCGGAGGCTCGCTCCAGACGCTGTGGCAGCGTCGAATACACCTCTGGACTGCGCGGGTTTGACCTGCCCGTCTACGAAGTCGGCAACATTAACGACGACGAAGCTATCGCTGTACTCAACGCGATGTCGCTTGACATTGCTTTCGTGATTGGTTGGGGCCAACTCCTTCGGCCCGAGACATTGGCGACCGCTCGTATGGGAATGATTGGCGCGCATGCTTCACTTCTTCCCCACAATCGGGGGAGCGCGCCTATCAACTGGGCGTTGATCAAGGGGGAAACCTGCACGGGGAACTCCCTGATCTGGCTCTCGGATTCTGTGGACTCAGGGCATTTGATCGACCAGGTCGAGATCCCCATATCCGTTTACGACACCTGCGCCAGCCTTTACGAGAAGGTGGCCCAGTCAAATCGCCAGATGATTTTACGCTTGGTCCCAAGACTTCTGGCCGGGGAACGTCCCGGTCGAGCCCAGTCCCCCACCGACGGACCGATTCTTCCCCGCAGGCGACCTGCTGACGGTCTGGTCGATTGGACGCTGGAGGCCGGCCAGATATATAACTACGTAAGGGCGCTCACACGGCCGTACCCGGGCGCCTTCAGTTGGCTGGAAGGAAGGTGCTGGCGGATATGGAATTGCGCAGTGCTACCGGAAACCAAGACTGCTGATACGATTCCAGGGCAGATTGTCGGCCCTGTATTCAGTCCCCTGGAATCGGCTTGCGGGCAAATGGTTTCCTGTGGGACAGGGGCCATCGTGCAATTGGAACTCGAAGGGCCGGAAGGAGAAATCCTTCGCGGTCGGGAATTAAGCAATCAGGGCTGGGAAAGGAAGGTTTGGACGAATGGCTAATCTAGTACCGGGAGCCCGGGTTCTGGTAATTGCCGCGCATCCTGATGACGAGCTGCTGGGCTGTGGCGGCACGCTCGCCTTGCATACCCGAGCGGGGGATCGGGTTACGGTAGTAATTGTTTCCAATGGCAGATCGGCCAATGAAAATGGACAGGGCGCGTCCCAGGATTCCTATGCCCGTCGGGCACTCGGGAAGATCGGTATTGAGGATGTGCGTCTGCTAGGGTTTCCAGACCAAAAGCTCGAGACCCTTCCGCTAATCCAAATCATTACCTCTTTAGAAAAGGTCGTTCAGGACGTGCGGCCTAAAACTATCTATTGCCAGTATGGCGGCGATGTGAACCGCGATCATGAGGTCCTTTTCAAAGCCACGTTGGTTGCCACGCGGCCCACGGAGCCGTTCATTGAAGTGGTCTATGCTTTTGACACCGCCAGCAGTACGGAGTGGGGGTACCCGCGTTCGTTTGTTCCGGACACCTGGGTTGACATCTCTTCTACGCTGGACGTCAAACTGGCCGCCATGGCAGGCTATGAATCCGAATTGCGAGACTATCCTCACCCGCGCTCTCTGGAAGCGCTCCGGCACAAAGCCGAGGCTTATGGAAATCAGTGCTGCCTGAGCGCTGCGGAGGTCTTTATGACGGTTCGACGGGTAAGACGGAATGGCAAAACGCCTGTTTGATATCATCTTCTCGCTGCTTGCGCTTGTGCTTCTCGCGCCCCTTTTCGTTTTGGCGGCGATTGGTATTCGGCTGAGCAGTCCGGGTCCCCTCCTCTATCGAGCCCGCCGTGTTGGGCGCAACGGCGAAACGTTCATGATGCATAAGTTCCGCACGATGCACCACCGCAACGGGGCGCCGGGGAGCGCCATAACCGGCGCCAATGACCCGCGTGTTTTCGCCATTGGTTGCTACCTTCGTAAGCTCAAAATAGATGAGCTTCCGCAGCTCTATGATGTGCTTCGGGGCAGAATGTCGATAGTCGGGCCGCGTCCCGAGGACCCGCAAATCGTCAGCGAGCACTATACAACCCCGCAGCGCGAGACGCTACGCGTGGCGCCTGGGCTGGCCAGTCCCGGGAGTATTTATAACTACACGCACGGTGAACTCATGCTAGACGGGGACGATCCCGAAATATATTACATCCAACAGCTACTACCGGTGAAACTGGCTCTCGATGTTATTTATGTTCGCGAAGCATCGTTCCTGTATGCCGCAAGGGTTGTGCTTCGAACCTTATGGGTTATTCTGTCTAAAGCCGTAGGGCGGCAACGTTTTCCAGACCCACCTGAGATGAAGAAGGCAAGACAACTACTGATACTGAATCCTCCGGGCTAATACCTGTTGCCTTGCCGATATTCTTCGCTACCAAAGATCAAATTTTCATTTCCCCATGAATTCAAACTTCACGGAATACTGCAGTTTTTAATCCTGAGCCTTGAGTGTTACCGAAAGAGCTCCCTCTTGGCATGACAAACATTAAAGGAAAAAATCATGAAGCCAACAGTAGGGCAGATCGTCCACGTCAACGACGTGGTGGATAGAGGCTGTCGCGCCGCGATTATCACGCACGTTTGGAACGACATTTCTGTAAACCTCACGGTGTTTGACCCATTTGTTCCACAGGCCGTCTACGGCAAAACCAGTCATCTCTATAATGAAGATCATGCCCAGCCCGGGTGGCATTGGCCGGAAGGACCGACAGATTAATGATGAAATGGCGAGAGCGATTAGCGAAGTGGAGAAGCGTATTGACTCTGGAATAACCGATGGGCGTTTGCAGGTCTTAATGCAAACACAGTAGGGCTCATGTGCGTCGTTCTTGAGCGGCGCCCTGAACTTTCTGGCAGACTCCCGTGAAAATCCCCTCTGGGGAGGGGAAAGAAGGCTTCAGCCTTCAGGGGTGGGTCCTTCCCGTCCGGAACAACCCATCCCTACACCCCTCCAGTGGAGGGGAATCATTTTCATCCTTCGTGGTGCCGCCTTGGCAGCATGCAGGGCTCCTGGGAAAAAAAGAATGTCCACACAACCGAACACAGAAAAGTCAATCCGAGCAAAGTTTCTACCCTACGCTTTGCCTTTTATTGGCGAGGAAGAGATCAATGAAGTCGTAGATTCTTTGCGCTCGGGTTGGGTCACCACTGGCCCGAAGGTCAAACGCTTTGAGGCCGACTTCGGAAACTATGTTGGCGCCAAACATTCCATTGCGGTCAGCTCTTGCACTGCCGGCCTCCACGTTTCCTTAAGTGCGCTGGGCATTGGTTGCGGTGACGAGGTAATCGTCCCCACGCTCACTTTCTGTTCCACAGCCAACGTCGTGGTCCACTTGGGTGCCAGACCGGTGCTCGTAGATGTGGGAGAGGACTTCAATGTCAGCCCGGAGGCGATTGAGGCTGCAGTTACGTCCCGTACCAAGGCGGTCATTCCTGTTCACTACGGCGGCCAGGCTTGCGATCTGGGGGCCGTCTACGAAATCGCGGTCCGCCGCCGCCTCGCTGTTGTAGAAGATGCCGCGCATGCTGTCGGTTGTACCTATCATGGGTCCAAGATTGGGTCCGATGCCCTTCAGGAGGATTTGGCACCCGGCATCCGACGGGTCACTGTCTTCTCCTTCTACGCGACGAAAAATATGACGACAGGCGAAGGGGGAATGATCACCACTGGCGACGAGCCGTTGGCCGAGCGCATACGGCTGCTGACGTTGCATGGGATGACCCGCGATGCTTGGAAACGGTACACGCATGCCGGTTCCTGGTATTACCAAGTGCTGGAACCGGGATACAAAGACAACATGACTGACCTTCAAGCCTCACTCGGAATTCATCAACTCCGCCGATTGGATGGCTTCATCGAGACTCGTCAACGCTATGCATCCCTATTTAACCAGGCATTCACCCATGTGCCTGAGTTGGAGATACCCATTGAGTACAGTGACCGGAATCATGCTTACCACTTGTACGTCATTCGTCTTCGCTTGGACCGATTGACCGTCGATCGGGCGCAGTTTGTTGAGGAGCTCAAAGAATGCAACGTGGGTGCCAGCGTGCATTTTATTCCAGTACATCTTCATCCTTTCTACGAGAAAAACTTTGGTTACAAGCAAGGCGATCTGCCAGTGGCCGAGGAGATTTACAGCCGTATTGTCTCACTGCCGCTCTATCCTCGTATGACTGAGACAGATATTCATAATGTGATCGAGGCTGTCTGCCAGATCGTGGCTAAGAAAGCTAAAAAGAGCGGGAGAGTGCTGCCCCATTCTTCATATTCACACCTGCGATAAACCCTTGGTAGTGACTGGAGGAATTATGAAACATCTGCACAGTTTGCGCTTGACATGGGAAATAGCCGTACGGATGATCGCCGACGCTTTAATGGTTAACGGAGCCGTCCTCTCGGCGTTTATTGCCCACTTCTCTTACAAAGTAATGGTTGAGCATGTAACGGCCAATACCGAAGTATTTTTCTGGATCTGGCGAAGTTACGTGAGATGCTACATCGGAAGCGCCTGGTTACTCACCTTGATATGCCTGGTGGTTTTCACGCTCAGTGGTTTTTACACTTACGGTCGGGCGTACATTGGCCATTACAAGCGCTGGATAGTCATTCAGTCGACCAGTTTGAGTTATTTGATATTCTGCTTTCTCTTGTACGCTTTCAACGGAGCTGTAACCCCGGGAGGTAGTGCATGGGTGCTAGCCTGGCTTTTAAGCGTATGTGCTCTGGTGGCTGCTCGCGCGTGGTCCCTGCTCTGGCGCAACCTGGTACTTGCCGAACGCCAGTTGGTTAAGCTGCCTGAGAAGGGTAAAGTGCGTAACGTGTTGATTATTGGAGGTGCTGGCTACATCGGATCAGCCCTGCTGCCTAAACTACTGGAAAAGGATTATCGCGTTCGTCTGCTCGACCTGCTCCTCTACGGTACGGAACCCATCCGGAATCTGCTGGGCCACCCCCACTTGGAGGTGATGCATGCAGACTTCCGCCAGGTGGATAGAGTGGTGGAGGCCATGAGTGACATGGATGCCGTTATCCACCTGGGCGCCATCGTCGGCGATTCAGCCTGTGCCTTGAACAAGGAACTCACCATCGAAGTTAACCTGATGGCCACCCGTATGATCGCTGAGGTAGCTAAAGGCAGCGCTGTCGGACGCTTCCTCTTCGCTAGCACCTGCTCCGTCTATGGCGGTAGCAAACAAATTCTGGACGAGTACTCCCAACTCAATCCTGTTTCGCTCTACGCACGTAGCAAGATCGCTTCAGAACGAGTGTTGATGAGCATGGCGACCGCCAGCTTTGCTCCCACATGCCTGCGCTTCTCAACCATCTACGGTCTTTCTGGCCGTACCCGTTTTGACCTAGTGATCAACTTGCTAACGGCGAAGGGCGTCGTCGATGGGGTGATCACAGTGTTTAACGGGAATCAGTGGCGACCTTTCCTTCATGTTGAAGACGCTGCTCTCGGTGTGCTGAAATCATTGGAAGCGCCTCTTAATTTGGTACGCGACCAGATATTTAACGTTGGTTCGAACGATCAGAACTATACCATTCGAGAGGCTGGCGAGATAATTCATGGACTCTTACCCACTGCCAAACTGGTCTCCGGAATTTCCGGTGCAGATCAGCGCAACTATCGAGTCGACTTCAGCAAGATCCACAGAACTTTAGGTTTTGTCCCTCAGTGGACTATTGAGCAGGGCGTACAGCAAGTAATCAACATTATTAGAAGCGGCGCAGTGAAGGATTACCGCGACGCGAAGTATAGCAATGCGAAATTCCTCACAGAGGAAGGTAGCGCCCGCATGCGTTGTGTCAACGGATGGGCTGACGACCTGATCGACCAAAGCTCATCAGGTTATCGTGTTTTGGTTGAAGCCACTGGGGAGGCTGTCTGAAGAAGGGAAAGAGCGCTACACGTTCACATCCATCGCCCCTGGGAAGCGATGCACAGAAGCTCATGTTCTGCTTCAGCCGAAATGGGACCTTCGGTGGGCAGGCAGGTGACCTTTCAGCCATCTGCCGTACACTGCCTTCGGCATCGGGAGGGCGCTATGAGTGCCGAGTACATGGTTGAGCGTCTTGTAACAGAATTGCAATCCAAAAGTACGAGCAAAGCCACCAACTAATTTCTTGGGGCGCCGAATCCGATCTTTATGATTCATTCTAAAAATCTGAACGATTCGAGAAAAACAGTGCTGCTGTTGGTGACCCCGTTGCTTTTCTTAACTTCATCGGCAGTTTGTAAGCAAAATGAAACCATGCCATGGAGAAAAGAACTCAATCTCTCAATTATTCCACTAGCAGCCTAAAAGCAAGGAGACGACCTCTTGGTATAGGAACCATCAGAGCTGCTCGACAAGGGATGGGCTTCAACAATCTCATCGGGCCGATGGTGGCTATCTGTTTGATTTTAATCTGCGTCCAGATGGTTTTTGGAGCCGACTTCTACGTCGGTCCAAACGGCTCTGGCAGTGGTGACGGCAGCATAACGAAGCCCTGGGATTTACAAACGGCACTGAGCCAGCCTGCTGCGGTAAAGCCCGGTGACATAATATGGTTACGGGCAGGCACTTATATTGGCAAAT